>NZ_JAMYTN010000002.1:0-490564 GCF_040322455.1 Mesorhizobium sp. M0139
AGATGATTATATGAGACATTCCCTACTCCCTACTCCCTACTCCCTACTCCCTACTCCCTACTCCCTACTCCCTACTCCCTACTCCCTACTCCCTACTCCCTACTCCACCATCTCAGCCAACCTCCGCACCGTGTTCCAGTTGCGTGCGGTGCCGATGCCCATGCGCTTGTGGTTCATGGCAGCGAGCAGCCGCGAGCTTGGTCGCTGGCGCGAAAAGACGACCCAGATGTCACCGTCGACCGAAGCCACCTTCTCGTCCTCGGCGGCATAGGCCTGGAGCGCGGCCACACCATCCGCTGGCGCTGGCTTGCGCATCACCCGCACGGTCACCTGATCGCCTGCCTCGGCAGAGTCGGCCGGGAATGGGTTGCCGGCGGCAAGTTTCAGCCAATCCTCGGCAGTGCGCACGATGATGACGACATTGCGGCCGAAGGTTTTTTCGAAGGCCGTTTCCAACCGCTGTTCCAGCTTGGCGATGCCAGTCGCCCGTGTCTCGAAGACCAGATTGCCGGTCGCCACCAGGGTGCGCGGGTTCTTCAGCCCAAGCTGTTCAGCCATCGCCTTGAGGTCGGCCATGACGACCCGGCGGCCTTCGCCGAGGATAATGCTGTAGAGCAACGCAACATAGGTTTGCATGGCAACGCGGCCTGCTTATACCAGCCGCGACTGGTCCACCGCGGCCGAGATGAAGCTGGCGAACAGCGGATGCGGCTCAAGCGGCCGGCTCTTCAGCTCCGGATGATACTGGACGCCGATAAACCAGGGATGGTCGGGGTATTCGACCGTTTCCGGCAGCACGCCGTCAGGCGACATGCCGGCAAACACCAGGCCGCAATCCTCGAGCCGTTCCTTGTAGTCGATGTTGACCTCGTAGCGGTGGCGATGGCGCTCGGAAATCTGGGTGTCGCCATAGATGTCGGCGATCTTCGAACCCTTGGCGAGTTCAGCCTGATAGGCGCCAAGCCGCATGGTGCCGCCGAGATCGCCGGTTTCGCGGCGCTTCTCCAGCATGTTGCCTTTCAGCCATTCGGTCATCAGGCCGACGACCGGCTCGTCGGTCGGACCGAATTCGGTCGACGAGGCGTGTTCGACGCCGGCCAGCGAGCGCGCTGCCTCGATGCAGGCCATCTGCATGCCGAAGCAGATGCCGAAATACGGCACCTTGCGCTCGCGGGCGAATTTCGCCGCCAGGATCTTGCCTTCCGAGCCGCGCTCGCCGAAGCCGCCGGGCACCAGGATGCCATGCACCTTTTCCAGCCACGGCGTGGGGTCTTCCTTCTCGAAAATCTCGCTCTCGATCCAGTCGAGCTTGACCTTGACGCGGTTGGCCATGCCGCCATGCGACAAAGCCTCGATCAGCGATTTGTAGGCATCCTTGAGGCCGGTGTATTTGCCGACGATGGCAATCGTCACCTCGCCCTCCGGATTGTGGATGCGGTTGGACACGGCCTGCCAAGGCTCCATGCGCGGCTTCGGCGCCGGATCGATACCGAAGGCGGCCAGCACTTCCGAATCGAGCCCTTCCTTGTGGTAAGCCATCGGCACGTCATAGATGTGGGGCACGTCGAGCGCCTGGATGACGGCACTTTCGCGCACATTGCAGAACAGCGACAGTTTTCTGCGCTCTTCCTTGGGGATGGCGCGGTCGGCGCGGACCAGCAGGATATCGGGCGCGATGCCGATGCCGCGCAGTTCCTTGACCGAATGCTGGGTCGGCTTGGTCTTCAGCTCGCCGGCCGTGGGGATGTAAGGCATCAAGGTCAGGTGGACATAGACGGCGTTGTTGCGCGGCAGATCGTTGCCGAGCTGGCGGATAGCCTCGAGAAACGGCATCGCCTCGATATCGCCGACCGTACCGCCGATCTCGCACAGCACGAAATCATAGTCGTCATTGCCGTCGAGCACGAAATTCTTGATCTCGTCGGTGACATGCGGAATGACCTGCACGGTGGCGCCGAGATAGTCGCCGCGGCGTTCGCGCTCGATGATGTTCTTGTAGATGCGGCCGGTGGTGATGTTGTCCTGCTGGTTGGCCGAGCGGCCGGTGAAGCGCTCGTAATGGCCAAGATCGAGATCGGTCTCGGCGCCGTCATCGGTGACGAAAACCTCGCCATGCTGGTAAGGCGACATCGTTCCGGGATCGACATTGAGATAGGGATCGAGCTTTTTGATGCGTGCGCGATAGCCTCGCGCCTGCAAGAGAGCCCCAAGGGCCGCTGCAGCGATGCCTTTTCCAAGTGAGGAAACCACGCCGCCTGTGATGAATACATATCGCGCCATGGGAGTCATCGCTTAACGCGGCCGAATTGATTCCGCCAGAGAAAAAACCGCCGCTGAGGCTTTTTCCAGAGAAGGCGCGATAGTCCCGAGGTTCGAGACTGGTGTTTTGGTCAAAACAAAAGGGCCGGCAAAAGCCGGCCCTTTCGGCAGGTTTGTGAAAGCATCAGATGATGACGACCTTGGTGCCGACCCTAACGCGGCTGTAGAGGTCCATGACGTGCTCGTTGATCATGCGGAAGCAGCCATTCGAAGCGCTGGTTCCGATCGACTGCGGCGCGATGGTGCCGTGGATGCGCAGATGCGTGTCCTTCTTGCCGTCGTAGAGATAGATGGCGCGGGCGCCGAGCGGGTTCTGGCCGCCGCCGGGCATGCCGTCCTTGTACTGGCCGTAATGCTTGGGTTCGCGCTTCTGCATGTCGAGCGTCGGGATCCAGCGCGGCCATTCCTGCTTGTCGCCAACGGCAACCTTGCCCTTGAACTGCAGGCCTTCGCGGCCGACCGCGATCGCATAGCGGCGGGCGGTGAAAGCCGATTCGACGAGGTAGAGGCGGCGCGCGCTGGTATCGATGACGATCGTACCCGGCTCATAGCCGCTGAATTCGACGTCCTGCGGCACGAATTCCGGCTTCACCTTGAACTGCTTCTTGGCTTGCCGCTTGGCGAGAGCCTGGTCGAGCGCGCGCGTTTCGGGGAGATAGGCAATCGACGAGGCAGAGGACGTGCCGCCGAACAGGCCGGCGAACAGTCCGCCGCTCGTCGGCTTCTGGCCCGGGGCCTCGCTGCGCAATTCGCCATTGTTGCCGGTCAGCGCGATATTCATCGCTTCGGCCGGAAGCGGTTCAGCCGATTCGATCGGCTCGATCGGCGCGATCGGGTCAACCGGAGCGATGATCTTGGTGGTCTTCTTGCCTGGCTTGGCGTCGGCAACCACGACCGGCTTGCCCTTGCTTGCCAGGAACGCCTGGCGCTGGGCATCGGCCCTGGCTTTCGCCGCATCGCGCATCGCCAGCTTGCGGGCCTCGAGCGCCTTGACGCGGGCGAGATCCCTCTCGGCGGCGATCTTGTCTTCGAGCTTGCTGATCTGAGCCAGATCATCCGGGCTCGGGTTTTTCTTCTTCTTGAGAAGCTTCAGCTGCGTCGCATCGCTCTTGGCGGCGACGTTGATGACAGCGGTTTTGCCAACCGCCTGCGGTGAGGTCATTGCCGGAGTGCCGGCGAAGACCGCGGAGCTCATGCCGAATACGGCACAAAACCCCATGAAAATGAAGCTGCGAAGCTGCATGGCGAAGATCCGATCGTTCAATGCTTGTTGCCCACGGCGTCGCCCGGCGCCCCCCAAGGGCGCAGAAAGTGCCGCCGGCAATCTATAATCGAAGTGGCGTACGGGCCTCAAGCACGGGGTGCGGTCGAATCTTCGTGATCGTGTGCCATTTGCCGCGACTGTGTTGAAACAACAACAGATCGCGGCATCCGACCCTACCGACTACTGGTTCGGAACCTGCGGCGTGACCGGCAAGGTAACGCCATTGGAAGCCGGCGGCGCAGCCGAATCGGTTGCAGGTGGCGTCGCCGGAGATGGAGCCGTCGCCGGGGCCGTGGTGGCGGGCGGCGTGGTGGCGGCGCCGTTGGCCGCGGGCGCGGCCGGTTCGTTGTTGCCCGAAGGCGGCGTCGGCGCCGTCGTGCCGGGCAACTGATTGAGCACGCCGTTGCCGCTGTCGGCCGGCACGCGGTCGAGAATGTCGATCGGTTTTTCGCCATAGCGGGCAACGATCGAGAGTGTCAGCGACGTCACGAAGAAGGCCGCGGCCAGGATCGCCGTCGCCCGCGTCAGCGCATTGGCGGCGCCACGCGCGGTCATGAAACCGGAACCGCCGCCAATGCCGAGACCACCGCCTTCGGAGCGTTGCAGCAGCACCACGCCGACAAGGGCGAGCACGACCATGAGGTGGATGACGATCAGTACGGTTTCCATATTTTATCCTGGCAAGCCCTGCCGCTCCCTGGCGATCAGGGCCGGTGATTTGGAGGCGGCTCCATACAATGCTTTAACGGCATTTCCAAGCCCGTGGCCGGAATATGGGAAGCAATGCGCCCTTTGCAACGATTTCCGCCGAACTGCTGCGTTCATAAGTCGATGACGGAACTGATCGGCAACGAAATTCCGGGGCCTACGCGATATTCTGGTATGCCTCGGCGATGGCGAGAAAGTCGGATGCCTTCAAGCTGGCGCCGCCAACCAGCGCGCCATCGACGTTTTTGACGCCCAGCAGTTCGACTGCGTTGGACGCCTTGACCGAGCCGCCATAGAGAATGCGCATCTTGCCGGCCACGACTGCGCCGAGCGCTTCCGCCAGTTTTTGGCGGATATGTGCGTGCGCCTCCGCCACGTCTTCGGCGGTCGGCGTCAGGCCGGTGCCGATAGCCCATACCGGCTCGTAGGCGATAACGGTGTTGGCGGGCGTTGCGCTCGGTGGCACCGAGCCGGCGACCTGCCGCGACAACACGTCGAGTGCTGTGCCCGCTTCGCGCTCCGCCTTGGTCTCGCCGATGCAGATAATGGCGACGAGCCCTGCCCGCCACGCCGCCGAGGCCTTGGCGAGGACGATGGCATCGTCCTCGCTGCGCTGTTCGCGGCACTCGGAATGGCCGACAATGACGTGGCTGGCGCCCGCATCCTTCAGCATCTCGGCTGAGACACAGCCGGTGAAGGCGCCGCTTTCCTTGATGTGGCAGTCCTCGCCACCGGCCCGCACCGGCGTGCGCGACAGGATTTCGACGGCGCGCGACAGCAAGGTCGCCGGCACGCAGACCAATGCTTCGGTCTCTGCGTCGAGCCCGCTCATGAAGCCGTTGCCGATCATCCTGAGCTCGTTCAGCGAAGCGCTGGTGCCGTTCATTTTCCAGTTGCCGGCAACGAGCGGTCGAATTCCTGGCGTCATGGGGATCTGGTTCTCCGGGCGACATTGGGGTCTCGCCCTCCCTATCAAAATCAGGCCACAAAGCAATCGACAGTGAGCCGGAAGGGCGCTATTGCGCTTGTTTCAGACTCGGGCGCACGCAAAACTGCGCAAAAATCGGAAGTAACAATGCTTGGTATATTGAGAAGCGCGGCAGGGACCTGGGTCGCGAAAGCCCTGCTGTCGCTGCTGGTGTTGAGTTTCCTTGCCTGGGGCGTCACCACGCGGATGACGGGCGGCTTCCTGGCTGGCCATCATGCGGTGATCACCGCCGGCAGCACCACCGTGTCGATCACCGAGTACCGCCTCGCCTATGATCGCCAGATCGCCATGCTGCAGCAGCAGATCGGCCAGCGCATCAGCCGCGACCAGGCCAAGGCCTATGGCATCGACAACCAGGTGCTGGCTCAGTTGGTGTCCGGCGCCGTCCTTGACGAACAGGCGCGCAAGCTCGGGCTTGGCTTCTCCAAGGACAGGCTGGCCGAACTGACGCGGCAGGAACCCGCCTTCCAGGGCCCGAATGGTCAGTTCGACCGCCGGCTGTTCGAATCCCGCCTGCGCGAACTGGGAATGCGGCCGGAGGATTATCTGAAGAACCGGGCTCAGGTGGCGGTGCGCCAGCAGATCGTCGAAGCGGTTTCGGACGGCCTCAAGGCTCCAGACACCTTCTTCAAGGCAGTTGCGCTCTATCGCGGCGAAGACCGCACCATCGACTATCTGATCTTGCCAAAGGCGTTGGTGGAGCCCATCGAGGCGCCATCCGACAGCGTGCTTCAGGCTTATTTCGAGGCCAACAAGAAAACCTACGCGGCGCCAGAATACCGCAAATTCTCCTATGTCCGGCTCGAGCCCGAAGACATCATGGATGTCAGCGCCGTAACGGACCAGCAGGTCAGCGACGACTACAACAAGAACAAGGGCCGCTACACCACGCCGGAAATGCGCACCATCGAACAGCTGGTGTTTCCTTCCGCGGACGCCGCCAAGGCGGCATCCGATTCGCTGAAGACGGGCGCCACTTTCGACAAGATCGTCACCGCGCAGGGCAAGACCCCGGCCGACACGCTGCTCGGCACGCTCTCCAAGGATAAGATCACCGACAAGGCGGTCGCCGATGCCGCATTCGCGCTTGCCGTCAACGAAGTCAGCCCGGTCGTCCAGGGCGCGTTCGGTCCGGTGCTTTTGCGCGTTACCGAGATCAAACCGGAAACGGTGAAGCCGCTGGCGGAAGTCTCAGACCAGATCCGCAAGGATCTGGCGCTTGGCGAAGCAAGCCGCATCCTGCTCGACGTGCACGACAATTACGAAGACACCCGCGCCGCCGGCAGCACGCTGGCCGAAGCCGCCGCCAAACTCAAGCTCAAGGACGTTACCGTCGAGGCCATAGACCGCACCGGCCTCAAGCCGGACGGCACCATCATCAAGGACCTGCCGGCATCGCCGGACCTCATCAAGGCGGTGTTCGAGGCCGAGCCCAACACCGAGAATCAAGCCCTGACCACGCCTAACAACGGCTTCGTGTTCTATGAACTGACATCGATCACGCCGGCTCGCGACCGCACGCTGGACGAAGTCCGCCAGCGCGTGGTGGCGGACTGGACGACAGAGGAAACGACCAAGCGGCTGACCGCGAAAGCAGACGAACTCGACAAGCGCCTCAAGGCTGGCACCACACTCGACGTCATCGCCGGCGAACTGAAGCTTGAAAAGCAGACCAAGCGCGGCGTGAAGCGCGAGGCCGACGATGTCGATTTCGGCAAGGAGGGTGCTGCTGCGATGTTCGGCGTCGGCGAAGGCGGCACCGGGCTGATCCCCTCGCCCACCGGCGACGGCCAGATCCTGTTCAAGGTCGCCGAAGTGTTCGAGCCGGCCGGAGCCGACGCCAGCTCGGTACCCGACGATGCGCAAAAATCCTTCACGCAAGGCATGTCCGACGATCTGCTCGACCAGTTGGTGGCGCAGTTGCAGACGCAGTACGCCGTCAGCGTCGACCAGGCCGCCGTTGCCCAAGCCCTCGCCCAATGAATGGCCTTAGCCCAATGAACGTCTTGGCCCAATGAGCGCCCTGAAGACCCATATCGCCAAGGTCGCCACGGGAACCGGGCTTACCTTCGAGGAAGCGCGCGAAGCTTTCGACATCATCATGTCTGGCGACGCGACGCCGGGCCAGATCGGCGGCTTCCTGATGGCGTTGCGCGTGCGCGGGGAGACCGTGAGCGAGATTTCCGGCGCCGTCGCCACCATGCGTGCCAAGATGCTGCGCGTCGAAGCTCCTGAGGGCGCCATCGACATTGTCGGCACGGGCGGCGACAATTCGCATTCAGTCAACATCTCGACCGCTTCGGCCTTCGTCATTGCCGGCTGCGGCGTGCCGGTCGCCAAGCACGGCAATCGCGGCCTGTCGTCGCTGACGGGCGCTGCCGATGTGCTGGTCGCGCTCGGCGTCAAGATCGATATCCTGCCAGAGGTGATCGGCCGCTGCATCCAGGAGGCCGGCGTCGGCTTCATGTTCGCGCCGGCGCACCACCCTGCGATGAAGCATGTCGGCCCGACCCGCGTCGAGCTCGGCACGCGTACCATCTTCAACCTGCTCGGACCGCTGTCCAATCCGGCTGGCGTCAGCAGGCAGATGGTCGGCGTGTTCCTGCCGGAATGGATCGTGCCGGTGGCCGAGACATTGAAGGCGTTGGGCACCGAGCATGCCTGGGTGGTCCATGGGGATGGCTATGACGAAATCACCACCACCGGCGAAACGCAGGTGGCGGAACTGGCCGGCGGCGAGATCCGCCATTTCACGCTCACCCCGGAAGCCGTCGGCCTGCAGCGCCACACCAAGGACGAGTTGCGCGGCGGCGACGCCGCCTACAATGCCACGGCGTTGCGCGACATGCTGAGAGGTGCTGCCGGGGCCTATCGCGATACGGTGCTGATGAACGCCGGCGCCGGCATGGTGGTGGCCGGCAAGGCGACGACGCTTGCCGACGGCATGGCCGCGGCCACACAGGCCATCGACAGCGGCCGGGCGCTGGGCGTGCTCGACAGGCTGGTCGAGATTTCGAACGGATGAGCCGTGGCTGACATTCTGCGCAAGATCGAGGCCTACAAGCGCGACGAGATCGCGGCGGCGAAGGCGCGGATACCGTTGGCCGAGATCAAGGCGCGAGCCAAGGATGCCGACGCACCGCGTGGCTTTCGGAGGGCGCTTGAGGCGAAGCGCAGATCGGGCAGCTTCGGCCTGATCGCCGAGATCAAAAAGGCAAGCCCATCCAAAGGCTTGATCCGTGCCGATTTCGACCCGCCCGCACTGGCGCAGGCCTATGAGAAAGGCGGTGCCGCCTGTCTTTCGGTGCTGACCGATGCGCCATCCTTCCAGGGCGCGCCGGAATTTCTCACCAATGCACGGAAGGCAGTGTCCCTGCCCGCGCTGCGCAAGGATTTCCTGTTCGACCCTTATCAAGTCTACGAGGCTCGCGCATGGGGCGCCGATGCCATCCTGATCATCATGGCCAGCGTCGATGATGCCTTGGCGAGCGAATTGGAAGCGACCGCGTTCGAACTCGGCATGGACGCGCTGATCGAGGTGCATGACGAGGCCGAGACGCAGCGCGCGGTAAAACTCTCGTCGCAGCTGATCGGCATCAACAACCGCAATCTCAGAACATTCGAGACCAGCCTCGAGACCTCGGAACGGCTGGCATCGATGGTGCCGGGCGGCCGATTGCTGGTCAGCGAGAGCGGAATTTTCACCCACGACGATTGCTTCAGGATGCAAAAGACCGGCATCAGCACCTTCCTCGTCGGCGAGAGCCTGATGCGGCAAGAGGATGTCGCTGCGGCAACGCGGCTGCTTTTGACAGGCAAGGCGAAAGCAGAGGCCATCTGAGGATGGCAGCCGCCCTCACCCATCTCGGCGCCAAGGGCGAGGCCAACATGGTCGATGTCGGCGAGAAGGCGGAGACGACGCGCACGGCGGTCGCCGAGGGCTTTGTCTCGATGCGGGCCGAAACCCTGAAGATGATCCTCGACGGCGACGCCAAGAAGGGCGATGTGCTGGGTACCGCGCGCATTGCCGGCATCATGGCGGCCAAGAAGACGCATGAGCTGATTCCGCTCTGCCATCCGCTGCTTTTGACCAAGGTGTCGGTCGACATCGAACCGGACACCACGCTGCCCGGCCTTAGGGTCACCGCGCTCGCCCGCGTCACCGGCAAGACCGGGGTCGAGATGGAGGCGCTGACCGCGGCATCTGTCGCGTGCCTGACCATTTACGACATGGCCAAGGCGGTCGACCGCGCCATGGTGATTTCCGGTATACAGCTGGTGGAAAAGACCGGCGGCAAGTCCGGCGACTACAAGGCGGGTTCGTAAATGGCGCTGGTTCCGGTCGCCGAGGCGCTTCAACGCCTACTCGACGGCGCTGTGGCGTTGCCCGGTGAAAGGGTCGCGCTGGCGGATGCGGCCGGCCGGGTGCTGGCGGAGCCGGTCGTGGCGCTGCGTACCCAGCCGCCTTTCAATGCATCTGCCATGGACGGCTATGCCGCACGGGCGCAGGATGTGGCGTCGGCCCCGGCGCGGCTTTCGGTGATCGGAATGGCGCCCGCAGGGCGAGGCTTTGACGGCACAGTGGGTAAATCCGAGGCCGTGCGCGTCTTCACCGGCGCGCCGCTGCCTGAAGGCGCAGACACGATCGTCATCCAGGAAAATGTTCGCGATCTCGGCGGTGGCCGGATCGAGGTCACCGAACCGACGGCGAAGAACCGCAACATCCGCCGCCTTGGACTGGATTTTGCCCAAGGCGACGTGCTGCTGGAGAAAGGCCGCGTGCTCGATCCGGCTGCATTGTCGCTGGCGGCGTCGGCCAATCATCCCCGGTTGAACGTGGTGCAACGGCCGCTGGTCGCCATCATCGCCACCGGCGACGAATTGCTGCCACCGGGCAGCGAACCTGGCCCCGCCCAGATCATCTCGTCCAACGCCTATGGCGTCGCTGCTGTGGCGCAGTCGGTCGGCGCTCGCGCGCTCGATCTCGGTATAGCGGCCGATCGCAAGGAAGCGATCGCGGCGCTGGTGAAAAAGGCGGTCGATGCGAAAGCCAACGTCATCGTCACGCTCGGCGGCGCCTCGGTCGGCGACCATGATCTCGTTCATGACGTGCTGACCGGCGAAGGCATGAACCTCGACTTCTGGAAGCTCGCCATGCGCCCGGGCAAGCCGCTGATGTTCGGGCGGCTGGGCGATATCAGGTGCATCGGCCTGCCCGGCAATCCGGTGGCGAGCCTGGTCTGCTCGCAATTGTTCCTGAAGCCGCTATTGGCGCAGCTCGGCGGCCGTCCCCACCGGCAGGACATCCGCCAGGCTCAGCTTGGCGCCGCGATGCCGGCCAATGATCTAAGGCAAGACTATGTGCGCGCCGTGGTCCGGGAAGAAGCCGGCGCATTGGTGGCGACACCATTCGGCATCCAGGATTCCTCGATGCTGAGAATGCTGGCCGACGCCAACGGCCTGATCGTGCGCGAGCCCTTCGCTCCGGCGGCAGAAGCAGGCGCTGCTTGCAGCGTTCTGATGTTGCGCTGAAGGTCGCGGATCCAAGCCGTTAATTCCAAGAGATAAGACTGGTTGTTACTCCGCCAGCAATGTCCGCGTCAGCGGATGTGTCGGATCGGCAAGCCCGTCGACGATGCTGAAATGATGCCGGTCCGGCTCGACCACTGTGCTGGTCGTGGCGCCGAGGCCGATCCAGATGTTGGCAAGCAGCGCATTCTGGCGCAGGAACTCCGCCCGCTCGCCGCCGCCGGCCCAGCAGGTGATGCGCGCGCCCTGCATGGGGCGCAGCAGAACCGGGCTTTCGGCCAGTGCTTCCGCTTCATCGATGGCCAGTGTCGCGTTCATCCCCGTCCGCATGATTGGCCGCAGGTCATGGACGCCGGAGATCGAGACGACATTGCGCACGCGGCCCGCCACATCGGCGGCCAGGGGTGTCGTTGTCGTCACCATCCTGGAGGCGAGATGGCCGCCGGCGGAATGCCCGGTCAGGATCACCGGCCCGCCGACCATCGTCGCCGCCTTGCCGATCGCCGCCGCGATTTCCCTAACGATGCCGGAAATGCGTATGTCGGGACAAAGCGTGTAAGTCGGCATTGCCACGGCAAAGCCATTGGCAACCGCGCCGTTGGCCAGATGCGACCATGGCTTGTTGTCGAACGCCTTCCAGTAACCGCCATGGATGAAGACGACGAGCCCTTTGGGCATGACATCGGGAAGGAACAGATCGAGCCTGTTGCGCGGGCTGTCGCCATAGGCGATGTCGAGCTTGGCCCGACCGGACGCCGACATTGTGTCGCGAAAAGCCTGTGCCGGTGTGTCCCACGCGGCCGGCCAGCGATTGCTGCCGGCAATGTTGTCGCCGTTGGCGTAGGCATTGTCCCAATCGGCAACACGATGTTGGAGCATCTGCATCCCTCCCGGATGGCTTCAGTTCAGTCGACAGGAATGGCCGCCGAACAGGGCGGCGTCAATGCTGCGACCTAAAAACATTTTAGGCTTGAAACAAATTTCGACTGGTGCGATCCTGCGCCTTGTTCAGCCATGGGCGCGAGGCAGACAGGGGCAGCCGAAAATGCTTGGGCCATCAGCGCATATCGACACATTCACGCGCGACAACCTGCCGCCGCCGGAGCAATGGCCGGAGTTTTTGCTCGACGGCTTCGACTATCCCGACCACATAAATGCCGGCGTCGAATTGACCGACAGGCTGGTCGAAAAAGGGTTCGGCGACCACACCGCGCTGATCGGCAATGGCCGCCGCCGCACCTACAAGGAACTGTCCGACTGGACCAACAGGCTCGCCCATGCCCTGGTCGAGAATTATGGCGTCAAGCCGGGCAACCGGGTGCTGATCCGCTCGGCCAACAACCCGGCCATGGTCGCCTGTTGGCTGGCCGCCACCAAGGTTGGCGCGGTGGTCGTCAACACCATGCCGATGCTGCGCGCCGGCGAACTCGCCAAGATCGTCGACAAGGCGGAAATCACGGTTGCGCTTTGCGATACAAGGCTGATGGACGAGATGACCGCCTGCGCCAAGGGCAGTGCGTATCTCAAGCAGGTCATTGGCTTCGACGGCACGGCCAACCATGACGCGGAACTCGACCGCGCCGCCCTCGACAAGCCGGTCACCTTCACTGCCGTCAACACCGGCCGCGACGATGTCGCCCTGCTCGGCTTCACCTCCGGCACCACCGGCGTGCCGAAGGCGACGATGCATTTCCACCGCGACCTGCTGATCGTCGCCGACGCCTATGCCCGCGAAATCCTGGAGGTGACGCCCGACGACATCTTCGTCGGCTCCCCGCCCCTTGCCTTTACCTTCGGTCTTGGCGGGCTCGCCATCTTCCCGCTGCGTTTCGGCGCCGCGGCGACGCTGCTGGAACAGGCGACGCCACCCAACATGATCCACATCATCGAGACCTACAAAGCGACCATTTCCTTCACCGCTCCAACCGCCTATCGGGCCATGCTCAAGGCCATGGATCAAGGCGCTGACCTGTCCTCGCTGCGCGTCGCGGTTTCGGCGGGCGAGACGCTGCCGGCGCCTGTCTTCGAGGAATGGACTGAGAAGACCGGCAAGCCGATCCTCGATGGGATCGGCGCCACCGAGATGCTGCATATCTTCATCTCCAACCGCTTCGACGACATGAAGCCGGCCTCCACCGGCAAACCCGTCGGCGGCTATCAGGCACGCATCGTCGATGACGAGATGCGGGAGCTGCCGCGCGGCTCTACTGGCCGGCTGGCGGTGCGCGGCCCGACCGGCTGCCGCTACATGGCCGATGCCAGGCAAAAGGACTATGTCCGCGATGGCTGGAATCTCACCGGCGATACGTTCACGCAGGACGAGGATGGCTTCTTCCACTTCGCCGCGCGTTCCGACGACATGATCGTCAGCGCCGGCTACAACATCGCCGGCCCCGAGGTCGAAGCGGCGCTGCTCTCGCATCCCGACGTCGCCGAATGCGCGGTGACCGGCGCCGAGGACGGTGAACGCGGCCAGATCGTCGAGGCGCATATCGTGCTTGTGCAAGGTGTTTCGCCGGACGCATTGACCGTCAAACGCCTGCAGGACCACGTCAAGGCAACGATCGCGCCCTACAAATATCCGCGTTCGGTGAAGTTCATCGACGCCTTGCCCAAAACCCAGACCGGCAAGATCCAGCGCTTCCGGTTGCGCGCGGAGAAGAGCAATTGATTAAGCCGCACGATCCGGCGTCCGATGGCGCGCAGATGTCGTTCAAGGAGCGGATGTCCTACAGCGACTATCTGCAGCTGGACAAGGTGCTCGATGCGCAGGCGCCGCTGTCTTCGGCCCATGACGAGATGCTGTTCATCATCCAGCATCAGACATCGGAATTGTGGATGAAGCTCGCTTTGCACGAGATCGGCGCCGCGATCCGCTCTATCCGCGCCGACCGCCTCGAACCGAGCTTCAAGATGCTGTCTCGCGTCGCGCGCATCTTCGAGCAGCTCAACAATGCCTGGGACGTGCTGCGCACGATGACGCCAAGCGAATACACCGAGTTTCGCGACGCGCTCGGCCAATCCTCGGGCTTCCAGTCGTGGCAGTACCGCGCTATCGAGTTCATGGCCGGCAACCGCAACCTAGCCATGCTCGGGCCGCACAAGCACCGGCCCGATCTTACGGACAGGCTGGAAGCGATCCTGGCCACGCCGTCGCTGTACGACGAGGCGCTTCTGCTTTTGGCGCGCAATGGCTTCGACATCGGCGCCGATGCCGGGCGCACGGACTGGCGCGAGACGCGCGTCGAGAACGAAGACGTGCTGGCTGCCTGGCAAACCGTCTACCGCGACCCGCAGCGCTACTGGATGCTCTACGAACTGGCCGAGAAGCTGGTCGACTTCGAGGATTACTTCCGCCGCTGGCGCTTCAACCACGTCACCACGGTCGAGCGCATCATCGGCTTGAAGCGCGGCACGGGCGGCACCTCAGGCGCCTCCTATCTGAAGAAGATGCTGGAGGTTGTGCTGTTTCCGGAGCTCTGGACGGTCCGCACCCGGCTCTAGAGCATTTCACCGTTTAACGTAAACGGCGAAATGCTCTAGCTCTTTGATTTGACGCAATTGCGGACGGAAAACCGCTTCACACTTTTCCTGAAATTGCTCTAGTTCCTCAGGTGACCGCGGTCTTCACCGCGAAGCGGGCGTCCTGCCAGGCGCCGGTGCGCAGAATATCCTCCAGGACTTCGACCGCCTGCCAGACATCGCCATATCCGACATAGAGCGGCGTGAAGCCGAAACGGATGGTCGACGGCGCCCGGAAATCGCCGATCACGCCGCGCTCGATCAGCGCGCGCATCACCTGATAGCCATGCGGATGGAGGAACGACACCTGGCTGCCGCGCTGGCTGCCGTCGCGAGGACTTTCCAGTTCAAGCCCGTAGGCGCCGCATCTGGCTTCGACGAGCTGGATAAACAGGTCGGTCAGCGCGATGCTTTTTCTGCGCACCGCCGCCATATCGACGTCGTTCCAGATATCGAGCGCGCCCTTGAGCGCCCGCATCGACAGCACCGGCTGCGTTCCGCACAGGAAGCGGCGAATGCCGCTGCCGACGGCAAAGCCCTGCTCGAAGGCAAAGGGCCGCGCATGGCCCCACCAGCCGCTGAGCGGCTGGTGGGCATCGTCATGGTGGCGCTCGGCCGCGTAGATGAAGGCTGGCGAGCCCGGGCCGCCATTGAGGTATTTGTAGGTGCAGCCGACGGCGAAATCGGCATTGGCACGGTCAAGTTCGACCGGCAAGGCGCCGGCCGTGTGGCAGAGATCCCAGATGATCAGCGCGCCGGCGTCATGTGCCTTGCGCGTCAGCGCCGCCATGTCGCGCAACTGGCCGGATTTGTAGTTGACGTGGTTGACCAGGATGACGGCAACGCTGTCGTCGATCAGCTCCTCGATTGCGGCCGCGTCGACGCCCTCCAGCCGCAGCCGCGTTCCCGGCCGGGTCGAGGCGACGCCTTCGGCCATGTAGAGGTCGGTCGGGAAACTGTCGCCCTCGGCAACGATGACCGACCGATCCGGCCGCATGCCGAGCGCTGCGTGCAGCAGCTTGTAGATGTTGATCGAGGTTGTGTCGCAGACCACCGTCTGCCCATCAGCCGCGCCGATCAGTCGCCCGAGCTGATCTCCGAGTTCCACCGGCATGTTGAACCAGCCGGCGGTGTTCCAGGCGCGAATGAGATCGTGCGCCCATTCCTGCGTGGCGGCCTGCTGCAGTTCGCTGAAGACGACCGCTGACGCGGCGCCCAGGGAATTGCCGTCGAGATAAATCACGCCTTGCGGCAAGACAAAGCGTTCGCGCATGGAGCGCAGCGGATCGGCGGCATCCATTGCTTCGATTGTAGCGAGATCGGGTGTCGTGCTCATGATCCGGCGCCCCTCCATGGACAAACGCGCGCGGCGGAGCCTGCCGCCCAAACATGCCGGCGATCTTGAGTGGTCGCCCTTGAACTGTCAAACATTATATATAATTCACCCATTGAAAGGCTTTGATATATAATGATCCGCCGAGCGTTTATGTCTGATGGATCACGATGCTGGATGACGAGCAGACCTCGAAGACGGAAGCGGCCTATCGCCTGCTCAGGCGCGATATTCTTGCGACCCGGCTGGCGCCTGCCGCGCCGTTGAAGCTGAGCACGCTGCGCAACACCTACGGCATCGGCTGGACGCCGTTGCGCGAGGCGCTGTCGCGGCTGGAGGCGGAACGGCTTGTGACCGCCATCAGCAACCGCGGGTTTGCGGTCGCTCCCGTCTCTCGGGCGGAGCTCGAGGATTTGGCGCGTGCGCGGCTGGTGGTCGAACTGCCCCTGCTGGTGGAATCGATCGAGGAGGGCGACCGTGAGTGGGAAGACGCGGTCGTTGCCGCCCACTATCGTCTCTCACGGTGCGGGTCTGTTCTCGACGATCCATCGGATGATGCGGTCGACGCGTGGTACGAAAAACACGATGCCTTCCATGCGGCGCTGCTCAGTGCCGCGACATCCAGCTGGCTGCTGCGCTTCAATGCGACGATTTCCGACCAATTGCATCGCCATCACCGCTTTCTGGGTCTGGCCCCGACGCTGCGCGCCGCCGCCGGCCGCACGGATGGCCACCGGAAGGCCGTGGCGGCCCTGCGCGACGCCGTGGCGATCGAACACCATACCGCCCTGATGGAAGCGGCCCTCGATCGCGACGTCGAACGTGCGAAAACTCTGATGACCGCTCACATCGGCTACACGCTGCAGGTCTATGCCCAGAGCGAACCCGGCGCGGATGCTGCGCAGCCCCGTCCGAAAAGGAAGCGGCGATCGTAGCCGACGACGCAGGGCACTTTGTCTTCGTTTCACCCCGTTGCTGGCAACTGGGCGCAGGCGGCGCTCGCAGCGCCGAACGTTACGCTGAACAAAACGTCAACACATTCATTAAACTTTAAAAGGTTGCGGAACACAACTGGAACAGATAGTGTTTGTTCTGGGTTTGTTTTTTCTGATTCTGGTTTCAGAACCCTTGGGGGCCGCGATGCTGACGCGCAAACAACATGAGCTTCTGATGTTCATCCATGAACGCCTGAAGGAGAGCGGAATCCCGCCGTCCTTCGACGAGATGAAGGAAGCGCTCGACCTCGCCTCCAAGTCCGGCATCCACCGACTGATCACAGCGCTTGAGGAGCGCGGTTTCATTCGCCGGCTGCCGAACCGGGCGCGCGCGCTGGAAGTGCTGCGGCTGCCCGACTCGATCGCACCAGGCCTCAATGCGGCGAGGAAGTTTTCGCCGAGCGTCATTCAGGGCAGTCTTGGTCAAACCGGCCAAGGGCAAGGCGGCCAAGGACAAGGCGCGTTGGGCCAAGGCGGTCTCGGCCGCCAGATCAAGCCGGGCTCGCCGTCGCGTTCGATGTCGGCCGGCAATGACGATGCCGTTTCCGCGATTTCAATCCCGGTTATGGGACGCATCGCCGCCGGCGTGCCGATCGACGCCATCCAGCATCAGACCCATTCGATCTCGGTGCCGCCCGATATGATCATGGGCGGCGAACACTACGCGCTCGAGGTCAAGGGCGATTCGATGATCGAGGCCGGCATTTTCGATGGCGACACGGTCATCATCCGCAATGCCGACACAGCCAGCCCCGGCGAGATCGTGGTGGCGTTGGTCGACGATGAGGAAGCGACCCTGAAACGCTTCCGCCGCAAGGGCGCCTCGATCGCCCTGGAAGCCGCCAACCCGGCCTACGAGACCCGCATTTTTGGACCGGACAGGGTGAAGGTGCAGGGCAAGCTTGTCGGATTGATCCGGCGCTACTGAGCCGGCTTGGGTTTGTACTTTTCACGCTGGTTGTAAGGCGGCAGGCCGCGCGCTTCGCGGGAGAAGCGGCGTTGCTCGTGCCAGGGGCGATACGGCTTGTCGACGGCGAAGCGGATGGTTGGCGCTGCAGCTGCCGATTGCGGATCGAAGAAGACGGCGGCGCTGCCGTCGCGGGCCAGCTGTTTCTTCGTCACGACCAGCACCAGCGGGTCGCGGCACGGATTGTAGGCGGTGGCGTCATCGATGACGATCAGGCTCGCGAAGGCACAGGCCGGCCGCGCCGTCTTGCGGTCTTTCGCAAGCGCTACAATGGCTCCGGAAGGGTGCCGGGCGATACAGAGATCGCCGGTGCAATAGAAGGGCGAGCCGGGCGGCAGATCGAGCGGATCGAGATCGAACCGCGTATCTGTTGACTCGAAAATCTCAGGTGGGATAATGGTTTCGGCCCGCAGCGCCCGTTTCCAATTGTCCGTGGTGAATTCGTTGGAGCGTTCGCGGTTGAGGGCGAGTTCGCCGCCACCGATCGGCATGGCCACCAGATGCGCATCCTCGGATATGAGCACGTCGGGCGTAAGCACCTGCGGCACCGTCAACAGGCCGGCCAGCGCGAAAGGCACGGCCGCCAACCTGAGCCAGGTGGTGGCCATGGTGGCGATGACGAGGGCGACCGCCACCAACAGCACCGAGCGGATGGAGATCAGCCCGACGGCGTCGACCGGCGAGCGCTCGGAAATCCAGGCCGATATAGCGATCATCGCCATCAGACCCTTGCCCATCACATAGAGGAACGGCCCGTCGGCGCCGAACGGCATCGCCAGTGCGCTGAGCACGGCAAAAGGCATGACGATCAACGAAACAATCGGCATCACGGCCAGATTGGCGATCAGGCTGAGCGGCGACACACGCTGAAAATGCCAGATGGCGAACAGCAAGGTTGCACTGCCGGCGATGATCGAGGTCATGGCGAGGCCGCCCATGGCCAGCGCGAATTTTCGCGACAGGAAGCCGACGAAGGAGCGCTTTGCCGGCGGCGTTCTCACCTTGTCGGCGCGGTAATCGGCCCAGCCGGCATAGGCGCCGACAAGGGCGGCGGTGGCGGCAAACGACATGTGGAAGCTGGGACCGACCACCTCGTGCGGCGACACCAGGATGACGGCAATGGCGGAGATCGCCAGATTGCGCATGGTGAGTGCGGCGCGATCAAACAGCACGGCGACAAGCATGACCGCCAGCATGATGAAGCTGCGCTCGGCGGCAACCACGACGCCTGAAATGACGAGATAGGCGGCGATGGAGACGAGTGCTGCCACTGCTGCATATTTCTTGACTGGGCGGCGCGAAGAGAAATCGGGAAACAGCGCAAAGGCGCCACGCAGCAACGCCATGATGGTGCCGGCAACCAGCGCCATGTGCAGGCCGGAGATGGAGATGATGTGGTAGATGCCGGTGCGCCGCATCGCTTCGTTGACCTCGTCCGGGATGCCGGCGCGCACCCCGACAATCAACGCCGCGGCAATCTCGCCTTCGGCGCCGCCGATTTTGCCCCTGATATGGTCGGCAATGTTTTCGCGCGCGTTCTCGATTGCCGAGGAGAGCCGCGCGGTCAGCGGCGGCGGTCCCTGCGTAGCAATGGTTTTCGGATTGCCGAGAAAGAAGCCGCTGCCGCCGATACCGGTGAAATAGCTGTCGAAGGAGAAATCGTAGCTCTCCGGCCGCACCGGACCGGTCGGCGGCAACAGCCTGGCATAGCCGGTGATCAGGGAGCCGGCGGTCATATCGGCGGGAACGGTCCGCGCCGAGAGCCTGACCCGCTCCGGGGCGTAGCGCAGCTCGGGGTAAGCGGTCGAAACCACATCGAGCGTCAGCCTGATGCGGCCGCTTTCCATCTGTTCGAGACTGACGACGCGGCCGGTCAGCCGTGTCTGGATCTCGGAGCCGAGCATCTGCGTTCCGGCGCGCCAGGTCTCGACCTTGGCGGCGACGACGCCGAGCGCGCACAGCATCGCGGCCATGCAGAACAGATGCGTCCTCGGCCGCGATCGCGTGGCGACAGCGCAACATGTCGCCAGCACCACAATGGCGATTGGCTGCGCAAAGCCCGGCTCGCCGGCCAGCGAGAAATAAATGATGACGCCGGCCGCCAGGAAAACCGGCACCAGCAGGAAGGCGACGCCCCGGTCGAGCTCCGTGTTGGCGGCCACGGCAAGGCTGCGGCGGAGCGCGGGCCATGACGGACGGCGAAGCCGTCTGCGCAGACGGGCGATAGATCCGGGCGCTGTGACTTGCGCCGGCAACGCGTGACCGGGCAGCGCAGGCGCGACGCCGGGATGCGGCTCAGGCAGCGCGAGGGGCAGCGGCTCGGCATAGGGACTATCGGCAAACAGCGAGCGTTCGCTGACGCTTGCCTCGGCGCCTTCGCCTTCCTTCGTGCCCCGGCCACGTCCAGCCATCGGGTCTGCCCCTTGCGCCCCAGACCCCTATGCTACATGAACGCGCAAAGCGCGAAAGTCCGCGTGATCACGTCCACCGCGCCGGAATCGACCATCACCTGGCAAGGACGCTCAATCCTCAATCATATCCTGGCCCTCCGCTCTCAGGCGAGCAAGCCCATCGTGCATTGCCTTCAATTGTTCCGGTGTATGACCCTGCCATTCACCGAGTTCACCCAGGATGAGCAACGGATCACGGGAGCGGTAGGATTTCGTCGGATTACCGGGAAATTTTTTGTCGGTCAGGTTAGGGTCATCCATAAAAAACTCCGTCGGCTTTACGATGTAAATCCTTTGACGACCGTCACCCGTTGCAAGCTCTGCTCCCCAGATGGCGGCTTCCAGTGTCTGGGTGAAATAGATCCATGACAGTGGTTTACCTCTGAAATTGGAAGGGTGGCCGACGCTCAGCAGATCCCCGGGTTTCAAATCCGCCCGGGTACCATGGTAGAACGGATCACCCTCCGTATGGTCGGCGTTTTCGGTCATCGGTAGTCCTTCTTTCAATCATGCCTCCTTCGTGGCGAGACCGGCCTGCACACAGTTGCGGTGTTCACGATAATGATTGCAGAAAGGTCAATATGCGTGACCAAGCCAACGCTGTCACGGCGGCGTTGTAGTCGGGCAGTGCCGCATCCGTGAAGAAATGTCCGCTCGTCAGAGGGGGCTACCACCGTCGCAGCGATGTTCCAGGCACTGTGACGGACGCTGCAGCCGAATGAAACCCAGACATTGACGCTGCTGCCAAATGAGGTTGCGCGGAGGTGCGAACAGATTTTGTGCTACAAGGCTCCGGCCTGTTGACGCAACCGATAATTGCCGACGTGCCCCGGCCTCGTCCAGCCATCGGGTCTGCCCCTTGCGCCCCAGACCTCCTATGCTACATGAACGCGCAAAGCGCGAAAGTCCGCGCGATCACGCCCCGCTTTCCAAGCTTCCCGAGAGTTCCATGTCCGACACGGTCGTCACCCGTTTTGCCCCCTCGCCCACCGGCTATCTGCATATCGGCGGCGCGCGCACGGCGCTGTTCAACTGGCTGTACGCCAAGCACACCGGCGGCACGATGGTGCTGCGCATCGAGGACACCGACCGCGAACGCTTCAACGAGGCGGCGACACAGGCCATTCTGGATGGGCTGACCTGGCTCGGCCTTTCCTGGGACGGTGAGGCCATATCGCAGTTCGAGCGCGCGCCGCGCCACCGTGAGGTGGCCGAGGAGCTGGTGCGCCTGGGCAAGGCCTATTACAGCTACGAGACGCCTGCCGAGCTCGAGGCGATGCGCGAGGCCGCACGCGCCAAGGGCCTGCCGCCTCGCTACAACGGCCAGTGGCGCGATCGTGCCCCCTCGGAGGCGCCTCCCGGCGTCAAGGGCGCCATCCGCATCAAGGCGCCGACCGAGGGCGAAACCGTGGTGCACGACCGTGTGCAGGGCGAGGTGCGCTTCCCCAACAAGGACCTCGACGATTTCATCATACTGCGCTCGGACGGCAATCCGACCTACATGCATGCCGTCGTCGTCGACGACCATGACATGGGCGTCACCCACATCATCCGTGGCGACGACCATCTGACCAACGCCGCGCGCCAGACGGTGATCTACAACGCGATGGGCTGGGACGTCCCGTCGATGTCGCATATCCCGCTGATCCACGGCGCCGACGGCGCCAAGCTGTCGAAGCGGCACGGCGCACTCGGCGTCGAGGCTTATCGCGCCATGGGCTATCTGCCCGAGGCGCTGCTCAATTATCTGGCACGGCTCGGCTGGAGCCATGGCGACGACGAGATCATGTCGATCAAGGACATGATTTCGTGGTTCGACATCGGCGATGTCAACAAGGGTGCGGCGCGCTTCGACTTCGCCAAGCTCGAGTCGATCAACGGCGCGCATATGCGCAAGATGGCCGATACCGAGCTGTTCGACATTTTCGTCGCCACTCTGCCATACCTCGAAGGCGGACCGGCTATCGCCGCCCGTCTCGACGATGCCAGGAAGGCGCAGCTGCTGGCCGCCTTGCCGGGCCTGAAAGAGCGCGCCAAGACGCTGGTGGAACTGGCCGATGGCGCGGCCTTCCTGTTCGTCGAGCGGCCGCTGCCGATCGACGAGAAGGCGGCAGCACTGCTCAATGCCGACGCGCGCGCGATCCTGCGCGGCGCACATGCCGCTTTGCAGACTGTTTCGGGCGATTGGTCGGCTGCCGCGGCTGAAGCCGCGGTGCGCGAGTTCGCGACGGCAGGCGGCCACAAGCTCGGCGCCGTGGCCCAACCGCTCCGGGCGGCCCTTACCGGCCGCAGCACCTCGCCCGGCGTGTTCGACGTGCTCGCCGTGCTTGGCCGCGAGGAAAGCCTGGCGCGGATTGCGGATCAAATCGATTAGGAGCGAACTGGCCCAAGAAGATTGGCATTGAAAGGCGGGTTTCGCAGTGCAACATTAGGCCTTGGCCTAATCTGGCACGCACCTCCCAAAATGCGGTGGCGAGTTCGCGCATTCCGGTGATTTCGACGTGTCGTTTGCAGGAATTGCCTTGCCGGCATGAGGAACATGAAGGAGTTTGAGAATGAGCGAAGCTGCGACAAGACTGGAAACCGGCAGCAAGACGACGCACCCGTCGACTGCCACGCTCGAACTGGCCGGCAAGACGCATGAATTCAAGGTGCGAAGCGGCTCGGTCGGGCCCGACGTCATCGACATCGGTGCGCTCTACAACACCACCGGCGCCTTCACCTACGATCCCGGCTTCACCTCGACGGCGAGCTGCGAGTCGGCGATAACCTTCATCGACGGCGATGCCGGCATCCTGCTTCACCGCGGCTACCCCATCGACCAGCTGGCCGAGCATGGCGACTTCCTCGAAGTCTGCTACCTCCTGCTCTACGGCGAACTGCCGACCAAGGCGCAGAAGGACGATTTCGACTACCGGGTAACGCGCCACACCATGGTGCACGAGCAGATGTCGCGCTTCTTCACCGGCTTTCGCCGCGACGCGCATCCGATGGCTGTGATGTGCGGTGTGGTCGGCGCGCTGTCGGCCTTCTATCACGACTCCACCGACATTTCGGACCCATACCAGCGCATGGTCGCCTCGATGCGGCTGATCGCCAAGATGCCGACGATTGCGGCCATGGCCTACAAATACCATATCGGCCAGCCCTTCATTTACCCGAAGAACGAGCTGAACTTCGCCGCCAACTTCCTGCACATGTGCTTTGCGGTGCCGTGCGAGGAATACAAGATCAATCCGGTGCTGGCGCGCGCCATGGAGCGCATCTTCATCCTGCATGCCGACCACGAGCAGAACGCCTCGACCTCGACCGTGCGGCTTGCAGGCTCGTCGGGCGCCAATCCGTTCGCCTGCATCGCCGCCGGCATCGCCTGCCTGTGGGGCCCGGCGCATGGCGGCGCCAATGAGGCGGCGCTCAACATGCTGGGAGAAATCGGCCATGTCGACCACATCCCGGAATTCATCGCCCGCGCCAAGGACAAGAACGATCCGTTCCGGCTGATGGGCTTCGGCCATCGCGTCTACAAGAACTACGATCCTCGTGCGAAAATCATGCAGAAGACGGCGCATGAGGTGCTCGGCGAACTCGGCATCAAGGACGATCCGCTGCTCGACATCGCCATGGAGCTGGAAAAGATCGCGCTGACCGATTCCTACTTCATCGAAAAGAAGCTCTATCCGAACGTCGATTTCTATTCCGGCATCACGCTGAAGGCGCTGGGCTTCCCCACCACCATGTTCACCGTGCTGTTCGCGGTCGCGCGCACCGTCGGCTGGATCGCGCAGTGGAAGGAAATGATCGAGGATCCCCACCAGAAGATCGGCCGCCCGCGCCAGCTCTATACCGGCGCGCCGGAACGCGACTACGTGCCGATTGCGAAAAGGTGAAAGAGAGTGAATGGTGAATGGTAAGTAGTGAATAGCAGGTAGGTAATAGCAGGTAGTAAGTAGCAGCTTGATTATAGTCGAGAGCTCGTTAATCACTATTCACTATTCACTCGCTAAGCCCTATTCGCTCTCCCGATGTGGCGAAGAACGACATCGGCGGCGATGTCGCCGGAGGGCCTGTCGGTGGCCATGCGTCTGGCAACCTCGCCAAAGCCGTCCTTTTGCCAAGCGCGGTAGGCGGTGTCTGAGAACAGTGCCTCGAGCTGCCGCGCCAGATAGTGCGGCCGCACATACTGGTTGTAGCTTTCCGGCACGACCGGCCGGTCGGCAATAAGGTTGGGCAAAGCAGCGCTCCACACCGTGATCAGGCTCTGCGCCATCAGCATGATCGGATCGAACTTGTAGCAAGAGATCATCGGGACACCCGACATCGCCAGTTCCAGTGACACCGTTCCAGACGCGATCAGCGCCGCATCGGCCTTGCCGAAGGCCTGCCATTTGCGCTCGGGATCGAGGATGACTTCCGGCTCCTGATCCCAGCGCGCCACCGATGTTTTGACCAGTTCGGCGACATGCGGCACCGTCGGCAGCAACAGCCGCAGCCGGTGGCCACGCGCGCGCAGCGCCGACACCGTCTCGCCGAACGGACCGATAAGCCGGCTCACCTCGCCGCGCCGCGACCCTGGCAGGACGAGCAGCGTCTTGACGTGATCGGCCGAGAGATCGCGTGGCTGGGCTTGCGCCCTGGCCGCGCCCAGCACGCCTGGATCATGCGTGAGGCGATGTCCGACGTAAGTGCCGGGCGGGCCGCCGAGACGGCTGAGCTCCTTTACCTCGAAAGGCAGGATGCACAGTATGTGGTCGACATAGGGCTTCATCGCGGCCGCCCTACCCGGCCGCCACGCCCAGACGCTCGGGCAGACATAATGGACGATCGGGATCGACGTATCGGTGGCGCGGACCTTTTTGGCGACGCGCAGCGAGAAATCGGGGCTGTCGATGGTGATCAGACAGTCGGGTTTTTCGGCGGCGACAGCACTTGCCGTCTGGCTGATCCGCCGCATCAGGCGCGGCAGGTCACGCAGGATCGCGCTGAGCCCCATCAGCGCGATCTCGGCGCCGTCGAACAGCGGCGCCAGTCCGAGCGCCTGCAGATGCCGCCCGCCAGTGCCGACGAGTTGCACCTCGCGCCCGGTCATGCGCTTCAGCGCCTGCACGATGTCGGCGCCCAGCAGGTCGCCGGATTCTTCGCCGGCGACGATGGCAATCTTCAGCGGCTTCTCAGCTGCCATGGACAGACTCCGCAGCCGGCAGGCCGAACACGAACAGGCCGAGCGCATTGGCGCGCGCGACAACGGCGGGGCCTTCGAGGATGAGCGAACGGCCGGCTTCGACGGCAATGCCGGCGAGCCCCGCGGCATGCGCCGCCTCGACGGTCTGGGGGCCAATAGATGGCAGATCGGCACGCAATTCCTGGCCAGGCTTGGCGCATTTGACCAGGACACCGCGCGTCTTGCCGGCCAGCCTGCCATGGCCGCGCAACTGCTGCGTCCGCTCGAGCAGTCCGTGGGTGCCCTCGACGCCTTCCAGGGCAACAGTGCGGCCACCGATGGCAATTGCCGCCTGACCAATGTCGAGCGCGCCGATGGCCTTTGCCGCCGCGTGTGCCGCCTCGATATCGCGCCAGTCGGACTTTCGCGGCACTGCTTTGGTCAGCGGCCCTTCGGCCGCCACGAGCCGGGGCACGACTTCATGCGCACCGACAACCTTGACGCCCCGTGCCTCCAGGCCGCGGGTCAATATCTTCAACAGCCCGTCATCGCCGCGGGCAAGCGCCATGGCGAGCGAGGGTATAAGTGCCAGTAGCCCAAGGTTCGGACGCATGTCGACCAACCGCGGCCTGCGCCTGATCTCGCCGGCAAGCACAAGATGGGTGATCCGCCGGCGCCTCAGCAACGCAACCAGCGAGCCGATGTCTTCCAACGCAAGGCTTTCATGCTCATAGATTGTGAGGTTGGACTGACGGTCGGCCTGACCTTCGACCAGGATGATGACGGGCGGATGTCCGGCCTCCGCCAGGCCGGCGGCAACTTCGACCGGCAAGCTACCGCCGCCGGCAATGATGCCGACCCTGGCGTCCGGCGCAAGATCGAGGCCCGTTGAAGTGGCCTCAGCCTTCGTCATCGGCATCGTCGCCGTCGCCACCCTTAAGCGACGGGACGGCAAAATGCCGCTTGCCGCGACTGGTGATGAAATCGATGATTTTCATGGCCGTCGGCGACGACGCAAACTCGGCCTTGGCGAATTCGATGTTCTCGCCGACAGTGCGGGAGCGGTCGAAGATGGTCTTGTAAGCCTTGCGCAGCAGGTAGATTTCGGCGCGCGGCAACCCGGCGCGCTTCAGGCCGATGATGTTGAGTCCACGCAGGCTGGCGCGATTGCCCACCGCAATGGCGTAGGGAATGACATCGCCGACAAAAGCCGAGCAGCCGCCGAGAAAGGCGTTGTCACCAACACGCACGAACTGATGAACGGCGCTGAGGCCGCCAATATAGACGCTGTCACCGACCTCGCAATGGCCGCCCAGGGTCGCGCCATTGGCGAAGGTGGCGTTTTTACCGACGACGCAATCATGGGCAATGTGGGCATAGGCAAGGAAATTGCCGTTGTCGCCGACGGTCGTCTCGCCGCGGCTGGAATCGGTGCCGAGATGCATGGTCACGCCTTCGCGGATCGTGCAGTTCTGGCCGATGACCAAAGTGGTGCGGCCGCCCTTGTGCTTGGTGTTCTGCGGCGGTCCGCCCAGTGTCGCCATTGGATAGACCTTGGTCGCGGCGCCAATGGTTGTCGCGCCCAGCACCGAGACATGGCTGACCAGTTCGACGCGGTCACCGATCACGGCGTCAGCGCCGACATAGCAGAAAGGTCCTATTGCGGCGCCTTCGCCGATCTGCGCGCCGGCCTCGATGACGGCCGAGGGGTGGATTGAAGTCTGTATTTTCATGAGCATTTCGAACCGTCAGCCGGTAACCATCATTGCCGAGATCTCGGCTTCGGCGGCCTTTGTGCCCTCCACCATGGCCTCGCAGGCGAATTTGAGCAGGTTGCCGCGCATCTTGATTTTCTTGACGTGGATTTTCAACTGGTCGCCCGGGACGACCGGTTTGCGGAATTTCGCATTATCGATGGTCAGGAAATAGACCAGCGACGGCTTTTCCGTGTTGAGGTTACGGATGCAGATCGCCCCGGCGGTCTGCGCCATGGCCTCGACGATGAGCACGCCCGGCATCACCGGCTGATCCGGGAAATGGCCCTGGAAATGCGGCTCATTGATGGTCACGTTCTTGATGCCGATGGCAGAATCATTGCCGTCGATATCGATGATGCGGTCGATCATCAGGAAGGGATAGCGATGCGGCAAAAGCTTCATCAACCCCAGTATATCGACAGCTTCGAGCGTCGCCGGCACCATCTCAGCTACTTCCCCCTTCGCCCTGCTTGCGCGTCCTGGCAAGCTTCCTCAGCATGGCGATCTCGCGCATGGCTTCCGCCATCGGCTGCGCCGGATAGCCTCCCCAGATCTCGCCCGCCGGCACGTTGCTCATGAACCCGCTTCTTGCAGCAAGCTTGGCCCCTGATCCGATGGTCAAATGATCGGCAAGGCCAACGCCGCCCCCCATGGTGACACCGTCGCCGACGGTGACGGAGCCGGAAATACCAGAGAGCCCGGCAATAATGCAATTGCGGCCGATGCGAACGTTATGGGCGATCTGCACCAGATTGTCGATCTTGGTCCCCTGACCGATGACGGTATCCGACATGGCGCCGCGATCGACGGTCGTGTTCGAGCCGATTTCGACATCGTCCTGAATGATGACGCGGCCGACCTGCGGCACACGCTCGGGCCCTTTGGCGCCGCCGACAAAGCCGAAACCGTCCTGGCCGATCCTGGCGCCGCCATGAATGATGACGCGGTTGCCGATCAGCGCATATTGAACACTGACACCCGGCCCGATGTAGCCGTCACGGCCGATCTGGCAGGAGGGGCCGATAACGGCGTGGGGGGCAATGACCGTTCCGCTGCCGATGGAAGCACGCGGGCCGACGACGGCTCCGGCTTCGATGATTGCGCCTGCCTCGATATGCGCCGAGGCATCGACATGAGCTTGCGGCGAGACCCCGGTTTCGCTGGTCATCGGTCCCGGCGTAGCCGCCGTCGGGAACAGCAGCCGGCCGATCATGGCGAAGGCCTGCTGCGGGCGCGGATGCACCAGAACCGCAATGCCGGCCGGCGCCTTGCCGGCGAACTCGGCGGGACAAAACACGGCCGCCGCCTTGAGCGACTGCATCAGCGCGAAATTGCGCTTGCCGTCGACGAAGACGAGCGCACCCTCGCCGCCTTCGTTCGCTGGCGCCAACGCATCGATCGATATGTGGGCAAGATCGGAATCGACAAGCGATGCGCCGGTCAGATTCGCGACTTCGCCGGCCGTATACCGGCGTGATGGCGCGAAGAACACCGGATCGGTCATTCCAGAAGCAATATCCAGCTAGGTCGGATCAATTCTCTTCCGGACCCCAACGGCCCGGAAGCATCGTTACCGCAAGATCAGAAGCGGCTCGACATGCCGAAGTTGAATTCCTGCACGTCGTCGGTCTTTTCCTTCTTGACGGGCATCGCATAGTCAATGCGGATCGGGCCGAAGGGGGATGACCACAACAAGCCGACACCAACCGAGGCGCGCAGCTTCATATCAACCGAGGCCTGAGTGACGCCGGCGGTGTCGATCTTGCTGCCGTAAAGCGTTGCAGCATCAGCAAACACAGCACCGCGCACGCCAAAGCTTTCCGGAATGACCGGTATCGGGAACTGAGCTTCCGCCGACGCATTGAAATAGGTGGTACCGCCGAGGTGATCACCCGTTGCAGTATCCACAGGGCCGATACCGCCATACTCGAAGCCGCGGATCATGCGGTCGCTGCTCTTGAACTGATCGAAGATGCGCAGGCCATTATCTCCATAGCCCGCGATATGGCCGGCTCCGCCCGAGATCAGGCCGACCAGATCCAGCTGTTCTGACAGGGTCTGATAGACAGTGCCGCGACCAGTAACCTTGACGAATTTGGCATCGCCACCAAGACCGGCCACTTCCACAGTCGTGGTGGCGTAGATGCCTTCATGCGGGCTCTTCATGTCGTCGATGGTGTTGTAGACCAGTCCAAGGCTGACTGAGGACTTGAGCCATGGGCTGTCTTCAACGCCTTCCTGTATTGCCTTTGAGACATCACATTCCAGCGGAGGGCCGGGGTCGATTACGCCGTTTCCGTTCTTATCGCAGTCTTTGTCGAACTTATACTTTTCCTGCGCGATATTGTACGCTAGCTGCGTCGAGATATTGTCGGTGATCGGCAGGCCGAAGCGAACGGTCGCACCCAGCGTCTCGCTCTCGTAGTCCGAATAATTTCGGGTCTGCTGGAAGATGTCGAAGCCGGCGGCGATACGGCGCCCGAGGAAATATGGCTCGGTGAAAGACAGGCTGTAGTCGCGCGAATTCTTGCCGCCACCCGCCGAAACCTTGATGTACTGGCCGCGACCGAGGAAGTTGCGCTCCGCGACCGAACCTTCGACAGACGGACCGGCAGTGTCGCCACCGGTCGAATAACCTGCGCCGACAGAGAACTCGCCGGTCGATTTCTCAACCACGTCAACCACGAGCACGACCTGGTCAGGCTCGGAACCGGGAACAGTCGAGATGTCGACTTTCTCAAAATAATCCAGCGCTTCCAGCCGCTTCTTCGCGCGCTGGATAAGTACCTGGTTGAAGGCGTCGCCTTCGCTGACATCGAATTCGCGACGAATGACATAGTCGCGCGTGCGGTCGTTGCCGCGGATTTCGATGCGCTCGATATAGGCCTTGGTGCCTTGGTCGATCGTATAGACGACCGAAATGGTGTGGTTCTCGAAGTTGCGATCGCCGCGCGGCGTCACCTGGGCGAAGGCATAGCCCGAACCCGCGACCTTTTCGGTCAGCGCGATGATGGTGTCCTCGACATCCTTGGCGTTGTAGACGTCGCCCTTGTGGGTCTGAACCACCGATTCCAGCGCCTTCGAGTCGACTTCGGGAATGGTGCTCTCGACGCTGACGTCGCCGAACGTATAGCGGTCGCCTTCCTGGACGGTGATGGTAACGGTGTACTGGTTGGTCGTGTCGTCGAGCTCGCCGACAGCTGAGACCACCTGGAAGTCGGCATAGCCGTGATTGTAGTAGAAGCGGCGCAGCGATTCCTGGTCGGCGCGCAGCTTGTCCTCGTCATAGACGTCGTCACGCAGCACGAAAGACAGGAAGCTCGAGCGCTTGGTGGCGATGACGTCAGACAGGCGGCGGCTCGAATAGGCGCTGTTGCCGACGAAATTGACGGCGGCGATCTTGGTGCGGCCGCCTTCGTTGATGTTGAAGACCACGTTCACCCGGTTGTCGCCGAGATCCATGATCTGCGTCGTGACAGTGGCGTCATCGCGGCCAATCCGCCTGTAGGCAGCCTTCACCGCCTCGACATCGGAGTCCAGCGTTGCCTGCGAGAACGTCCCGCGCGGCTTCAACTGCACGGCGACTGCCAGCGCATTGTCCTTGAGCTTCTTGTTGCCCTGGAACAGAACCTGGTTGACGACCTGATATTCGGCAACCTTGACCACCAGCGTCGAACCGACCTGATTGATCTGCACGTCCGAGAACAGCCCGGTGCCGAACAGCGCCTTGACCGCATCGTCGATATCGGCGCTGGAAAACGCCTTGCCCGGCTTGATCGTGATGTAGTTGCGGATGGTGTCGGCGTCGACACGCTGGTTGCCGCTGACCTCGACTCTCGAGACAACGGCTGCCTGCGCCGCAGATGTGGCAACGAACTGCACGGCGAGCGCACCTGGTACAACCAGAGCGGCGGACATAGCCACCGCGGACGCGGCGCTCAAAAATTTGGATGCTGCCTTCATCGGGCTTTTGTACCTTTTCTCGAAGTCCCCACGGCGAGAAAACCGGACGTGCGGTAATTTCTCCTACCGTATTAACCGGATTTTCCCTACACGCAAGGCTTCTGGTTAATTTGTAATTACTTAACCCTGATGCGTGGCTTTCGCGTCACGCATACCCCCGTGCATGGTAAACGGCGTCTCAACATTGCCGGTGCTGAAGCCAAATTTCTTCATGATTTCAGCACCCAAACAGATCGTTCCAGAAGACGAAGCCCATAAATCCCAGCACCAGAAAGAGGCCGGCCCGGTATCCCATTTCCATCATCCGCTCCGATACCGGACGCCGGAAAACGGCTTCGAGTGCGTAGAACAGGAGGTGGCCGCCGTCGAGGGGGGGAATCGGCAAAAGGTTCAGAATTCCGATCCCGACCGACAGCCCGGCGACGAGTTGCACCAGCCACAGGAAGCCCAGCTTTGCCGCCTGCCCCGACATCTTGGCGATCTTGATGGGGCCGCCCAGCTGGCATTTGTCTTCGCGGCCGACGACGAATCGCTGCAGGAACTGGCCGGTGCGCTGAATGACGTGCCCCGTCTCCTCGACCGCGGCGCCGACTGCTCCGACAGGGCTGTAGGTGATCAGCCTGGGCTGGCCGACATCCTTGTTGTTGACGACGCCGATGACGGCCACCTTGACCTTGTTGCCCAGCGCGTCCAGCTGCTCCATCGGCTCCGGCGTCGCGACGACGGTGACCTCCTTGCCGTCGCGCAACATGGTGAAGCTGATAGCGTCGCCGCCGCGGCCTGAGACCAGGCGTTGGACGTCGGCGAAGGTCTCAACCTTGCTGCCGTCGACGGCGACGAATCGGTCGCCTGGCAAAATGCCGGCCCTTTCGGCTGGACTGCCGGCGGTGACCGCCGCCACCATCGGCTCAAACACAGGGCGGCCATAGAGGGAAAACAGCACGGCAAAGACGGCAATGGTCAAAAGGAAGTTGAACAGCGGTCCGGCCACCACCGTGGCGGCGCGTTTCCAGATGGGTTGCGTGTGGAAGGCGACCTTGCGTTCAGCGTCAGTCAGCGTTTCCAGATCTTCCGAACTCGGCTGGCTCGACGTGGCGCTCATGTCGCCGACGAATTTGACATAACCGCCGAGCGGTATGGCGCAGAGCTTCCAGCGCGTGCCGTGGCTGTCGTTGAAGCCGAGAAGTTCGGGGCCGAAGCCGATCGAAAAGGCCTTCACGCCAATGCCGCACCAGCGGCCGACCAGGTAATGGCCCATTTCGTGAATGAAGACGACCACGGTCAGCACGAACAGAAACGGCACCAGCGTGCCGAGGACAAAGCCTTCCGTGCTGAAAAACGCGTGAAGAATTTCGTTCAAGTCATGCCCTCAAATTCACCCGCGGCAAAAGGTGTCGCCGCGACTGTGACATCAATCCAGGCGAATCCGTGGCGTGCGCCATTTCTTCGCCGTGAAATATCACTCAAGCCGGAAACAGCCCCTGCGCCGGATGATCGGCGCCCGCCGAAATCCAGCCGATCACGTATAGGGCAAAAGCCGCCGCGACAAGCCCGTCCACCCTGTCCATGACACCGCCATGCCCGGGTATCAACGCGCTTGAATCCTTGCGGCCGTGGCGGCGCTTGACCCAGGATTCGAAGAGATCGCCAGCCTGGGCAACAATCGACAGCACCAGCGCAACCAAGGCGAGGACGCCAAGATTGCCGGCCCCGGCGGCGGCAGCCAGAAGCACGCCGGCGGCCACGCCGCCGACAGCGCCGCCAAGCGCGCCGCTCTGCGTCTTGCCGGGGGAAATAGATGGCGCGAGCTTGGGCCCACCGACGGAGCGGCCGACGAAATAGGCGAAGATGTCGGTCGCCCAGACCACGGCGAACAGAAACAGGATTGCGACCAGGCCGGGATGGTCGCCGCCGCGCAGCAGCGCCAGCGATAAGCCGGACAAAGCCGCGTAGGCAAGACCGGCTGCATCCCATTGCGCCGCTCCACGCATACGGGCGCCGACAGCAGCGACCACAACCATGGCCAGGACAAGAGACAGAAGCCACGATGCCGGCACGCCTGCAACCAGGGCGACGACGAAAACCAGAAGCAGCGCTTCGGGAATGAAGCCGAGGGTCGCACCGGCCAAGGGGCGCGACATGCGCGCCCATTCATAGAAGATGACCGCCGATATCCCGGCGCAAAGCAGGCGGAACCACAGCCCTCCCAACCAGGTCAGGCCAAGCGCTATTGCGGCCAGCACCAGCGCCGAGACGATGCGAAGCTGAAGATTGTTCATCCCGCCGCCGATCACGAGGCAGCGACATCTTGAGCGGCAAGCCCGCCAAAACGGCGCTCGCGGCCAGCAAAATCGCGCAATGCGTCGGCCAGGTGTTCGCGGCTGAAGTCAGGCCAGTAGCAAGGCAGAAAAACCAGTTCGCTGTAGGCTGCCTGCCACAGAAGGAAGTTCGACAGCCGAAGCTCGCCACTGGTGCGGATGACCAGCTCCGGATCGGGAATGCCTGCGGTGTCGAGGGCGCCGGCAAAAGTGTCTGCCGTGATCGCCTCTGCGTCGATCTCGCCGCGCGCCACTGCGGCTGCGAGCTTGCGTGCCGTGCGCACGATCTCGTCGCGCCCGCCATAGTTGAAGGCGATGACCAAGGTCAGCGATTCATTGCGCGCAGTCAGCGATTCGGCCTCTTCGAGCAGGCCCCTGATGTCCGGCTGCAGCCCCGCCCTGTCACCGATGATCCTGACGCGCACGCCGTTCTGGTGCAGTTCGGCCAGATCGCGACGGATGAACAGCTTCAAAAGCCCCATCAGGTCGCTGACTTCGGCCTTGGGCCGCGACCAGTTTTCCGACGAAAAGGCGTAGACGGTCAGGAAGGAAATGCCGAGACCGGGCGCGGCGCGCACCGTCTTGCGCAGCGCTTCGACGCCGGCGCGATGGCCGGCAAGCCGCGGCATGCCGCGCGCCTTGGCCCAGCGTCCGTTTCCATCCATGATGATCGCGACATGCGCGGGCGTTGCCATTGTCTCGCTTTCGGGCCGGTGTGGGCCGACCCTAGACCTGCATGATTTCAGCTTCCTTATCGGAAAGCAGGTGATCGATGGTGCTGATCGTTTCGTCGGTCAGCTTCTGGACCTGATCGGAGCGCTTGCGCTGATCGTCCTCGCTGATGTCGCCGTCCTTTTCCGCCTTCTTCAAGAAGTCCATGCCGTCGCGACGGACATGGCGCACCGCAACGCGGGCGTTCTCGGCGTAGCCATGCGAAATCTTGACCAGTTCCTTGCGGCGCTGCTCGTTGAGCTCGGGCAGCGGAATTCTGAGATTGGTGCCGTCGACGATCGGATTGAAGCCGAGATTGGATTCTCTGATGGCACGGTCGACCGCGCCGACCATCGACTTGTCCCATACCGAAACCGAGATCATGCGCGGCTCCGGCACCGACACGTTCGCCACCTGGTTGATGGGCATGGTGGTGCCGTAGGCCTGGACCTGGATGGCGTCGAGCAGATTGCTGGAGGCACGGCCGGTGCGCAGCGAAGCCAGATCGTGCTTGAAGGCGGCGATCGCGCCATCCATGCGCCGCTTGAGGTCGTCGAACTCACCACTCATCTTAGTCTCCTCGACCCGTTTGATCCGGGTTCAGTGCTTAGGGCCTATATTCGGACCCGCTTTCGAAAACTGATCCCCTTTTTAGGAGAGTATACTCCGGGTCACTCGTCGGCGACGATCGTGCAACGGCCGCCGCCCCGCAGAATATCGCCGAAACCACCTTTTTCGTGGATCGAATAGACGATTATCGGGATGTTGTTTTCGCGCGCAAGTGCAATTGCGGCGGTATCCATGATCGAAAGGCCCTTGTTGATGACTTCGGCATGGCTGATGCGCTCGAAGCGGGTCGCATTCGGATCCTTCTTGGGATCGGCCGAATAGACGCCGTCGACCTGGGTGCCCTTGAACAACGCGTCGGCGCCGATCTCGGCGGCGCGCAAGGCCGCGGCCGAATCGGTGGTGAAGAACGGATTGCCGGTGCCGCCGGCGAAAATGACGACCTTGCCCTGGTTCATATAGGCGGTGGCCTGGCGCTGGGAAAAACTCTCGCAAAGTTCGGGCATGGCGATGGCCGACAGCACGACGGCATCGACGCCGATCTTGTTCAGCGAGGTGCGCAGCGCCAGCGAGTTGATGACGGTGGCCAGCATGCCCATGTGGTCGCCGGTGACGCGGTCGCCGCCCTTGGATGCCACCGCCACGCCGCGAAAGATATTGCCGCCGCCAATGACGACGCCGACCTCGATGCCAAGTGCGCGGGCTTCGGCGATGTCGGCGGCGATTCGGTCGACCACCGAGACATCGATGCCGAAATGCTGCTCGCCCATCAACGCTTCGCCCGACGCTTTCAGCAGGACACGTCGATAGAGGGGCTTTGCCGTCATCTGGACCTCGTCATTGTTGCGTGTGGCAGCCTGGGCAGGCCGCCCTCGCGCGGGCGCCGCCGCTGGCGCGATGCCGAGTTCCGATACACGAAGGGCGCCGCGATGTAACGCCGCGCCCCACGCCCAATTCCCCCATCCCGGCGCGGCCCGTCATTGGCGGGGGATGCTGACGGCGGCGCCCTCGACCAGCCGCGGCGGCGCATAACCCAACGGCTTGTCGCCGGTCACGGCGCCGCCGGTAACCCGGGCTTGTATGTCGGACCCGAAATAGGCGTACGGGAATGGCGGCGGTGTCTTGCTGACCGTATCCAGCCGCGCGCGAAGCTCGGCGGGTAACGTGAAATCCAACGCCGCCAGATTGTCCTGCAACTGCGCCAGCTTGGTGGCGCCAAGAATCACGGTGGCGATGCCCGGTTGCGTTGCCACCCAGTTGAGCGCGACCTGCGCCATGCTGTGTCCGAGTTCGGCGGCCACTTTTTCGAGTTCCGCCACGATCGCCCAGTTGCGCTCGGTGAACTTCTGGAACCCCGGATGAGTGGTGTTGCGAAAGCCGTCGAGCCGGCCGACATGGCCGTCCTGCGCCGGCCGGTACTTGCCGCTGAGCAGCCCGCTGGCCAGCGGGCTCCACACCATGATTCCTGCGCCATGGCGGGTGCCGAAGGGCACGAACTCATTTTCGATCGAACGCTCCGCCAGCGAATATTCAAGCTGCAGGGCCGACACCGGCTCGTAGCCGCGCCACTCGGCGATCGTCTGCGCGCGGGCAGCATACCAGGCCGGCACATCGGACAGGCCGACATGGCGAATTTTGCCCGCACGCACGAGATCATCCATCGTGCGCATGACCTCCTCGGCCGGCGTCAGCCCGTCCCAGACATGCAGGAGGTAGAGGTCGATATAATCAGTGCCCAACCGCTTCAGGGAAGCGTCCACGGCGCGCAAGATGTTCTTGCGGCCATTGCCGCCGGCGTTCGGATTGCCGGGCTCCGCGTTGAAGGTGAATTTCGTGGCGATCACCGCTTTGTCGCGCAAGCCTCGCTCGGCGATGAATTCGCCGAGCCAGGTTTCGGCTGTGCCGCCGGTGTAGAGGTCGGCGGTGTCGAAGAAATTGCCGCCGGCCTCGACATAGGCGTCGACCATGGCGCGCGCGGTTTCCCTCTCCGCGCCCCAACCCCATTCGGTGCCAAAGGTCATGGTGCCCAGTGCCAGCCGGCTGACGCGCAGGCCGCTGTTGCCCAGTGTGTAATAGCTCATGGTCATGGTGTTTTTCCTATCCTGACTTTATTGACGCCGGCTCACTGGCCAGGCGTCATCTTGACCCAGGGATTGCCGCGCTCATGCGTGGCGCGGAAAATGAAGCCGTCGACTTTCCAGCCGGTCCCGGAGCGAACCAGATGGTGCTCGTAGGTGCCCCAGACTTCCCACAGCGGGTCGCCATTGCCTTCCATCCGGTTCCAGGCATAGCCGTTCGAAGAGACGGTCGCCGCGTCCGCCTCAAAGATCACCTGGTGATTGGTGCGCAGATGCAGGCTGGTCTTGCTGCCCCCGAGGTTGCCGGCCCAGGTACCGATCAGATCGTCGGAGGGGATGGTGGCGGCAGGCTGTCCTGACAGGCTGCTGAAGTCGACGGTGACACGGTCGGCGAAATAGGAGCGGGCAAGCTTCCAGTCCTGTGCATCCACGGCACGGTCGATGGCATCGGCGATGCGGATCACGGCGCGTTCGTCGGCGAGCGCGCGCCAATCGGACAGCTCGGCGCCGCCGGCATCGACCGGCGCCAGAGCAAGGCCTGCGGCGAAGGTAGCGTGTTTCAAGGCATTCATGTCTTTTCTCCTTTGTGCATCGGTGACGACAATATGGGTCAGCCTGTCGGCATGGAAAAGATTGAAGTGTTCGCAAGGACTATGCGATATCATGCATGAATGGACCGGGATCTGCTCAGTCATTTGCCTGTCATCGTCGCCGTTGCCCGACGCGGCGGCTTTGCGCTTGCTGCGGCCGACCTGGGCATGTCCCCATCCGCCGTCAGCCATGCGGTGCGCCTCGTGGAGGAGCGGATCGGCCAGCCGCTGTTTGCGCGCACCACGCGCAGCGTCTCGCTGACGGAAGCCGGCAAGGCGCTGGTGGACACGGCGGCCCCTGCCCTCCAGGATATCGCCGACCGGATGGACCGCATCCGCGCCATCAAGGGCCGGCCCTCCGGCTTGCTCAGGTTGAACGTTCCCAACATCGCCGTTCCACTTGCCGTCACTCCCGTGGTCGCCGCGATGGCTGAACGCTATCCTGATGTGACCATCGAATTGCTCACCGACCAGGGGCTGGTGGACATTGTCGGCGAGGGTTTTGATGCCGGCATCCGGCTGGGCGAGATGATCGCACAGGACATGGTCACGGTCCGGCTGACGCCGCCATTCAACGCCGTGATCGTCGCCTCCCCCGCCTATGTCGGCCGGCATGGCCGTCCGCGCGGTGTGACGGATCTTTCGGACCACAATTGCGTCGGCTACCGGCTTGTGCGCTCCGGCGCACTCTATCGCTGGGACCTGACTGAGGACGGCAAGGATGTCGTGGCCGAGACGAAGGGTACGGTCATCGTCACCGATTCGCTGGCCGCGATCGACCTTGCGCTTGCCGGCGTCGGGCTGACCTATGTGTTCGAGCCGCTGGTGCGCGCGGAATTGGCCGCCGGCCGCCTCGTTCAGATCCTGCCGCAAACGGCGATCGAGGAGCCCGGCCTCTTCCTTTACTTCCCGCGCAGGGCGTCGACGGCGCCAAAGCTCAGGGCCTTCATCGACACCGCACAAGAAATCGGCCGAGCATCCTTGCGGACACCCGGCCGAGTTGCCTGAGCTGAGAAGCCCTTTTCGGGGCTATTTTTAAAACTACTTCTTCACCGCCGCCGCGACTTCCGCCGCGAAATCGGTCTCTTCCTTTTCGATGCCTTCGCCCAGCGCAAAGCGCAGATAGGCGGAGATCTTGGCCGGAGCGCCGATGTCCTTCTCGGCATCCTTCAGCACCTGCTCGACAGTGATGTCGGGATTGAGCACGAAGGCCTGCTTGAGGAGCACGACTTCCTCGTAGAACTTGCGCAGGCGGCCTTCGACCATCTTTTCGATGATCGCTTCCGGCTTGCCGGACTGGCGCGCCTGGTCGGCGAAGATCGCCTTCTCGCGCTCGACCGCTGCCGGATCGATCTGCTCGGCGGTCAACGCCAGCGGGTTGGTGGCGGCGACATGCATGGCGACCTGGCGGCCAAAGGCGTTGGCGGCATGCTCATTGCCCGTCGTCTCGATCGCGACCAGAACGCCGAGCTTGCCAAGACCATCGGCAACCGCATTGTGGACGTAGGTTGCGACAGCACCGTGCGGGACGGTGAGCTTGGCCGAACGGCGGAAGCTCATGTTCTCGCCAATGGTGCCAACGGCGTCCTTGATGGTGTCAGTGACCGACTTGTTCGAACCCGGATACTTTGCGGCAGAGACAGCCTCCGTCGTGCCATAAGCAAGCGCGACCTTGGCGACATTGCGAACGATCTCCTGGAACTGCTCGTTGCGGGCCACGAAATCGGTCTCGGAGTTAACCTCGACGATGGCGGCCTCGCGGACGCCGGAGTCGACGCCGATCAGGCCTTCGGCGGCAGTACGGCCAGCCTTCTTGTCGGCCTTGGAAATGCCCTTCTTGCGCAGCCAGTCGACGGCCTCTTCGATGTTGCCGTTGGTCTCGGTCAACGCCGCCTTGCAGTCCATCATGCCCGCGCCGGTCAAGTCGCGGAGTTCTTTGACCTGTGCAGCCGAAATGCTCATTGTCGCCTCTTTGTTTTAAATGCACCGACGCACCACCGGTACTCGGTGATGCGTCCGTCTAGCGTGCCAAATATGAGAATGATGAAGGCCGCAACCGGCCTTCGATTGTCAAGCTTCCGGAGCGTCCGCAGCCGGGGCCGGAGCCGGATCAAGCGCCGGTTCGACCGGAGCTTCGACCGAGGCGCCGATGTCGACGCCGAGCGCGCCCTGCTGGCGGGCGATGCCGTCGATGGCAGCCTTGGCGATCAGGTCGCAATAGAGCTGGATGGCGCGCGCCGCGTCGTCATTACCGGGGATCGGGAAGTCGATCTTGTCCGGATCGCAGTTCGAATCGATGATGGCAACGACCGGAATGCCGAGGCGCTTGGCCTCGAGAATGGCGATCGCTTCCTTGTTGGTGTCGATGACGAACATCAGGTCGGGCGTCGAGCCCATGTCCTTGATACCGCCGAGCGCCTTGTCGAGCTTCTCGCGCTCGCGGTCGAGGTTCAGGCGTTCCTTCTTGGTCAGGCCCTGGGCTTCGCCGGCCAGCATCTCGTCGAGCTTGCGCAGGCGCTGGATCGAATTCGAGATCGTCTTCCAGTTGGTCAGCATGCCGCCGAGCCAACGCGAGTTGACATAGTATTGGGCCGAACGCTGTGCGGCGTCGGCGACGATGTCGGACGCTTGGCGCTTGGTGCCGACGAACAGCACGCGGCCGCCCTTGGCAACGGTGTCGGAAACCTGCTTCAGAGCCTGGTGCAGCAAAGGCACCGTCTGCGACAGGTCGATGATGTGGATGTTGTTGCGGGCGCCGTAGATGTAAGGCGCCATCTTCGGGTTCCAGCGGTGGGTCTGGTGGCCGAAGTGAATGCCAGCTTCCAAAAGCTGGCGCATGCTGAAATCAGGCAGTGCCATTCTTAGTTCCTTTTCCGGTTAGCCTCCACGGACACAGGCATTTTTGGACTTTGTCCTCGAACGCCACCGGAGGTTTCAGCCGGATTTCTCCCGGGCAGACACCAAAGTCCGTGTGTGGAATGAGCGCGCATATAGAGGGGAAGCGCTGCAAACGCAAGCGGTGAGGTGCTTCATCGCTCAGCGTGCGGCAATCAGCGCTCCGGTGCCGATCATGGCGCTGCCGGCGAACCGGTTAATCAGCCGCATGCGTTCGGGCGTCCTGAGCCAGCCGGATGCCCTGCCCGCCAGCGCGGCGTAGATGCCAATGGTGAGAATATTGGCGCCGACGACGACTGCCACCACCAGCAGGCCGTCGGCAAACGTCATGGTGTCGAGGTTGAGGATCAGCGGCATGATCGAGGCGTGGAACAGGATCGCCTTCGGGTTGCCGAGCGCCACGGAGGCGCCAAGCAGGAACGACCGCGACAATCCGGTTTGGGGGATTCCTTGCGCGGCCGATTGCGCGGCCGCGGCCCGCCACATCTTGATGCCGAGGAAAATCAGGTAGGCCGCACCGGCGTATTTCAACAGGAGAAACACCCATTCGAAGGTCTGGGCCAGCGCCACCAGCCCGAGCAGTGCCAGGGTGACCAGCACGGCATCGCCGGCGGCAATGCCCATTCCGGCGACGAACGCACGCAGGAAGCCGCGTGCCACGCCGTTGGTGATCACCGTGAACATCGCCGGTCCCGGCGTGGCGGCGGCAAGTGTGATGGCAAGGCAATAAGCCAGGAATGCCGTTAGGGTCACGATCGGCCCTTTCCGTTGGGTACCCGTACGCGCCTGAAGATCGCAACGATCTCCTCGCGGCTGCATTCGATGGCGCCGAGCCGCACCGCCCGGTCGCGCTCGAAGCCGGTTATGTCATAGTGCGGCGCCGATGTCCTGGGCGGCCCCTGGTAGGACGAACGCTTGACACCAAGCTCGGCGGCGAAACGATGCAGTTCGTCCGTATCGTCGGCCATCAGGTGGCACCAGCGATGGCCGGCCCATTTCCAGATCGCCGCATCGACATAGACCGCCATCGGGAACTGCCATCAAGCCTGCCGTGGCCAGCGCCGCATTGTTGCTATTTCGAGACCGGGCAAGGCTTGGTCTGATCGAACAGCGACAGGTTGACCAGCTTTCCGGTCATCGAGAACTCACCATAGTCCATTGTGAGGTCGCGGGTGATGCCGTTCTCGTGCAGCTTGAAGCTGATGCGGTATTCCGGCACCTCTTCGCCCGATTTGTCGGTCTCGTCGAAATAGGCGATGTCGACCGGCCAGTATTTGTCGCCGGCAAGCTTGGCCAGCGCCGGCGCTTCGGGGTCGGCCTTGTCGCCCTCGGCCTTCTTGCCGACGATGACGGTGGTGGTCATCACCTTGTTGGCATCCTCCGAACCGTCGAACAGGCTGGTTTCGTAGAAATTCTCGCCCTTCTCGGCCTTGCCGATCAGTTCGACCAGATGCTGGGTCGGGAACTGGGTGGCGGCGAGTTCCAGGCTGCTCTTCTCGGGCTTGTCGATGTCGACCTTGAGGCCCTTGGTCTCTTTCGTGGCGGTGCCCTTGACCTCCTTGTCTAGGTTCTGGTCGACGAAGGATTTGGTCACGAACGAGAAGGTCTTGCCTTCGGCGTCCTCGAACGTGGTCGTCTGCTGGTCGGTCAGCCTGGTGTTGTCGCCGGTGGCGATCTGGGTGACGAAACGGAATTTTACCGTATAGCCCTCGCAGGGCGAGCCGTTGAACTCATAGACCATGCGGCCGGAAATGCCGGTGATGCCCGAGCGGTCCGACGCCTTGTCGAGGGTAAGATCGTAGACGGCGCGATGCGCCTGCAGCGCCGGCACGGCAAAGGCTGGAGCCATCGAGAACAGCACCGGAACGAGAACGGCGTGGAAGGCAAGGCGCGTTGCGCGCATAAGGGGCTCCGATCGTCGCAGCTGATGGCAGGCCGCAGGTAAAGATGGTCCAGCTTAAAAAAAGTCGTGGCGGAAGCGAGGCAAAAATAGCAATTTCGGCCCGGCCAGCGCGGCGTCTCCAAGCAATAGGGAAATACGATGAGTGAAACAATCGAAAAGCGGCTAAGCGATCTCGGCGTGACGATACCTGCCGCCGCAGCGCCCGCCGCGAACTATGTGCCCTATTGCAGGTCCGGCAATCTTTTGTTCACCGCCGGGCAGTTGCCGCTCAAGGACGGCAAGCTGCAGGCAAGCGGCCTGCTCGGCCGCGACGTCGATACCGCAACCGGCAAGGAAGGCGCAAAGTACTGCGCAATCAATGTCTTGGCCCAGGCAAAAGCAGCACTTGGCGATCTCGAAAAAATCCAGCGGCTGGTCAAGATCACCGTCTTTGTTGCATCAGTGCCGGATTTCGTCGAGCAGCATCTGGTCGCCAACGGCGCCTCCGATTTCCTGGTCGCAGCCCTTGGCGAGCGCGGCAAGCATGCCCGCTCCGCCGTCGGCACCGCCTGTCTGCCGCTTAATGCCGCAGTGGAAATCGAAGCCGTCTTCGAGGTCGCATGAGCAGGACCAAGACAATGACCGACCTTTCCTGGCTGACCGCCCGCCCGGTGGCGCATCGCGGCTTTCACGACATGAACAAGACGCGCTGGGAAAACACGCTGTCGGCCTTCGCTGCTGCCGCCGAGCGCGGCTATGCGATCGAATGCGACGTGCATTTGTCGTCCGACCGCGTCCCCGTCATCATTCATGACGGCGATCTCAGGCGGTTGACCGGCCAGGACGGCTTCGTCTGGCAGCGCACGGCAGCGGAACTGGCGGCGCTCAGGATCGGCGGCACCAAGGACCATGTGCCGACACTTCAGGAGGTGCTCGACCTGGTCGACGGCCGCGTGCCTTTGGTGGTCGAATTGAAGGGTGTGCCCGGCTACGACGAGGGCCTGGTGGCGAGCGTCGGCAAGATGCTGGAGCGCTACAAGGGCAAGGCGGCGATCATGTCGTTCGACCACTGGCTGGTCCGCGATTTCCCCAGGGATGCGCCAGGAATTCCGGGCGGGCTCACGGCCTATGGCCAGGACAACCAGTTGATCGAGGCGCATTTCGCCATGCTGGCGCATGGCCTCGCCTTCACCTCCTATGCCGCGGGCGATCTGCCGAACCCGTTCGTCAGCTTCGTGCGCGAAAGGCTTAAAATGCCTGTCATCACCTGGACGGTGCATGACCAGCCGGCGGTGGATCTCACCTTCAAATACGCCGACCAGATGACGTTCGAAGGGTTCGAACCCGATCTGGTCAATGTCGCCTGATGGAAGTGCCTGAAACGTGACTTGTAGCGGCCCCGACAGAGCTTAAATAAGCCCCATGGATCAGGGTGATGAAGGTGACGGGCAAACGGCGAATGCGGAGTTTTCCATCCGCGTTGCCGCCGGCATCAATGCCTTCACCTGCGACGAGTGGAACGGCTTTACCGGCACAACCCGCAGCGACACAGAAAATGGCTATAACCCTCTCGTTTCATATGCTTTTCTGAGCGCGCTTGAAGATTCCGGCTGCGCTGTGCGGCGTACCGGCTGGCAAGGTCATCATCTCAGACTGGAAAATGCCCAAGGCAGATTGCTGGGCGCCGTGCCCTGCTATCTCAAATCGCACAGCCAGGGCGAATATGTCTTCGACCACGGCTGGTCCGATGCGTTCGAACGCGCCGGCGGCAACTACTATCCGAAACTGCAATGCGCCGTGCCGTTCTCTCCGGTCACCGGCCCTCGCCTGCTGGTCAGCAAAGGCGAGGACAGCGCCATTGTGAAGGCCGGTCTCGCAGCGGGCCTGAAGGCGGTGACGGAAAAGCTCGGCGTGTCGTCCGCGCATGTCACCTTCGCCAGTGAAAGCGACGTTGCAACGCTGGAAGCAGCCGGCTTCCTGCACCGCACCGACCAGCAGTTCCACTTCTTCAACGAAGGCTTTTCGACCTATGACGATTTCCTCGCCACGCTGGCATCGCGCAAGCGCAAGGCGATGAAGAAGGAGCGGCGCGAGGCGCTCGCCAACGATATCTCGATCGACCGGCTCACCGGCAAGGACCTGTCCGAAAAGGCCTGGGACGATTTCTTCGCCTTCTACATGGATACCGGCAGCCGCAAATGGGGCCGGCCCTATCTCAACCGCAAGTTCTTCTCGCTGATCGGGGCGCGCATGTCCCAGGACATCCTGTTGGTCATGGCCAAGCGCAATGGCCGCTATGTCGCCGGCGCCATCAACTTCATCGGCTCCGATGCGCTCTACGGCCGCAATTGGGGCTGCATCGAGGACCACCCGTTCCTGCATTTCGAAGTCTGCTACCATCAGGCCATCGACTTCGCCATCGAGCGCAAGCTGAAGGTGATCGAGGCCGGCGCGCAGGGTGAGCACAAACTGGCGCGCGGCTATCGTCCCGTGACCATGCATTCGGCGCACTACATCGCACATCCCGGCCTGCGCAATGCTGTGGCCGATTATCTCCGGCGTGAGCGGCGCGAGGTCGAGCGGATGGGCGAAATTCTGGAAGAGCATACGCCGTTCCGCAAGGATCTTGAGGAATAGCGATCCGCGCCTGCCCTCGCCTGACCATCTTACCTGACCATCTTGCCGGTCCAGGACAGCTTCGCTACACCGGGAGCATACTCCCGGAGCGCCGCCATGACCGAGGCCTACGACCCCAGCAATATCTTCGCAAAGATCCTGCGCGGCGAAATCCCCTCGCACCGCATCTACGAGGATGATGCCGTGGTCGCCTTCATGGATGTGATGCCGCAAGGCCCCGGTCACACGCTGGTGGTGCCCAAAGCACCGTCGCGCAATCTGCTCGATGCCGATCCCGCGACGCTCGGCCGGCTGTTCACCACGGTCCAAACGGTCGCGCTGGCGGTCAAAAAGGCTTTCGGCGCTGACGGGGTCACCATCCTGCAGTTCAACGAACCGGCGTCCGGCCAGACCGTCTACCACCTACATGTCCATGTCATCCCGCGGTTCGAAGGCATCGCGCTCAAGCCGCATACGGGGCAGATGGAGAAGCCCGAAGTGCTGACGGAGAACGCGGCGAAGATCCGAGCAGCGCTGAACGGTTGAGGTGGCGCGCGCCTCAGGGCGATGCGCTCAGCCACAATCCACCACGTCGGTTAGGAAAATATCAAACCACGCCGTGATAACGTGCTCCGTACCGGGATGCGTTTGGGTTTTCAAAATCGTGGAACATTCGGTTGCGACATCAGAGCCGTTGGTAAAAGCAGCTGCCGGGCGGGCCTTTCTGCGCACCTTGGCGGACGCGTACCGGCGACACCGCCTGCTGCACGCGATGGCCATCGCTGCCCTGCTTTTGGCAGCCGCGGTCGGCCTGCGCACCGGAAACATGCCGGATTTCGGCGTGCTGGAAGACTATTCCCAATACCTTCTTTTCGCTTTCTGGATCGGTGGCTGCGCCTTCGCACTCGGCAGCTTTTTTCACCTTGCACTCATCAAGCGGGATCCTGAGCCGCTCGGCACTTTTCTGCGATCGATCGGCGGCGTCTTCGGCGACGCCGAGCGCAACGCCAACAGCCTGAATGGTCTGGCCGCGTGCATTGCGCTCATATCCGCTTTCGGTGTGTTGAAAGGCGCGGTCGCGATCCTTTCGCCATTCGCATGGGATCACGCATTGGCTCAGGCCGACCGGGTGCTGCATTTCGGCCGAGCGCCCCATGAATGGCTGTGGTTTATCGTCCAGTCGCCGCTCGCCGTAAGATCGTTCAACCTGGCTTACAATTCCTGGTTCGTCGTCCTTATCGCCTCGGTCTTCATCGCTTGCATCACGCGCACGGACACGAAGCTGCGTCACCAGTTCCTGATGAGCTTCATGCTCGTGTGGATACTGGCGGGTTTTTTCCTGGCGATGGGCCTGTCTTCGGCAGGGCCGTGCTTTTACGAGCGACTGGGGCTGGGCAGCGACTATCATTCCCTGATGCAAGCACTCGCCGCCGCCGATCGCATCTATCCGATCTGGGCGCTCAGCACGCAGGACATTGTGTGGAGCGGCTATATCGGGGCGACGCCAGGCAGTCTCGGCATATCCGCCTTCCCGTCCATGCATGTAGCGATGGCGGTGCTTTTCGCGCTTTATGCAACACGCCGCTCACGGTTGGCCGGCCTTTTGATGTGGGCATTCGCCGCAATCATCATGGTCGGCTCGGTCGTCCTTGGCTGGCATTATGCCGTGGATGGCTATGCGAGCGTTCTGATTTCGATCGCCATCTGGAAGGCGTGCGGGTACTTCCTGGGCAAGTTTGCACCCGAGGGCGTCGCCGCCTGACCTAACAACATCTGCCCTGAAAAGCAGGGGCGCTGTGTCGGCAAACCGGCCAGCCAATGAAAAAAGGGCCCGTCACCGGGCCCTTCATAGGCGAACCTTTCAGCTCTTGCGCGGCAGTTGCGGCACCAGGCTGCGCTTGCCGCCATCCTTGCCCTTGGGCTCAGGCTCGTCCTTGCCCTTGGGCTGAGGCTTCTGCGCCACCGCCTTCTTGGCGACGGGCTTCTTGGCCACCGCCTTGCGGGCTTTCGGCGTCTCTTCCGGCTCCTGCTTCGGCTGCACCGGGGCTTCGTCGGCCAGTGATTCGAGCTTCAGGCCGGTTTCGCCGGTTTCCTTCTTCTCGACGGTGACGCGCACCGTGCCGCCCTTCTTGAGCTTGCCGAACAGCACCTCGTCGGCCAACGGCTTCTTGATGTGCTCCTGGATGACCCGGCCGAGCGGCCGCGCACCCATGCGCTCATCATAGCCCTTGTCGGCCAGCCAGGCGATCGCGTCGGACGACAGGTCGAAGGTGACGCCCCGCTCGGAGAGCTGGGCCTCGAGCTGCATGACGAACTTCTGCACCACCTGGTGGATGACCGGGACCGGCAGAGAGCCGAACGGGATGATCGCATCGAGACGGTTGCGGAACTCCGGCGTGAACAACCGGTTGATGGCCTCGACATCGTCGCCTTCGCGCTTGGTCGATCCGAAACCGATCGCCGCGCGCTGCGCATCCGATGCGCCCGCATTGGTGGTCATGATCAGGATGACGTTGCGGAAGTCGATCTGCTTGCCGTTGTGGTCGGTCAGCTTGCCGTGGTCCATGACCTGCAACAGGATGTTGAACAGGTCCGGATGCGCCTTCTCGACTTCATCCAGCAAGAGCACGCAGTGCGGATGCTGGTCGACCCCGTCGGTAAGCAGACCGCCCTGGTCGAAGCCGACATAGCCGGGAGGCGCGCCGATCAACCGCGAGACGGTGTGGCGTTCCATATATTCCGACATGTCGAAGCGGATCAGCTCGACGCCGAGCGAGGCAGCCAACTGCTTGGCGACTTCGGTCTTGCCGACGCCGGTCGGGCCTGAGAACAGGTAGGAGCCGATCGGCTTTTCCGGTTCGCGCAGGCCGGCACGCGCCAGCTTGATCGCCGAGGTCAGCGCGGTGATGGCGGTGTCCTGGCCATAGACGACGCGCTTCAGCTCGATGTCGAGGCCTTGCAGCACCTTCTCGTCGTCTGCCGAAACCGTCTTCGGCGGGATGCGGGCCATCGTGGCGATCGTGGCTTCGATCTCCTTGATGCCGATCGTCTTCTTGCGCTTGGCTTCCGGCACCAGCATCTGCGAGGCGCCGGTCTCGTCGATCACGTCGATCGCCTTGTCCGGCAGCTTGCGGTCGTTGATGTAGCGGGCCGACAGTTCCACCGAAGCCTTGATCGCCTCGTTGGTGAACTTCACCTTGTGGAATTCCTCATAATAGGGCTTGAGGCCCTTCATGATCTCGATGGCGTCCTCGATGGTCGGCTCGTTGACGTCGATCTTCTGGAAGCGCCGCACCAGAGCGCGGTCCTTCTCGAAGAACTGGCGGAACTCCTTGTAAGTGGTCGAGCCGATGCAGCGGATGGCTCCCGAAGACAGCGCCGGCTTCAACAGGTTCGACGCATCCATCGCGCCGCCTGACGTGGCGCCGGCCCCGATCACGGTGTGGATCTCGTCGATGAACAGCACGGCGCCCGGATAATCCTCGAGCTCCTTGACGACCTGCTTCAGCCGCTCTTCGAAATCGCCGCGATAGCGCGTGCCGGCCAACAGCGTGCCCATGTCGAGCGCGAAGATGGTGGCGTCCTGCAGCACTTCGGGCACATCGCCCTCGACGATGCGCTTGGCCAGGCCTTCGGCAATCGCCGTCTTGCCGACGCCGGGATCGCCGACATAGAGCGGGTTGTTCTTGGAGCGGCGGCACAGCACCTGGATGGTGCGGTTGATTTCGCTCTCGCGGCCGATCAGCGGATCGATCTTGCCGGCCTTGGCCTTGTTGTTGAGGTTGACGCAATAAGCCGTCAGCGCATCCTGCTGCTGCTTCTTCTTGCCGCCTTCCTCCTGCGGCTCGGCGCCGTTCTGGCCGCCCTGCTCGTCATCGGCGCCGCGCGGCGAGCGCGTCTCCGATGCGCCGGGGCGCTTGGCGATGCCGTGCGAGATGTAGTTGACCGCGTCGTAGCGGGTCATCTGCTGTTCCTGCAGGAAATAAGCGGCATGGCTCTCGCGCTCGGCAAAGATGGCGACGAGCACGTTGGCGCCGGACACTTCCTCGCGGCCGGATGACTGCACATGGATCACGGCGCGCTGGATGACGCGCTGGAAGCCGGCGGTCGGCTTGGAATCCTCATCGTAACCGGTGACCAGATTGTCGAGTTCGGTGTCGATATAGGTCAGAACGGTGTGCTTCAGCTCGTCGAGATCGACGTTGCAGGCGCGCATAACGGCGGCCGCCTCAGTGTCGTCGATGAGGGCGAGCAGCAGATGTTCTAGGGTTGCATATTCATGGTGCCGCTCATTGGCGAGCGTCAGCGCCTGGTGAAGCGCCTTTTCCAGGCCTTGGGAGAAAGCCGGCATGTTACCTCACTTCTTCTCCATCACGCATTGCAGCGGATGCTGATTCTGTCGGGCGAAATCCATGACCTGAGACACTTTGGTCTCGGCCACCTCGAATGTATAGACCCCGCACTCTCCCACCCCATGATTGTGAACATGAAGCATGATGCGTGTGGCGGCTTCGCGGTCCTTTTGAAAAAAACGCTCCAGGACGTGAACCACGAACTCCATGGGCGTGTAGTCGTCGTTGAGGATGAGGACCCTGTAAAGGCTGGGCTTCTTGGTCTTGGTCTTCGTGCGCGTAATGACGGCTGTGCCGCGACCGGCCTCATTGCCGTCGCCGTCACTTTGCATCCGCACCACGCTTGTCGTGGCAGTCAAACCTGAAGTCACGTAGTCCTGCCTCTTTCGAATCCCCATGCGAGTTCGATATGTAGGTGTTCGATGGACGATTTTAAGCCCTTCTTGTTAGCTGACAATATGGCTAGGTGGGGAAACCGAGGCGATTTTCAAAATCGTGAACCGCCAAAGCCCCGGAATTGAACCGGCATGAAAAAACCCGGCCGCGCATCCGCGACCGGGTCTGTTTTGCAAGCCCGAAAGGCCGTGCCTGGTATTCTCGAGCGAAATTACTTCGCCTTGGCGACAATCGATTCGAAGGGCTTGTAAGCCTCCTTGGCGAGATCGGCATAGAGATCGCCGAACTTGGTCGCCTCGGCAACGAAGCTCTCATAGCTCTGCTTGGCGAAGTCGGACTGGATCTCGACCGCCTTTTCCAGCGACTTGGCGGAGAACAGCTTTTCGACCGCGGCGCTACCGGCTTCGAAGCTCTTCTTGGTGTATTCGCCAGCTTCGGTGGCGATCGCCTGCGCGCCCTTGGAGAGCGAGGTGAAGCTCTTCAATCCGGTATCGGCAAACTCCTTGCCGTATTTCGAGAAGTCCTCGTAGGTCTGGGTCATTTGACGTTTCCCTTGGCGTTTTGAAGCGCCCTTGCCTGAGCGCAATTGTGCAATGCACGAGAATATATTGTGCGCTGCACAAAAGTCAAGATTACAGCGGCATCAGGCCGCGCTGCGCCGGCAACAGCTAAAATTCGAATAAAGAAAGGCTCAAGCCCGAGGAAAATGGTGAACGCGCCGGTTACCATAAACGGATTGGTAACGCTGGCCGCGATAGTTTGACGACAAGTGAGGTCGGATCCCTTTGCCGCCTCCATGGCAATGAGTTTCAAAGGAACTATCAGTGCGTCAGGCGTTGTCGGTCTTCGGTTCAAAATCCGCATCTTCCCTCAAAACGATCATGATCCTCGCTTTGGCGATGTCATTTGTCGTTGCGGATGCCGCGTCCTCGATGGCCGCCAGGTCTTCGGCGATCGTCGTCGACGCCAAGACCGGCAAGGTGCTTTATTCGTCCGATGCCAACGGCCGGCGCTACCCGGCGTCGCTGACCAAGATGATGACGCTCTATCTGACCTTCGAGGCCATGGCGAAGGGCCGGATCAGCAGGAACACGCCCGTGCCGTTCTCGGCCAAAGCGGCGGCCGAACCGCCGACCAAGCTCGGCGTCAAGGCGGGCGGAGCGGTTTCGGTCGAAACCGCCATCCTGTCGATGGTGACCAAGTCGGCCAATGATTCGGCGACCGCGCTCGGCGAACTGCTCGGCGGCAGCGAAAGCAATTTCGCCCGCATGATGACCGCCAAGGCGCGCGCGCTCGGCATGGACGGCACCGTGTTTCGCAATGCCAACGGCCTGCCCGATCCCGGCCAGTTCACAACCGCCCACGACATGGCGATGCTCGGCATAGCGCTCAGGGAACATTATCCGCAGTATTACGGCTATTTCTCGCAGCGCTCCTTCCTTTACGGCCGCCAGCGCATCAATGGCCACAACCGTCTGCTCGGCCGCATCAAGGGCGTCGACGGCATCAAGACCGGCTATACCCGCGCCTCCGGCTTCAACCTCGTCTCGTCGGTTTCGGATGGCAACCGCCGCCTCGTCGCCGTCGTCATGGGCGGCACTTCGGGGCGCAGCCGCGACAACCAGATGGCCGGCCTGATCAACGCCTACATGCCGCGCGCATCGACCCGCGGCGGCGGCGCCCTGGTCGCCAAGGCCGGCGGCGACAATCCGGTCAAGGCGCTGGCCAAGGTCTTCCTGCCCAAGCATGACGCGCCGACGCCGGATGGCAAGCCGATCGTTGAAGACGATGCCGTAGCGTCCAATGACGATCCGACATCCGCTGACGAGGAGTCTGCTGAAGGCCAGTCTGCCGACGAACAGACGGTGGCCGCGGTCGAAGATCCCGCCCCCGTCGTCAAGACCAGGAAGGTCAAGACCGTCATCGTGACGGCGCCGAAGGTCGAAACTGCGCAGATTGTGGCTGCCTATGCCGAACCCACGCCTGTATCCCCACAGGCGGTCGACCCGGTCAACACGGCCTCGGTGCCGGCTGGTTGGGCGGTGCAGGTGGCGTCGTCGCCCAAGCAGTCCGAAGCCCAGGCTTTCCTCGACAAGACCGCCAAGCAGGCGCCCAAAGTTCTTGGGGCTGCTTCCGGTTTCACCGTCGCCTTCGAAAAGGATGGCGAGACCTATTACCGCGCCCGGTTCGGCGGCTTCCGCTCGAAGGACGCGGCCTGGAATGCCTGCAATGCCCTGAAGAAAAAGAAAATCGCCTGCTACGCCGTCCAACAGTAGGGCGGCGTCGGAACCATCTCCCGGAAATTTACTGCGTCGAAGGAGACTAGTTGTGATTGGAGAGCAAGACGTCCTTGGCTTCGTTGATCCGCGCCGCCAGGAAAGACGTGCCGCCGATGTCGGGGTGCAGGCGCTGCATCAGGCGGCGGTGCGCCTTGCGGACATCCGCCGCGGCGGCCCCCGCTTCAAGACCAAGGATCTTGTAGGCCTCCTCCTTAGTCATGGCGCCCGCACCTGGCGCAACACCCAGCCCTTCGCCACCGTTCGCCTCAGCGTCTTTGCGCCAGACGGGAAAACGGCCGTCAAGATACGTCTCTAGGAGCTGGCGGCTCTCCGGGTCGCCGGGGAGTTCGCGGTAAAGCTGCTGCAGCTCGGCCAGGCCCATCGCGCCCAGCATCTTGCCTTCATGGCGGCCGGCCAGAACCAGGCCTTCAAGCCCGCCCGTATCGTGATCAAGCTCCATTTCCAGTGCGGCGGTCCGCACCGTCGAGCGCTTGCCGGGCGCCGGCCCGACCGACGGCCGCTTCATTCGCATCGAACCGTACCAGGCAAGGGCCGCGGCCAGGATGAGGCCGGCAATGCCTTCGCGCCCGACCACCAGAACGGCAAGCCCGACCAGCGCCAGAAGCACCGGCCCGAGCGTGCGCATGCCGCTTGCCAGTCTTTGCGCATCGGCGCGGACAAAGATCGTCGCCGCGCCGAGCAGCACCAGAAAAAGTGCAACAAGTGCAATGATAGCGCCCATCAATTCCCGCCGCCCCTGAGATGCTCGATCAGCAGCCGGTCTCCCGGCCTGTCCCTTGCCTCGAGCGCCTTCAATCCGCCGGTCGCATAGACGGCAACCGCCGAAAGCAGCCCGGCCAAGGTCGCGGCAGCCCGCCGATCAAATCGGAACCAAGCCCCTTTGGACAGCCGCGCAATCTCCTTGAACGCCTTTTCTGCGCCGGGATCATGGCCTTCCTGGAAGACGAAGACGGGAACGCCGTGCAGACCGAGGCTGCCGGCCTTCTGCGCCAGCTCGTCGATATCCTCTTCCATGGCGTCGCCGATATAGACCAGAGCGTTGACCTTGGCCGCCGCCGTTTCCTTTAGCGCATGCGCCAGCACCTTGCCGATCTGGGTGTGGCCGGCACGGCAGTCGATCCGCGTCATCAGCTGCTTCAGGGCATCAGTATCGGCGACAAAAGCCGACGAGCGGCACTCGCCCAACCCGCGAAAATAGGCCAGTTGGACGCTGAGAGTTCCGGCCTTGCCGACGGCGTCGAACATTTCGCCCTGCAGCTTGGTGGCGAGATCCCAGGTCGGCTGGCGGCTCATCGTGGCGTCGAGCGCAAGGATCAGCCGCCCGGAGCCGGTCGCGGACGCGGCAAGCGTCCGGGCCTGACGGATGAAGGCGTCGATCTCGCCGGCATTGGATTGAGGCTTGACCGGCGCAGGACTGGCCCTTGCGGGCACGCGCTGCTTCTTGTCGCTCATAAGAAGCAAGATGTGGCGTTGTCGGGCCCCTTGCAAGTCCAGCCTTGGACAAGATGAAGGGCCAGCGCTCGACGCTCTGGGAGAAGCGGCCGCGCCCTTGGCTCTACAGCAAGCCCAGATCGGCGAGCTCGCGCTTCAGTTTCGGCGGCATCTCGACCATTCCGGCCTTGCCCTTGCCGATATCGGCGGGCGCATCCGAAGGTCTGAGATAACGCCAGCCCTGGAAGGCGCGGCGCGGCTGCCAGTCGGTGCGCACCACGTCGAGGTCGAGCATCAGGCGGCAACGGCCGATGCCTTCATCGTCCGTGAAGGGCCTGATATCAGTGATCAGCTGGCGGCATTGCACGCTGCCCTTGATCACCCAATAAAGCGAACCGCCATCGGTGACCTCGGCGCCGCGCGTAGGCACCATGCGGGTGGTGTGCCAGTGCTCGGCGGGTTCGCCGGCGCGGCGGCGCTCATCGAGGCGGAAGGCGATCCATTCTTCGAGGTCCTCGACGCTGTCGCAACCGACGCACAGTTTTAGGAGATTGAGTGCCATCGCTTAAGGTTTAGTCCGGCGCGCGATTGCGTCAACGGCCCTGCCCGACTTCTCCACAGTGCCAGTGGCGTTGCACGGTCAGCATTCCACGACATTGACGGCGAGCCCACCAAGGCTGGTTTCCTTGTACTTCTCGTTCATGTCGAGGCCCGTCTGGCGCATTGTTTCGATCGCGGCGTCGAGCGGCACGAAATGGACGCCGTCGCCTTTGATCGCCAGAGAGGCGGCGGTGACCGCCTTGACGGCGCCGAGCGCGTTGCGCTCGATGCAAGGCACTTGGACCAGACCGCCGACCGGATCGCAAGTCATGCCGAGATGATGTTCGAGCGCGATTTCGGCGGCGTTCTCGACCTGCTCGGGCGTGCCGCCCATCACGGCGCAGAGACCCGCGGCAGCCATCGCCGAGGCCGAACCGACCTCGCCCTGGCAGCCGACCTCGGCGCCGGAGATTGAGGCATTGGTCTTGATGATGCCGCCGACGGCGGCCGCCGTGAGCAGGAAGTCGCGGATGCTCGGCTGGTCGGCCTCGGGGTGGAAATGCAGCCAGTAACGCAGCACAGCCGGCAATGTGCCGGCCGCGCCATTGGTCGGCGCGGTGACGACGCGTCCACCGGCGGCGTTCTCTTCGTTCACCGCCATGGCGTAGATCGACAGCCAGTCATTGGCCAGCAAAGGGTTGGGCTTGTTCTGCTGCCATTGCTCCTGCAGCTTGTCGTGCAGCATGCGGGCACGACGGCGCACTTTCAGCCCGCCCGGCATGATGCCGTCCTGCGACAGGCCGCGGTCGATGCAGCCCTTCATAGCGCCCCAGATCGCATCGAGGCCGCTGTCGAGCTCCTCGCGCGACATATGCGTCTCTTCATTGATGCGCTTCATGTCGGCGATAGACAGGCCGCTTTTGCCTGCCATCTTCAGCATCTCGACGGCATTCTTGAAGGGATAGGGCACCTTCTTGCCTTCTGTGGTCACCGAGCCCTTCACCTTTATCCGCTGCAGCTCTTCCTCGGACACCACGAAGCCGCCGCCGATGGAATAATAGATGCGCTTGAGCAGCAGCCGGTCGCCGGCATCGTAAGCGTAGAAGGCCATGCCGTTGGCGTGGCCGGTGAGCGACGTCTTGCGGTCGAGCACCAGATCCGTCGCCGGATCGAAGCGGTAGGAGGGATGGCCGCGGGGCGATATCCGCTTCTCGGCTGCGATGCGCGTGGCGATGCCCTCGACCTGATCGGGATCGACCGTCTGCGGTGTCAGGCCAGCAAGGCCGAGGACAACGGCGCGATCCGAGCCATGGCCGATACCGGTATAGGCGAGCGAGCCGTGCAGGCTGGCGCCAATGCGATCGACCTTGACGCCGGCCGGGCGCGGCCAGTCATCTCCGGCGATCTCGTCGAGAAACCGCCGCGCCGCCGTCATCGGTCCCATCGTGTGCGAACTCGACGGTCCGATGCCGATCTTGAACAGGTCGAAAACCGAAAGAAACACGCTGCGCCGTCTCCGGAAATGAGATCAAGGCCTACATATAGGACTTTCCATGATGTTTGTGCTGTTTTGCGGATTGCGGCGCTGCACCTGCCGACCTTGTTTGCTCCGGCAGCGACATCACCGGCTTAAAGCGCGTCGCGCTGAAAACGGATTCATGCGACGCGCTTTAAGTTCTTGTTTTAATGCATGTCGTTGTCCCAGAACCGAAGCTCACTTCTGGGCGACATGCTTTGGAGCATCGAACTGACCGCTTTGCCTGTGGTAAAAGGGGGCATGGGCGATTCCTTCCACCTGTCGACGGCCGATCTGGCGGCGCTGGCTTTCTTCCTGCTCGCCTGGTTGCTGCATACGCTGGCGTCCGACGGCAGACTGGTCAGCCGGGTGTCGTTGACGATGGCCATGAACGTGCAGCGCGAGGCCTGGATGCGCACCATGGCCGAGCGCGAAATCCGCATCGTCGACACCGCCATCATGAGCGGCCTGCAGCAAGGCACCGCCTTTTTCGCCTCCAGTTCGCTGATTGCGCTCGGTGGCTGTTTCGCGCTGCTTGGCGCCTCGGATCAGGTCCTTGCCGTGCTGAACGACCTGCCGTTGAACGCGACCTCATCGCGCTCCGCCTTCCAGATCAAGGTCTTTGGCCTGGTGCTGATCCTGGCCTTCGCCTTCTTCAAGTTCGGCTGGGCCTACCGTCTCTTCAACTACTGCACGATCCTGATTGGCGCGGTGCCGATCCCCTATGGCGAGGCGTCACGCAACCCGGTCAGCGAAACGGCGGTGTGGCGCGCGGCGCGCATGAACATGCTGGCCGGCAAGCACTTCAATTCAGGGCTGCGCGCGGTGTTCTTCTCGATCGGCTATCTCGGCTGGTTCGTCGACCCGATCGTGTTCGTGCTGTCGACGCTGCTGCTTCTGGCGGTGCTGGTGCGGCGCCAGTTCTTTTCAGCGGCGCGACAAGCGGTGATCGGTCAGCCGCCCGGGCCGGGGAAAAGCTGGTCGATCCGGCCCGATAGCCAATAGGCGGCGAGCCCGATCCATTCGCGGATCGCCATGGTCGTGGTCTGCAGCGAATCGGGTGCGTTGTCGCGAAACAGGCCAAAGCCTTCCTTGCCCGAGGTGCGATAGTCGACAGGCCACGGGACCGTCTGAAAGCCGGCCTTGTCGAACAGCGCCTTGGCGCGCGGCATGTGGAAGGCGGAGGTCACCAGCAGCCAGGTCTCGCCCGGTTTCGGCGTTACCAGTTCCTTGGTGAAGACCGCATTCTCATAGGTGTTGCGGGATTTGTTCTCGAGCATCAGGCGATCGGCGTCGACGCCAAGCGCACCGAGCAGGCGCGGCGCGGTGGCCGCATCGCCCTCGCCATTGATGAACAGTTCACCGGTGCCGCCGGAGATAACCACTTTCGCCTCGGGAAAGCGCCGGGCAATGATCGCCGCCTCGACCATGCGGTCGCCGCCCGAATTCAGCTCATAGCCGCCGCGCGCCAAGTTGATGGCGCCCTCGAAGCCGCCGCCGAGCACGACAATGCCGTCGACCTTCCGCGGCAGCGGCGGCTTTGGGAAGCGCTCTTCGAGCGGATTGAGCATCATGGCGCCAAGCGACGTCCAGGCCGACAGCGCCAGAATCAGGAAGGCGAACACACTGCCCGTCGCCGCCAATCGCCGGCGGCCGATCAGCGCCGCGAGCAAGCCGGCAAGCAGCAGGAAGATCGCCAGGTTGAGTGGTTGGACGAAGAACCAGAATATCTTGGAGAGATAGAAGAACATTGCCTGCCTATCTCCAGCTCAAATTGTGACGGCCGATGAAGTGCTCGACCGCACTCGCTACCGCTTCCGCTTCGAGGCGGCTTAACTCCCTGCCGAAAACAAGCACGCCGTTCGCGTTGGTTAAGCTGATGACTTCCGACAGTTCCACTTCGTCCGTGGGATAGGTGTGGTCGAGGATTTCGACCCTAAGATGCCCTTTCAAAGGCAGTGACCACCGATTTCGCAAAGAACCCCTCACCGAGCGCACGGCTGCGGTGTCGGTCAGCCGCAGGGTTTCCCTGCCGAACACCCGCCAGATGAAATCCTTGCCCAGGAAATAGGTGAAGAGGGCAATGACCGCCACGAAGGACAGCAGGCCGAGCGTGCCGCTGGTGAGCGTTGCGGACGACATATCCGTCAATCCCATGTAGCCGGTGTAGGCGACGATCGCGGCCCCGATCAGGACAAAGACTGTCCTGAAATCCGAGGTGCGTGGCGGGTTCGTGATCAGCAGTTCGTTTCCCGTCTCGACGATGGAAATGCGAGACGGAGGCGGCATGCTACCACCACTTCTCCGGCTGGAAGGTTCCCGCCGCCTGCTCGATGACGGCGGCTGTCTGGAACAGGGTTTCCTCGTCGAAGGGACGGCCAATCAGTTGCAGGCCGAGCGGCAGTCCCTTGGCATCGAGGCCGGCTGGCACGGCAATGCCCGGCAGTCCGGCCATGTTCACGGTCACCGTGAAAATGTCGTTGAGGTACATTTTCACCGGATCGGCGGCCATGTCCTCGTCGGCGATGCCGAAGGCGGCCGACGGCGTCGCCGGCGTCAGGATGACGTCGACGCCGTCGGCAAAAACCGTCTCGAAGTCGCGCTTGATCAAATTGCGCACCTTCTGCGCCTGCAGATAGTAGGCATCGTAATAGCCTGCCGACAGCACATAGGTGCCGATCATGATGCGACGCTTGACCTCCCGACCGAACCCGGCGGCTCGGGTCTTTTCGTACATGTCGACAATGTCCTGGCCCGGCACGCGCAGGCCGTAGCGGACGCCGTCATAGCGCGCCAGATTGGATGACGCTTCGGCGGGCGCAACGATATAATAAGCCGGCAAAGCGTATTTGGTGTGCGGCAGCGAGATGTCGACGATCTCGGCGCCGGCATCCCTGAGCCAGGCAATGCCCTTCTGCCACAGCGCCTCGATCTCTTCCGGCATGCCGTCGACGCGGTATTCCCGGGGAATGCCGACCTTCATGCCCCTGATCGGTTTGCCGATCGCCGCCTCGTAATCCGGCACCGGCCGGTCGACGGAAGTGGTGTCCTTGGGGTCGACCGAGGCCATGGACTTCAGCATGATCGCGGCATCGCGCACGTCCCGGGCGATCGGGCCGGCCTGATCGAGCGACGAAGCGAAGGCGACGATGCCCCAGCGCGAGCAGCGGCCATAGGTCGGCTTGATGCCGACGGTGCCGGTGAAGGCGGCTGGCTGGCGGATCGAGCCGCCGGTGTCGGTGGCGGTGGCGCCGGCGCACAGGAAAGCCGAGACGGCGGAAGCCGAGCCCCCCGACGAGCCCCCCGGCACCAGTTGGGCATTGTCCAGCGTGCGCGCGGTCTTGGTGCCGCCGGCCGAAACGAAACCGCCATCGCCCTGATGCGTGGTCGGCATCACCACCGTGTCGAGGCGCGAACGCCGCCACGGATTGACGACAGGGCCGTAATAGGAGGTCTCGTTGGACGAGCCCATGGCGAACTCGTCCATGTTAAGCTTGCCCAGCATGACGGCGCCGTCTGCCCACAGATTGGCGGTGACGGTCGATTCGTAGCGCGGCTTGAAGCCGTCCAGCACATGGCTGCAGGCCTGGGTGTGGATACCTTCGGTGCCGAACAGGTCCTTGATGCCGAGCGGGATGCCTTCCAGCGCACCGCCCTGGCCCTTGGCGAGCCTGGCGTCGGAAGCTTTGGCCATATCGCGCGCCTTGTCGCCGGTGACGACGATGTAGGCATTGAGCACCGGATTGGCGCGCTCGATGGCACCGAGATAGGCCTCGGTGATTTCGACGGCCGAAATCTCCTTGGCGCGCAGCTTGGCGCGCGCCTGCGAAATTGTCAGATGGGTCAATCCGCTCATCAAAGGCTCTTTTCGTAAAACACCGACCACTCGGAATCGGGATAATCCAGCACCGGCCCGCAGCGCGAGAAGCCGGCGCGTTCGTAGACGGTCCAGGCGGCGGGATGGCGGTCGCCGGTTTCAAGCACCAGGCGCTTCAGCCCTTCGCTGCGCGCCAGCGTTTCGACATGCTCGACGATCTTGGCGCCGATCTTCCTGCCGCGATGCGAGGGCCGCGTGTACATGCGCTTGACCTCACCGACGCGGGCGTCATGGCGCTTCAGCGCGCCGCAACCGATGGCTTGCCCGTCGTCGCGGGCGATGAACACGGTGGTGTCGTCGCCAGCCATCTGCTCGACCGTCAGATGGTAGCAATGCTCCGGCGGCGTCAGTTCGAGCAGCGTCGCGTTGAGCTCCTCGACCAAAGCGCGGACATCGTCCTGCAGCGGCGTTTCGACGGCGATCTCGATTGCCATCGGCCAGCTACTCCACGACCTTCGGCACGAGGAAGAAATTCTCGTCAGTGGCCGGCGCGTTGGCGACGATATCGGCAGCCTTGTTGCCGTCGGTGACGATGTCTTGGCGCTTCTTCATCTCCATCGGCGTCACCGATGTCATCGGTTCGACGCCGGAGACATCGACCTCGTTCAGCTGCTCGACAAAGCCCAGAATGGCGTTCAGCTCGCCGGTCATGCGCTCGGCATCCTCCTCGCTCACCGCAATGCGGGCGAGACGCGCGACGCGCTTCACAGTTTGCAGATCAACGGACATGTCTTTAGCCTTTGGGAAAACCAGATGGCGCTATAGCGGCGTGGCGCGTGCCGCGCAACATCGATCGTGCTTGGGGATAGAGCCCGTTCATGCCAGGGCGGCATTTCAGCCTAGGGCAGCGATACACCCTCGCACAGATAATAGCTGCCGCCATTGCCGGCCTGCTCGCCTTCGTCGGCGGTCGGGCGCACCGAGACGATGTCGATTTGGGTCGCGTTCATCTGCGTGATCGACAGTATATCGGGAAAGAGAAAGCCCGGCTCCTGGCAGATGGCAGTGACCGCCCAGCTCGGCGAGCGCGTCGCCTTGGTGACCTGGACGAACTCGCAATTATACTCGACGCTTTGCAGGCCGTCCGCCGACAAGATGACATTGCCGGTGTCAATCAGCGTCTGCAGCGTGTCCTTTTTGGCTTGCGCGCAAAGCTCCTGGGTCTGGAGGTAAACGCCCTTGATGAAGTCCTCGGCGGCGGATGCGGGCGACGCAGCGACCAGCATCGAAACGCAAAGAGTCTCTCTCAAACCCATGGTTTAATTCCCCTTTGCGACAAGGGATCGTTTCAACGATCGCTCTATAGTGTGATCGTTTGGCCGATGGCTGGCAAGGCTACGTCGACACCTGATCCTTCGAGGCCGGCCACGAACTTCTCCGCCGTCGCGTCGATGATCGGGAAGGTGCCGAAGTGGCATGGCACGACGGTGTCGAAGTGGAAGAAGCGCCGGCAGGCCAGGGCCGCCACCGCGCCGCCCATGGTGAAGCGGTCGCCGACCGGCACGAGGCCGATCTTCGGCTCATGCAATTCCTCGATCAGCGCCATATCGGAGAAGATGTCGGTGTCGCCCATATGGTAGAGCGTCTTGTCCTCCGGGAAATGCAGGACCAGCCCGTTGGGATTGCCGAGGTAGACGTTCTGGCCGCCATCGAGCCCAAACGACGAGGAATGCAGTGCCTGCACGAATGTGGTGGTGAAGGCACCGCAATCGACGGTGCCGCCATGATTGCCGGGATTGATCTTCTTGCCGTCGACGCCCTTGCCGACCAGGTACATGCAGATCTCGTAATTGGCGACCAGCTGGGCGCCGCTCTTCTTCAGCACCTCCACCGCGCCGCTGACATGATCACTGTGGCCGTGGGTCAGAAGCACATGGGTGACGCCTTCCGCCGGCCCCTCCCAGCCGCTCGTCCATGATGGGTTGCCGACGAGATAGGGGTCGATCAGGATGGTCGCGCCTGATGTCTCGACGCGGAAGGCGGAATGTCCGTACCAGGTCAATTTCATCGATCGTGTTCCTCGATTTTGGTTGCGCCGGAAGATAGAACGCCGGCAGCAAAATTAAAGTGACATAGTGTGCTCGCGGTTCAAAAGAACGTGTCGCGCTCTTTGTGACGGCAAGTCTGGGTCACGGTAAGTCTGGGTCACGGTTAGACTGGGTCACGGTAAAGCTGGTTGGGGAAAGCCGTTGGGCATCATAGCAATCGAGGATCTGCCGGCACGGCTGGAGGGCGGCAGGACGCTGGCCGGACTCGACCTCGGCGACAAGACGATCGGTGTCGCCGTTTCCGACCGCGGCCTGTCCTTTGCCCATCCGCGCCCTGTCATCCTGCGTAAAAAGTTTTCGCTGGATGCGGCAGCGCTGCTCGCCCAGCTGCAGAAGGATAATGTCGGCGCGTTTGTACTCGGCCTTCCTATCAACATGGACGGCTCGGAAGGTCCCCGCGCCCAGAAGTCGCGCGCCTTCGTGCGCAACATGGCAGGCATAACCGACCTGCCCTTCGTGCTGTGGGACGAGCGGCTGTCGACGGTGGCGGCGGAGCGGACGCTGATCGAGATGGATTTCTCGCGCCGAAAGCGCGCCGGCAAGATCGATTCGGCGGCTGCGGCCTTTATTCTGCAGGGAGTTCTGGACCGGCTCCAGTCGCTTGACCCACGCGATCGGACGGAACCGGATTCCCCGCCTGCCGCCTGACCCAGGCCGTGATGTTGCGGCGGCGGCGAAACGCCCACAATGCCATCAGCAGGAAGCCGTCAAAGACGCAGGCCCTTGCCACCATGCCCGGAATGATCGCCGGATCGATGCCCAGCATCTGCCCGTAGAGCTGGAACACGAAATCATGCAGCTGCCGGCTGAGCATGACGTAGCCGAAATTGATGTCGTTGAGCGACAGGAAGAACCAGCCCCAGAACAGAGCGAGTGGCGTTGCCCACAATGCGAACAGCGTGCGCATCAGTGACCGTCCCTGCGGCTGGAACCGCCTCTGGGACCGCTGGGACCAATGTCCGGACGGCCGGAAATGCGCGACAGCAAGGAGCCGTGCGCGGCACCCTTGGCCATGGCATGGGCGGTGGCGCGGCTCTCTGCCTCCCGCGAAACCATGACGGCGAAGACCGACCTCCGCTCTGCCAGCATGGCGACATAGGAGGCCAGAAGTGCCGCCAATTGCACGGCGACAACCAAAAACAGGCCGTTGATGCCTCGCGCTGCGCCGCCGATCAGGATCAGCGACAACACCGCGGATGCCGAAATGAAGGCGGTCCGCGCCACACTGTCGGCTCCGTCCGGGCTCGCTGCGGCGTTAACCAGGCTCTCGACGAAGACCCAGCAAAACAGCACCGCCACGACCAGCAAGGCGATGGCCAGCGGCGCCACGACGGCAGCATTGTCGAGATCGGCCAGACGAGTGTTTTCCACGACCACGCCGAGCACGCCCAGAGCGCCCGCAACGCCGCGGTTTCCATCGACACAGATGAACGCCAGCAGGGCGAAAACCAGCGCCCAGTGCAAGGCCAGAAAGGACGTCAAAATGTGCCGCATGGCATTCCTGCTTTGGTGACAAAGACAGTGGGGTCTGCGGCCTGCGGCTGCAACGGAAACCATTCGTTAAGGTTAACGGCTGTCCACAGGCAGGCAAATTCGTTCACGGCCTGGCGGAAGGCCCTCAATTCACCGGCGGATAGAGCGTGTCGATGATCATGCGCGCATCGTGGCGCGAATCGAGCATGCCATAGGTGTTGCGCCACTGGCCGGCGAGCCGCGTCTCGACGAAGGCGTCCGCAATCCGCCCTGCCCCCAGCCGGCGCAATTCCGCAGCTGCCGCCGACAGCGCCAGCTGTTCGGTCAGCAGGCGGGCCGACCCCTCATCGGTGCCGGCGACCTGCATGGCCGCCTTGAGCACGCCAATGGTTCCGCGTCCGCCGGCGCCGAGATCGCGGTCGATGCCGGCCAGCACCTCCTCGAACAGGCCGGGCGCGCGGCCGAGCACGCGCAGCACGTCGAGCGCCATGACATTGCCTGAGCCCTCCCAGATCGCATTGACCGGGGCTTCGCGGTAGTAGCGGGCGAGCGGCGCTTCCTCGACATAGCCATTGCCGCCGAGGCACTCCATCGCCTCATAGAGCAGTGGCGGCGCGATCTTGCAGACCCAGTATTTGACCACCGGGGTCATGGCGCGGGCAAAAGCAGCCTCGCCGCGGTCGCCGGCAGCCTCGTCGAAGGAGCGCGCCAGTCGGAACGAGAGTGCCGTGGCGGCGGCGACATCGAGCGCCATGTCCGCCAGCACGCGCTGCATCAGCGGCTGTTCGATCAGCGTCGAGCCGGCCACCTGGCGGTGACGGGCGTGATGCACGGCCTCAGCCAGCCCCGCTCGCATGATTGCCGACGAGGCGACGGCGCAGTCGAGCCGGGTCAGCGTGACCATGTCCATGATCGTCTTTATGCCGGCGCCGGGCTCGCCGACCATCTCGCCGATGGCGTTGACGAACTCTACCTCCGATGAGGCGTTGGAGCGGTTGCCGAGCTTGTCCTTCAGCCGCTGAAAGCGGAAGCCGTTGCCGGAACCGTCGCCGAGGATGCGCGGGACGAGAAAACAGGAAAGCCCTTCCGGCGCCTGTCCAAGCACGAGAAAAGCGTCCGACATCGGCGCCGACATGAACCATTTGTGGCCGGTGAGGCGATAAAAGCCGCTGCCGGCGCGTTCGGCCCGTGTGGTGTTGGCGCGCACGTCGGTGCCGCCCTGCTTTTCGGTCATGCCCATGCCGAGCGTCAGCCCGGTCTTGTCGACCGGCGGCTTCTGACTCTGGTCGTATTTGCGCGTCGTCACGCGCGGCGCCCATTCGCGAAACAGCTTTGGGCTGGCCATCAGGGCGGCCAGCGAAGCGCTGGTCATGGTGATGGGGCAGAGATGCCCGGTCTCGAGTTCGGCGGTCAGGTAGAAACGCGCGGCGCGCACCTGATGGCGACGGCCGATCTCGCTATCGCCGTTTTCCCAGATCGAGGAATGCAGGCCGCCGGCAACCGAGCGGCGCATCAGCGCATGATAGGCCGGATGGAATTCGACGAGGTCGATGCGCCGGCCCTGACGGTCATGCGTGCGGAGCTTCGGCGTCTCGACATTGGCGAGGCGAGCCAGTTCCTGCGCCTCCTGCGTCAGGACGAACCGGCCAAGCCCGTCGAGGTCCTTGCGCACCGGATCGGAAAAACGCTCGGCAAGCTGGATCAGCAACGGATCGCCCCGCCAGGCGTTGCCGCCCGTCAGCGGCGGCGGCTGGTTGGTCACGTCGTCGGTCACGCCCAATCCTTCTGAAAGTAGAAGGGCCTTCTAACGCTAGAAAGGCACTTATCATCACAAGGCTTCGAATCCGAAGCAATCGGCTAGATATAGCCCAAGGCAGGCGGCGCGCGCGACGAAAATACCGGGGAGAAAGGCCGCAATGCCAAGCTGACGCTTGCGGCAAGGAATTCTCCCCCCTATAGCAGCGCCTTGAGATGACCGACGCTTCGTCCCTGCCGCTTTATCCTCACCGCCATCTTCTGGGCATCCGCGATCTTTCCCCCGGTGACATCGAGCTTCTGCTCGACCGGGCCGATCGCGCCGTCGCCATTTCGCGGCAGTCCGAAAAGAAGACCTCGACGCTGCGCGGCCGCACCCAGATCAACCTCTTCTACGAAGCCTCGACGCGCACGCAGTCGTCGTTCGAACTGGCCGGGAAACGGCTCGGCGCCGACGTCATGAACATGTCGGTGGCGAGCTCTTCGGTGAAGAAGGGCGAGACGCTGATCGACACGGCGATGACGCTGAACGCTATGCGCCCCGACATCCTGATCATCCGCCACCAGTCTGCGGGCGCCGCCGCCCTTTTGGCGCAGAAGGTCGGCTGCTCGGTGGTCAATGCCGGCGACGGCGCGCATGAACACCCAACGCAGGCGCTGCTCGACGCGCTGACCATCCGCCGCGCCAAGGGGCCGCTGTCGAAACTGATCGTAGCGATCTGCGGCGACATCCTGCATTCTCGCGTGGCGCGTTCCAACATCATGCTGTTGAACGCGCTTGGTGCGCAGGTGCGTGTGGTGGCGCCGTCGACCCTGCTGCCGTCCGGCATCGAGAAAATGGGCGTCATCGTCTCGCGCTCGATGGCAGAGGGCCTCAAGGGCGCGGACGTGGTGATGATGCTGCGCCTGCAGCGCGAGCGGATGGAAGGCGCCTTCGTGCCTTCGGTACGCGAATATTTCCGCTATTTCGGCCTCGATGCCGAAAAGCTGAAGGCCGCCAAGGACGGCGCGCTGGTGATGCATCCCGGTCCGATGAACCGCGGCGTCGAGATTGCGTCCGAAATCGCCGACGGTCCGCAAAGCGTCATCCAGGAACAGGTCGAGATGGGTGTCGCCGTGCGCATGGCGGTGATGGAAGCGCTGCTCGACCCGCGCCGCAACGAGGGCCGGAGCGCATGAGCACGACGGTCTTTGAGCGCGCCCGCATCGTCGACCCGTCACGCGGCTTCGACGAGGTCGGCACCGTGATCGTCGAGGGGAAAAAGATCGTTGCCGCCGGCAAGGCTGCCCTGAACCAGGGCCTGCCGGCGGGAGCCACCGTGGTCGACTGCGCCGGCAAGGCAATCATTCCCGGCCTGATCGACGCGCGCGTCTTCATCGGCGAACCGGGCGGCGAACATCGCGAGACCATCGCTTCGGCCAGCGTTGCGGCGGCGGCCGGCGGCGTTACCTCCGTCGTTATGATGCCCGACACGGACCCGGTGATCGACAATGTCGCGCTGGTCGAATTCGTGCTGCGCACCGCCCGGGACACGGCAAGCGTCAACATCTTTCCGGCGGCGGCGATCACCAAAGGCCTCGCCGGTCGCGAGATGACCGAATTCGGCCTGTTGCGCGAGGCCGGTGCGGTCGCCTTCACCGATGGGCGGCACACAATATCCAGCGCACTGGTGATGCGCCGGGCTCTCACCTATGCCCGCGATTTCGGTGGCGTCATCGCACATGAGACACAGGATGGCGACCTCGCTTCGGCAGGCGTGATGAATGAAGGCCTGTATGCCAGCTGGCTCGGCCTTGCCGGCATTCCGCGCGAGGCCGAGTCCATCCCGCTGGAGCGCGACCTGGCGCTGGCACGGCTGACGCGCGGCGCCTACCACGCGGCCAAGATCTCGACGGCGATGGCAGCGCAAGCGATGACGCGGGCGAAAGCCGACCAGGCCAATGTCACGGCGGGCGTGGCGATCCAAAATCTGTCGCTGAACGAGAACGATGTGGGGGAATACCGCACCTTCTTCCGGCTGACGCCGCCTTTGCGCGCGGAGGAAGACCGGCTGGCCATGATCGAGGCGGTCAAGGACGGCACGATCGACATCATCGTCTCCTCGCACGACCCGCAGGATGTCGACACCAAGCGCCTTCCCTTCGCCGATGCAGCTGCCGGCGCGATCGGGTTGGAGACGCTGCTTGGAGCAGCGCTTCGGCTCTACCACAATGGTGACGTGCCGCTACTTCGGCTGGTCGAAACACTGTCCACCGCACCAGCAAGGCTGTTCGGCCTGCCGGGCGGCACGCTGAAGCCGGGAGCGCCGGCCGATCTTGCGCTGATCGACCTCGAAGAACCCTGGATCGTGAGTGAAAGCGGCATCCGCTCGCGCTCGAAAAACACCTGCTTCGAAGGTGCGCGGCTGCAAGGCATGGTCTTGCAAACGCTGGTGGCGGGCCGCACAGTGTTTTCGAGCTAGAGCGATCGCGCCACGTCGCAGACCGATATGTTGCTGGGGAAATGCGGGGGCAAACAATGAGTTATAACGTTATCCTGGCATTGCTGTTCGGCTATCTCCTCGGCTCGATTCCCTTCGGCCTCTTGATCACCCGCGCGGCCGGCCTCGGCGATGTGCGCAAAATCGGCTCCGGCAATATCGGCGCCACCAACGTTCTTCGCACCGGCAACAAGGGCCTCGCCGCCGCGACGCTGGTGCTCGACGCGTTGAAGGGTACGGCGGCGGTGATGATCGCGCGCCATTTTGGACACGACTACGGACTGTGGGCCGGCCTTGGGCTCTGGGCAGGCCTTGGCGCCTTCCTTGGCCATCTGTATCCGGTCTGGCTCGGTTTCAAGGGCGGCAAGGGCGTGGCGACCTATCTCGGCGTGCTGATCGCGCTCGGCTGGCATGTGGCGCTGATCTTTATCGTCGTCTGGCTGGCGATGGCTTTTCTGTTTCGCTATTCCTCACTGGCAGCGCTGACGGCGGCGGTCATCGTGCCGATCCCGCTTTATTTCTGGAGCACACCTGAGACCGCCGGGCTGTTCCTGGTGATGAGCCTGATCGTCATCTTCAAACATCGCGCCAACATTTCGCGCCTTCTTGCCGGCACCGAAGGCAAGATCGGAGCCAAGGGTTGAGCAAGCCCGCCGCCGGGCCGCGCCTCAGCGACCGGCAGCGGCTGAGCTGGCTGCGGCTGATCCGCACCCAAAATGTCGGCCCGACCTCGTTTCGCGAATTGATCAACCGCTTTGGTTCGGCGGAGGCGGCGTTGGAGATGCTGCCCGAGCTGATGATTTCGGGCGGAGCCAAAAGGATCATGCGCATTCCTTCCGTGGAGGAAGCCGAAGCGGAACTCGACGCAGCCAGTGAAAACGGCGCCCGCTTCGTCGGCATCGGCGAGGCCGACTACCCGCCGATGCTGAAAAACATGGACAATCCGCCGCCACTGATTGCCGTGAAGGGCGAGGCAGCCGTCTTTCGCCTGCCGGCGGTGGCCATCGTCGGCGCCCGCAACGCGTCGCTCGCCGGCATCAAGATGGCGCGCATGCTGGCGGCGGATCTTGGCCGCGACGGCTACGTCATCGTTTCCGGCCTGGCGCGCGGCATCGACACGGCAGCACACCAGGGCAGTCTCTCGACTGGTACAGTGGGTGTGCTGGCCGGTGGGCTCGATGTCCCCTACCCGCCCGAAAATATCGGCTTGTGCGAAGACATTGCCGAGCGTGGCGGCGCCGTTATTTCGGAAATGCCGTTCGGCTGGCAGCCGCGGGCGCAGGATTTTCCGCGCCGCAACCGGCTTGTCGCGGGCGCCGCCCTCGGACTGGTGGTGATCGAAGCTGCGCAACGCTCCGGCTCGCTGATCAGCGCGCGCCTGGCCGGCGAGATGGGCCGGCTGGTCTTTGCCGTACCGGGTTCGCCGCTCGATCCGCGCTGCGCCGGCTCCAACGGGCTGCTCAAGGATGGCGCCACCCTGGTCACCGAGGCGGCCGACGTTTCCGGTGCGATCGCACCCTTGGCGGGCACGCGAACGCGAAGCATTGCGCCGCCAGAAAAGGCACCCGATTTTTCGGCAACACCCCCGCCCGGTGAGGACGAACGCAGCGGCGTGCTCGAGGCGCTGGGCCCAACGCCGGTGGGCGTGGACGAGATCATCCGCCACACCGGCCTCAACGCCGCGCAAGTCTCCATGGTGCTGCTGGAACTCGACCTTGCCGGCCGCATCGAGCGCCATGCCGGCGGCAATGTCTCACTGGTTTCGTGACGTTCCAGCCGATCCCGCCGCACGTCGGCCGCAACTCACGCGTCGAGGGTCACGCCGGCGGCGCCAACCTCGGTATAGTCGCCAACGCCGGTACAGATGCCACCGCAGGGTATTTTCCATGCGGCTCCCGGAAAAGCACTCCGCCATTCCAGGGCTCTCCGTTGCACTGACGATCACGCTCGCAATGGCATACTCGACAGCTGACGAAAACCGGGCTCGACAGTCTGCGCATCAGTCAGCGGAACAGATACTTCGATACCTCCGGATTGCCACGGCGCCACATCACATTGTCGAGAAAATAATGGTGCACATTGATGAAGATGAGCACGATGAAGAAGAACAGCGATGACCCCAGCACTTGCCTGTCATAGGGAATCAAAGCCGTCAGCGCGGATGGGATCAGCCAGAAGCCGAGATAGCCAAGGGCCGTGCCGCCGACGATGAAGCCGAGGAGCCGAAACCTGTAGAGGGGGCCAAGAAAGGACAGGATTTTCGGCTGCGGATCGCCTTCGGCATCGGAACTGTCTCGCTCGACGTTCGTCTGGTAGCGCCAGACCACGGCGAGATACTGCAGCGAGTGGAGCGCGGGAACGATCAGCAGCCAAAGCGGGTTTACGCGCGCAATCAGGATCCAGAGATAGAGCGACGCGACATAGGCCACCAAACCGTTATAGGGCAGGCCGCCACCGTTCTTCCGCCAGCGATTGACCAGCATCAAGAGCGTGGCCGCCGTCGACGCAACGGCCGCCAGCACGCCGACGTCGGTAATCCAGGAAGGGGCCGCGAATGTGTAATAGTCCAGGCCATAATATTTGCCCTGGGTGACCGCCGTATTCGTCTGCAGCCATGCCAGGATCCACACGGCATAGGAGTTGACCAGCAGCACCTTCTTGTCGCGGTCGTCGAAGAATTTGCGCTTCAGCACCGCATCCACCATCAGCATGCCGTAGCCCTGCTTGACGTAGTGCCAACCGACAAAAAAGAACATGGCGTTGGTGGCATAGCCGAGCAGGCGCGTGTTCGCCGCCGCGGCGCCATAGGCAAAGAACCCGGCCATGACCAGGGGCACGACAACGCCCGCGAAAATGTAGCGGAGCTGCAGGCTCCTGTCGTAGCCGTCGCCCGTCACCTTGCGCCCGAAATTGCGGTAGAAGAGCTGGTAGGAGTGGGCGAAGTGGGGATAGTTCACGAGATAGGCTACGAAGACCATCGTTGCGGCCACCGGACCTTCATATTCGAGCGGAACGAGAAACAGCACCGGCAGGATGAGAAAGGCGCTGCCGCCCAGCATGAGGAAATCGGCGACCGGGCCGAAGAGGTACTTTTGAGGCGCCGCCGCCTTAGGAGCGACAGCATCCGCCGAAAGCTGAAGTGTCATGTCAGAACCCTCCCCTAGGAAAGGCTGAGTTTAGCCATCGACTGGGATGGGGACAAGGTTGGAGCTGCCGCTCCGCGCCCGAACACTGGGCCATCCTGCTGTTTCGCCAATGGTCTCGATCCGCCATGAGCTTCGAACCCGTGAACCGCTCGATAAGGCCCTCCGCTGTTAAAAAAGCGCACCACCCCAATTTACGACTAACATGTTAGCGTGCTAACACGGCATACACACCTACTTCGGAGACCTTCCGGTGACATCACGCTTTGGCCTTTCGGCCGCTCTCGCCACACCTTTCGATGCCCGAGGGCAGATCGCCACCGCCCTCATGATCGCTCAGGCCAAAAGTTGCCTGGCGCAGGGTTGCGGCAGCGTGACGCTTTTCGGCACCACAGGGGAAGGCGCATCGGTGGGCACGACGGAGCGGCGGTCGGTGAACGAAGCCATGCTGGCTGCTGGAATCTTGCCGCATCAACTCGTTGCCGGCGTGCTGGTCGACGCCGCCGAAGACGCCGCCGAACAGGCACAGCATGCCTTGCAGCGAGGCGCCCGAAACATTCTGCTGGCCCCGCCGAGCTACTTCAAGAATGTCGGCGAGGAGGGCCTTTTCGGCTGGTTCTCCGCCGTCTTTGCCGCGCTTGGCCCCCTCGCCCGTGACGTGCTGCTCTACAACATCCCTTCGGTTACCATGGTGCAGCTTTCGCTTGGCCTGATCGGCCGATTGCGCACTGCTTTTCCCGACGTGGTCGCCGGGGTGAAGGATTCCGGTGGAAACTGGAGCTACAGCGAGGCGCTGCTTGCCGCCTATGGCGATCTGGTGATCCTGATCGGCGATGAAAGGCATCTGGCGCGTGCGGTGCGACTGGGTGCTCAAGGTGCAATCTCGGGCATGGCCAATTTCGTCCCGGGCGAAATCCGCGCCATGGCCGAGGACGGGCGCGACGATCCTCGCGTCGAAAGTTTTGTGCTCGAATTGCTGAAATATCCGGTCACCCCCGCGGTAAAGGTCATGGTGGCGCGCAAGACCGGCGACGAGCGCTGGCTGGCGGTCCGTCCGCCGCTGGAGCCGATTGCGTTGCAAGGGCAGCAGCAGCTTGCCGCAGCCTATGACAGCCTGTTTGCCAGGGAACCGGCCTGACCGGCAAAGGGAAGCGCGCCGAAATGGAAGACGGCAACGAACCGACCACCCTCAGGGAGAAGGCCTATGCCAGCTTCACGCGGCATTTGCTGGCGCGCGACTTCAAGCCGGGCCAGTTCGTGTCGCAACGTGAGCTGGTTGCCTTCACCGGACTGCCGCTCGGCGCCATTCGCGAGATCGTGCCGCGTCTCGAGGCGGAAGGACTGCTGACGACCATTCCGCAGCGCGGCATGCAGATCGCCCATATAGATATCAGCCTGATCCGCGAGGCCTTTCAGTTCCGCCTGTTCATGGAGCGTGAAGCGGTGGCGCTGTTTACGGTCAGCGCCTCCGATGCCGAGCTTGCCCGCTTGCGGCGCGAGCATGAGGACATGCATGCCCAGGCGCTTGCGCAGACCCCGACGCCGGAGATGGAGGCCAAGGCGCAGACCATCGACTGGGCCATGCACGACACGTTCATCGATGCGCTGGGCAACGAGATCATCGCCAAGGCCTATCTGGTCAATTCGGTGAAGATCCGCCTGATCCACCAGGAGCGGTTCCGTATCGACGGGCGCGTCGTGCCGGTGATGCGCGAGCACCTGGCGGTGATCGAAGCCATGGAGAGCCGCGATCCAGGGAAGGCGGTCGAGGCGATCAGTCTGCATATCGACAAGGCGCGCCGGCTGGCGCTGCAGATCTGAGGAAACCTGAGCCGCACCGCGGTCCGCGATGCAATCGATAACGACAACAACCGGGAGGAAGAAATGTCGTGCAATCTGTTCAACCCAACCAGGAGGCAACTGCTTCAGGGAACCGCGGCGCTTGCCGCCGCCGGCTTTGCGGGCGTTCGCCCAAGCTTTGCCGCCGGCGTCGACTGGAAGCGCTTTGCGGGAACGACGCTTGACGTCAATCTGGTGAAAAGCCCGCGCAGCGACACGCTGATAAAATACATCGCCGAGTTCGAGGAACTGACCGGGATCAAGGTCAATGCCGAAGCGACGCCGGAACAGCAGCAGCGCCAGAAGACGGTGATCGAACTGAGCTCCGGCAAACCGAGCTTCGACGTCGTGCATCTGAGCTACCACGTGCAGAAGCGCCAGTTCGAAAAGGGCGACTGGCTGGCCGACATATCAGGCTATCTCGCTGACCCGACCCTGACCGATCCTGCGCTGGTGGAAACCGATTTCGCCGATGCCGGCATGCTGTTTGCCAAGGACGGCCAGGGCGTGCTGCGCTCGCTGCCGTTCTCGGTGGATTACTGGATCGTCTACTGGAACAAGGAATTGTTCGAGGCCAAGGGCCTCAAATACCCTGAAACCTTCGAGCAACTGGTGGCGGCCGCCGAAGCGCTGACCGACCCGTCGACCAACACCTACGGCTTTGTCGCCCGCGGCCTGAAAAACGCCAACACGCCGGTATGGACGTCGCTGATGCTCGGCTACGACATGACGCCGCTCGATGACAAGGGCAAGCTGCGCACGACCTCGCCCGAGGCGATCGAGGCCGCCAGCCTCTACCAGCGGCTGATGACCAAGTCGGCGCCTCCAGGCGTCACCGGATTCAACTGGGCCGAAGCCCAGTCCGCCTTCCTGCAAGGCAAGATCGGCATGTGGTTCGATGGCGTCGGCTTTGCCCCGCCGATGGAAAATCCGGAAAAGTCGCGTGTGGTCGGCAAGGTCGGCTACGGCGTCATGCCCAAGGGCCCCAAGGCGCATGCCGCGGGCACCTTTGGTGACGGCCTCGGCGTGACGGCCACCAGCGAGAAGAAGGAAGCTGCCTATCTGTTCTGCCAGTGGGCGATTTCGCCCGCCATGGGCGCGCGCCTGCTGCAGGCTGGCGCCGGCGTGCCGTTCCGCAAGTCGGTGCTGGAAGACCCCAAGGTGCGCGAAGGCGTCACCATGCCGGCGAGTTGGCTCGATGCCGTGGTCGGCTCGGGCAATGTCAGCCGGCTGTCGCTGCCGGTCATCATTCCGGTCACCGAGTTCCGCGACATCTATGGCGTGGCGCTGACCAATTTGATCGCCGGCGCCGATCCGGCAGAGGAACTGAAGAAGGCCACCGAGCAGTTCCAGCCGGTGCTCGACCGGAGCGAGCAAGGCTGATGTCCGCCATCACCCCAGAACGCACCGGGGTGACGACGCAAGCCATCGAAGGGGGCCAGACCATCCGTCTGGCTCCCAACTACTGGCCTTTCGTCGTCCCGGCGCTCGTCGTCGTCGGCGCCGTGATCGTCTTTCCCTGGGCCTTCACGCTGTGGATGAGCGTCAACCGCTGGACCCTCGGACAGGCGCGAAGCTTTGCCGGGATGGAAAATTACCTGCGGCTGGCAGTCGACCAACGCTTCTGGGAATCGCTTTTCCATACGCTGACCTACACGGCGCTTTCGGTCGCGGCGCCGATGTTCCTTGGCACTGTCGCGGCGCTGATCTTCGACGCCAAATTTCCGCTGCGCGGCCTGTTGCGCGGCGTCTTCGTCATGCCGATGATGGCAACGCCAGTCGCCGTGGCGCTGGTCTGGACGATGATGTTCCATCCCCAGCTTGGCGTGCTCAACTATCTGTTGTCGCTGGTCGGCATTCCGGCGCAGGAATGGATCTTTAACGCCAGGACGGTCATCCCGTCCCTGGTTGCGGTCGAGACCTGGCAGTGGACGCCGCTGGTGATGCTGATCGTGCTGGGCGGCTTGGCCTCCGTGCCGCGCGAGCCCTTCGAGAGCGCCGAGATCGACGGCGCCAACGCCTGGCAGCAGTTCCGCTATCTCACCTTGCCGATGATCGCGCCGTTCCTGATGATCGCCATGATCATCCGCACCATCGATGCGCTGAAGAGTTTTGACATCATCTACGCGATGACCCAGGGCGGACCGGGCACGGCCTCGGAAACCATCAACATCTATCTCTACAACACCGCCTTCTCCTACTACGACATCGGCTATGGCTCGGCCATGGCCGTGGTGTTCTTCATCGTCATCGTCGCGCTGTCCTTCATCCTGCTGATGCTGCGCCAGCGCTCCCAATGGATCGGGGTGGAGGGCAAATAGATGAGTTCACGGCTGCTCAACCGGATCGGGCTGTTTTTCGCGGCTCTGGTCTTCGTCTCGCCGGCGATCCTGTTCTTCCTCTGGATGATCTCGCTGTCGCTGAAGTTCGAGATCGACAACGGTGCCTACCCGCCGATCCTGATCCCGGAACATCTCGCCTGGTCGAACTATGTGAAGGTATTCGAGGAGAACAATTTCCTGCTCTATTTCTGGAATTCGGTTCTGGTGACGGGCACGGCAACGTTGCTGGCGCTGCTGATCGGCGTGCCGGCGGGCTATGGCATCGCGCGTCTCAAGGCCGAACGCTCGGCGGTGGTCATCATGATCGCCCGCATGACGCCGGGGCTTTCCTATCTCATTCCGCTGTTCCTGCTGTTCCAGTGGGTCGGCATTCTCGGCACGCTGTGGCCGCAGATCATCATCCATCTGGTGGTGACGGTGCCGATCGTGGTCTGGGTGATGATCGGCTATTTCGAGACCACGCCGATGGAGCTGGAAGAAGCGGCCAACATCGATGGCGCCAGTTCCTGGCAGGTGTTCCGGCTGGTCGCCTTGCCCATCGCCAAGCCGGGCATTGTCGTCGCCTTCATCCTGTCGATCATCTTCTCATGGAACAATTTCGTCTTCGGCATTGTGCTCGCCAGCCGCGAGACCCGCACGCTGCCGGTCGCCGTCTACAACATGCTTTCCTACGAGCAGGTGAGCTGGGGTCCGCTCGCCGCCGCAGCACTTGTGGTCACGCTGCCGGTGCTGGTGCTGACCCTGTTCGCGCAAAGGCAGATCGTCGCCGGGCTGACCGCAGGCGCCGTCAAGGGCGGCTGAGGCACGGCCCCGACATGACTCATTTCCGGGAGAAATCCAATGGCATCGGTAACAATCAACAACGTTCAGAAGGCTTTCGGAGCCGCCAAGATCATCCACGATGTCAGCGTCGACATCGCCGATGGCGAATTCGTCATCCTGGTCGGGCCGTCGGGCTGCGGAAAGTCTACGCTGCTGCGCATGATTGCCGGACTGGAAACGATCACGGGCGGCAGGATCGCCATTGGCGATCGCGTCGTCAACAATCTCAGGGCGCGCGACCGAAACATCGCCATGGTGTTCCAGAACTACGCGCTCTATCCGCATATGACGGTGGCCGACAATATGGGCTTTGCCCTGAAGATCAAGAAAGCCGATCCGGCCGACACCGCCGGCCGCGTCGGGAGGGCCGCCAGCATTCTCGGCCTGGACAAGCTGCTCGACCGCTATCCGCGTCAGCTTTCCGGCGGCCAGCGCCAGCGCGTCGCCATGGGCCGCGCCATCGTGCGCGACCCGCAGGTGTTCCTGTTCGACGAGCCGCTGTCCAATCTCGACGCCAAATTGCGCGTGCAGATGCGCGGCGAGATCAAGGCGCTGCACCAGCGGCTGGGAACCACCACCATCTACGTCACCCACGACCAGATCGAGGCCATGACCATGGCCGACAAGATCGTCGTGCTGCATGACGGCCTTGTCGAGCAGATCGGCGCGCCGCTCGATCTCTACGATCGCCCGGCCAACCTCTTCGTTGCCGGCTTCATCGGCTCGCCGGCGATGAATTTCATTCGCGGCCATGTCGAGGAAGGTGTTTTCCGCAGCGCCGGTGGACTGATCTTGCCGCTGCCGGAAGGCATCGACCTGGCAAACATACCCGGCGGCGACCTCATCTACGGCATCCGCCCCGAACACATCCGAGCGACGACCGCCAAAGGAATCCCCGGCACGATCGTGCTTCTGGAAGCAACGGGTTCGGAAATCTTTGCCAGGGTCGACTGCGCCGGAGAAGAAATCTCCTGCCTTTTCCGCGAGCGGCTGGCACTGAAACAGGGCGAGCAGATGCGCATCGAGATCGACCGCGCCTGCGCTCATCTGTTCGACGTCAAGACCGGGCGGCGATTGTAGGGGGCGATGGGGGCTGCTGACAGGGCAACTTCCGCACGAAATATTTCTGGTGAGCGCGTCGGGGTTCGAACCCGAGACCTACTGATTAAAAGTCAGTTGCTCTACCGGCTGAGCTACGCGCTCCCGCGGGCTCTAAAGGCCGCCCTCGAAATTGCGCGGAACATAGGGAGAGTGCCGCGACCGGTCAACCGGAAAAAGATGGCCCTTCGACCGGGGTTTCAGCCATCGCCAGACGCGCCGCAAATTGCGTCGTCACCAGCCCGGTGAGCCGCTCCCGCAACGTGGTCGCCGCTTCGATCTGCTGGCGCGCGAGACGCGCCTTTTCTCACGCGCCGAATTCGAGAAACATTACAAATCAGCAACTTACTGTTTTGGTGGGAACCATCGCACGAGCGGGCCGTTTTCGTCTCACAAGGGACGTCAACCACCCTTCAAGGAGAAGATCATGAACAAGATCGCAACGGGTCTACTGGCGACCACCCTGTCAATTTCGTTTGCCGCGGCCGCCGCTATGCCGGCCAATGCCGCCCAGATGTTCGTGCCCCAGTCATCAGCAACTTCGTCCGACATCGTGAATGTGGGCGATTCTCGTCATGACAACTGGCGGTGGATGCGCCACGGCAACCGCAATTCCGGCAATCGCGATTTCCGCGTAGGCCGCCAGTTCTCGCGCAACAATGATGGCGGCAGCTATTGGAATGGCCATCGCGGCTATCGCGAATATCACCGCGGCTATCGCCGTCACGGCGACTACTGGTTCCCGCTGGCTGCCTTCGCCACCGGCGCCTTGATCACCGGTGCGATCGTCAACAGCGAGAACAACCGCGTCTACGGCGGCGATGCGCATGTGCAGTGGTGCTACGACCGCTATCGCTCCTACCGCGCCTCGGACAACACATTCCAGCCCAACTACGGCCCTCGGCGGCAGTGTAATTCGCCCTATTGAGCTGAGTTGGTACCAAGTGTTGAGTAGAAAAGCCTGCGCCGGCAACGGCGCGGGCTTTTCCGTAGGTTGCTTGGGTACGGGCGGGGCGGATTAGCTGGCCCAATTGACGCTCTTGAAGATCAGATACAGGGCTCCGCCTTCACCACGCGGAGAACGGTATGCGCCGAGGCCGTTGCAGATTCGAACCGCAGCTGCGGTCATTTTCCAGCCGAGCACTTCCAGGTCGTTGTTCAAATCTATCGCATAGGGTTGAGCCAGCTCATCAATGGAATGCTCCTGTCCGAAAGACCGAACCAGCTCTGCGTCGGCAAGCAGGTCGCCAGGCAGGTTTGAATTTGCCCAAGCCCAGAGCCAGTTGCTGGCCTTGGCACTCGTCGATCCGGCGATTTGGATTTCGGCGACGACCTTGGTGATGCCGTTGTCCGAGAACAGAAGCTTTCCTTCTGTCAGATCATAGTCATAGCGAGGCCAACTGCCGAGTCGGAACTCCTGCTGCAAGCGTGCATTCTTTGCATCCAATTGTTCGACAGCCTCGTCGCGCCAGGCCCCATACCAGTGTGGATTCATCCCCTTCCCCCGCCATGATTTACTACCGCGCGCTCAGCGTCCGGCGCACCGCATTGCGCCAGCCCGCGAGCTTTGCCGAGCGCACCGTGGCATCCATGTCCGGCTTGAAGCGGCGCTCGAGCGCCCAGCTCTTGGCAAAATCCTTCGCCTTCGGCCACACGCCTGCTTTCGAGCCGGCAAGCCACGCCGCACCCAGCGCCGTCGTCTCCAGAATGGTCGGGCGATCGACCGGCGCATCGAGGATATCGGCCAGCCGCTGCATGGTCCAGTCGGAGGCCACCATGCCGCCGTCGACGCGAAGCACGGTTTTGGCCGACGCCCCCTTCCAGTCCTTGCGCATGGCGTCGAGGAGATCGCGCGTCTGGTAGGCGACGGATTCCAGCGCCGCGCGGGCGAACTCCGCCGGGCCAGAGTTGCGGGTCAGCCCGAAGATCGCGCCACGCGCCTCGGCGTCCCAATGCGGCGCGCCGAGACCGACGAAAGCCGGCACCAGATAGACGTTCTGCGTGGGGTCGGCGGTTGCCGCCAAAACGCCGCTATGCTCGGCCTTGCCGATCACCTTGATGCCGTCGCGCAGCCATTGCACGGCGGCACCCGCGATGAAGATCGAGCCTTCCAAGGCATAGGTAGTCTTGCCGTTCAGCCGATAGGCGATGGTGGTCAACAGCCGGTTCTTCGAGCGCACTAGATCGGCGCCGGTGTTGAGCAGCGCAAAGCAGCCGGTGCCATAGGTCGATTTCATCATGCCTGGCTCGAAACAGGCCTGGCCTATGGTCGCTGCGTGCTGATCGCCGGCCACGCCAAGGATTTTGATTTCGGCGCCAAACAGGCTTTTTTCCGTCACGCCGTAGTCGTCGGCGCAATCCTTGACCTCAGGCAGCATCGCCACCGGGATGCGCAGGATGGAGAGCAGCTCGTCGTCCCAGACATTTTTCTCGATGTTATAGACCAGCGTGCGCGAGGCGTTGGTGGCATCCGTCGCATGCACCTTGCCGCCGGTCAGCCGCCAGATCAAAAAACTGTCGATAGTGCCGGCGAGCAGTTCGCCCTTTTCGGCGCGCTTTCTCGCACCGTTTACCTTGTCCAGCATCCAGGCGATCTTGGTGCCGGAGAAATAGGGATCGAGCAGCAGGCCGGTCTTTTTGGTGAACTTTTTCTCCAGGCCGTGTTTTTTCAGCTTCTGGCACAGCGGCGCGGTGCGGCGGTCCTGCCAGACGATGGCATTGTGGATCGGCTTGCCGGTCGCCTTGTCCCAGATGACGACGGTTTCGCGCTGGTTGGTGATGCCGATCGCCGCCACATCCGAGGCCTCGCGGCCGGCGGCCTTCAGCGCGCCTTTGACCGTCGCGACGACGCTTGCCCAGATCTCTTCCGGATCATGCTCGACCCAGCCGGAGGCAGGATAATGCTGCGTGAATTCCTGCTGCTTGCTGCCGGCGACCTTCATCGCGCCGTCGAACAGGATCGCCCTGGTCGATGTCGTACCCTGGTCGATTGCAAGGATGTATCCGGTCATTAGTCCTCCCGGTAGCTCGCCTATACAAACAGGGGAGACGGCAAGATGCCGCCTCCCCGTTCACTATGATCCTGGCGCGTACGCCAAGATTACTTCTGCCAGCTCTTCACCAGTTCGTCGTAGTTGATGGTGATCGGCTTTTCCTTCTCGTTCTCGATCTTCAGCTGAGGCGCGAGATTGCCGTTCTTGACCGCGTCGGCGTTCCAGTAGGCGAGGTCATGCTCTTCGGCCATCTTCGGGCCGATATCGCCCTGGACGCCCGACTTCTCGATGCGGGTCATGACTTTTTCCTGCTCGGCGCAGAGCGAGTCCATGGCTTCCTGCGCCGTCTTGGCGCCGGACGAGGCATCGCCGATCGCCTGCCACCAGAGCTGTGCCAGCTTCGGATAATCGGGCACGTTGGTGCCGGTCGGCGACCACTGAACGCGGGCCGGCGAGCGGTAGAACTCGATCAGACCACCGAGCTTCGGCGCACGTTCGGTGAAGCTCTTGTCGTGGATCGTGCTTTCGCGGATGAAGGTCAAGCCGACATGGCTCTTCTTCACGTCGACCGTCTTCGAGGTCACGAACTGCGCGTAGAGCCAGGCGGCCTTGGCGCGGTCGGTCGGCGTCGACTTCATCAGCGTCCAGGAACCCACGTCCTGATAGCCGAGCTTCATGCCGTCCTTCCAGTAGACGCCATGCGGCGACGGGGCCATGCGCCACTTCGGCGTTCCGTCGTCGTTCAGCACCGCCTTGGCGCCGGCGTCGACCATCGAAGCGGTGAAGGCGGTGTACCAGAATATCTGCTGCGCGACCGCACCCTGTGCCGGCACCGGGCCGGATTCGGAGAAGGTCATGCCCTGGGCTTCGGCCGGAGCGTAGGCCTTCAGCCAGTCGAGGTATTTCTGGATCGAGTAGACGGCAGCCGGGCCGTTGGTGTCGCCGCCGCGCGCCGTGCAGGAGCCGACCGGCTGTGATTTCTCGTTGACCTTGATGCCCCATTCGTCGACCGGCAGGCCGTTCGGCAGGCCCTTGTCGCCGTTGCCGGCCATCGACAGCCAGGCATCAGTGAACCGCCAGCCGAGCGACGGGTCCTTCTTGCCGTAGTCCATGTGGCCATAGACCTTCTTGCCGTCGATCTCGCGGCCGGTGAAGAACTCCGCGATGTCCTCATAGGCCGACCAGTTGACGGGAACGCCGAGGTCGTAGCCGTATTTCGCCTTGAAGTCGGCCTTGTTCTTCTCGTCGTTGAACCAGTCGTAACGGAACCAGTAGAGGTTGGCGAACTGCTGGTCGGGCAGCTGATAGAGCTTCTTGTCCGGCGCGGTGGTGAAGGAGGTGCCGATAAAATCCTTCAGGTCGAGGTTCGGATTGGTAACGTCCTTGCCCTCGCCCGCCATCCAGTCGGTCAGGTTGCGGACCTGCTGGTAGCGCCAGTGGGTGCCGATCAGGTCGGAATCGTTGACCCAGCCGTCATAAAGGTTCTGGCCGGTCTGCATCTGGGTCTGGATCTTCTCGACGACGTCGCCTTCCTGGATGACGTCATGCGTGATCTTGATGCCAGTGATGGCGGTAAAGGCCGGCGCCAGCACCTGCGATTCATACTGGTGGGTGGCGATGGTTTCGGACACGACCTTGATGTCCATGCCGGCGAAAGGCTTCGCGGCATCGATGAACCACTGCATTTCTGCTTCCTGGCCGGCCCGGTCGAGCGTCGACAGCGGGCCGATTTCCTTGTCCAGAAACGCCTTGGCCTCATCCATTCCGGCGTAGGCGTTGCCTACCCCGAGCAACAGGACAAGGGCAGTTGTTGATGTTAAAAATTGCCGTCGCATAGGTTTCCTCCACATTTAGGTTTCAAGTGCGATCTGGAACGGCCACCGGCACGCGGTCGATCCAACAGTTTCCCCCTCTATACGTAGCGGAACACGCCGACGGCGTAGACCACGGAGAGAGCGAGAGCCCACCACAGGTTGGATCCGACAAGACCCAGCCAAGCGAGATGGATAAAGGCGCTGCCAAGCAGCGACAGAAAAAGACGGTCGCCGCGCGTCGTCTCGAAGCGCAGGATGCCGACGCGCGGATTGCCGCCCGGCGAGGCAAATTCCCAAAACGCCATGCCGCACAGCAGCAGAAGAATGGTGCCGAAGAACGCCGCCGTCGGCCACGTCCACGCCATCCAGGTGAGGTCGAGATTCATGGTGACACCCTCCCCAGGGCAAAGCCCTTGGCGGTGGTGGTGAGGATGAACCCGTGCTTTTGTTTCATCACACCCTCCCCAGGGCGAAGCCCTTGGCGATGTAGTTGCGGACAAACCAGATGACGAGCGCGCCGGGGATCAGCGTCAGCACGCCGGCGGCAGCGAGCAGGCCCCAATCCATGCCGGCGGCCGAAACGGTGCGGGTCATGGTGGCGGCGATGGGCTTGGCATCGGTGGTCGTCAGCGTGCGAGCGATCAAAAGCTCGACCCATGAGAACATGAAGCAGAAGAAGCAGGCGACACCGATGCCACTGGCGATCAGCGGCATGAATATCCTGACGAAGAAGCGCGGGAAGGAGTAGCCGTCAATATAGGCTGTTTCGTCGATCTCTTTGGGCACGCCCGACATGAAGCCTTCGAGGATCCACACCGCCAGCGGCACGTTGAACAGGCAGTGCGCCAGCGCCACCGCGATGTGGGTGTCGATCAGGCCGAAGGCCGAATAGAGCTGGAAGAACGGCAGCGCGAACACCGCCGGCGGCGCCATGCGGTTGGTCAGCAGCCAGAAGAACAGATGCTTGTCGCCGAGGAAGCGGTAGCGCGAAAAGGCGTAGGCCGCCGGCAGCGCCGCAGCCACGGAAATCACCATGTTCATGACAACATAGGTGATCGAGTTGATGTAGCCCGAATACCAGGACGCATCGGTGAAGATAGTGACGTAGTTGGCGATCGTAGGCTGATGCGGATAGAGCGTCAGCGAGGAGACGATCTCGGCATTGGTCTTGAAGCTCATGTTGATGAGCCAGTAGATCGGCAGCAGAAGCACGATGATGTAGATCGTCGGCACGATCCACCACCAGCGCGATTCCTCGCCGCGCTTGCGCATCAGCCGGGCGACCTGATCCTGCGAAAGCGTGCTCGCCAATTTTCCCGAAGCGGTGGTTTCGCTCACTCTGTCGGCTCTTTCGTTGGCGCCGCTCATCTCATCGCTCCGCGTCGTAGTTGGTCATCACGGTGTAGAACACCCACGACAACAACAGGATGATCAGGAAGTAGACCAGCGACATGGCGGCCGCCGGACCGAGGTCGAACTGGCCGAGCGCGGTCTTGACGAGGTCGATCGACAGGAACGTGGTCGAGTTGCCGGGGCCGCCGCCGGTGACGACGAAGGGCTCGGTGTAGATCATGAAGCTATCCATGAAGCGCAACAGCACGGCGATCAAAAGCACACGCTGCATCTTCGGCAGCTGGATATAACGGAACACCGCCCAGCGCGAGGCGCCGTCGATCTTGGCCGCCTGGTAGAAGGCATCCGGGATCGAAACCAGGCCGGCATAGCAGAGCAGCACGACAAGGCTGGTCCAGTGCCAGACGTCCATGATGATGATGGTGACCCAAGCGTCGAACGAATCCTGCACGTAATTGTAGTCGATGCCGAGCGCGTTGACGTAGTAGCCGAGCAGGCCGATGTCGTTGCGGCCGAAGACCTGCCAGATGGTGCCGACGACGTTCCACGGAATGAGCAGCGGCAACGACATAAGCACTAGGCAGACCGGCACGCCCCAGCCCTTCTTCGGCATGTTGAGCGCGATGAAGATGCCGAGCGGCACTTCGATGGCCAGGATGATGAAGGAGAAGATCAGGTTGCGCACCATCGCTTCCCAGAAGCGGCTGGACGACAGCAGTTCCTCGAACCACTGGGTGCCTGCCCAGAAGAAGACGTTGTTGCCGAAGGTGTCCTGCACCGAATAGTTGACGACCGTCATCAGCGGAATGACGGCCGAGAACGCCACCAGCACCAGCACCGGAAGCACCAGGAACCAGGCCTTGTTGTTCCAGGTCTTTTCCATCTATGCCCCCATCTCGACACGCCCCATCTCAACCAGCCAGGAATCGGCATAGATGTTGATGCCGGCCGGATCGAAACGAACCTTTGGGTCGGCCGGCACGCTCTCGTCCTCGCCGATGACGGCAGCGATCTCGCGGCCTTCGAGGCTGGCGCGCACCACCTTGTGGCGGCCGAGATCCTCGACCTTGCTGATTTTAACCGCCATGCCGTCACGGCCGAGCCTGACATATTCGGGGCGGATGCCGAGTTCGATGGCGCCGGAGCTCCCAGCGGCGGTCTTTGGCGCGCCGGGCAGCTCGATCCGCTGGCTGCCAATGGTCGCGGTCTTGCCGTCGATCGCCACCGGCATGACGTTCATGCCGGGCGAGCCGATGAAGTAACCGACGAATGTGTGGCGCGGGCGCTCGAACAATTCGGCCGGCGTGCCGATCTGGACGATGCCGCCATCATACATGACGACGACCTGGTCGGCGAAGGTCAGCGCCTCGGTCTGGTCATGGGTGACATAGACCATGGTGTAGCCGAAGCGGCGGTGCAGTTGCTTCAACTGCGAGCGCAGCACCCACTTCATGTGCGGATCGATAACCGTCAGCGGTTCGTCGAACAGGATGGCATTGACATCCGAGCGCACCAGGCCGCGGCCGAGCGAGATCTTCTGCTTCTGGTCGGCGGTCAGGCCCCTCGCCTTCTTCTTCGCCCACGACTCCAGGTCGATCATCTCCAGCGTCTCCCGCACCTTGCGGTCGACATCGGCCTCCGGCACGCCGCGGTTGCGCAGCGGGAAGGCCAGATTGTCGTAGACGGTCATGGTGTCGTAGATGACCGGGAACTGGAACACCTGCGCGATGTTGCGCTCCTGCGTCGACAGATTGGTGACGTCCTTGCCGTTGAACAGCAACTCACCGTGCGAGGGGTGCAGAAGTCCCGAAATGATGTTGAGCAGCGTGGTCTTGCCGCAACCCGAAGGCCCAAGCAGCGCATAGGCGCCGCCATCCTCGAATGTGTGGTGCACTTCCCGCAGCGCAAAATCGGCATCCTTCTGCGGATTGGGCAGGTAGGAGTGCCTGACATGGTTGACGTCGATGCGCGCCATCTCTTCCCCCTCAGGCCGCAAGCTTCGGCGCGGCGACGGCGCTGCCGTTGCTGTCGAAGACCATGATGTGGCGCGGATCGATAAACACCTCGATCTCGGCGTCGGGCTCGAAATCGCGGATGCCGTGGGTCAGCATGACCCAGCGCGCATCGGCAAAATCGAGATGGATGAAGCTTTCCGAGCCGGTGATCTCGGTGATCGTCACCTTGGCGCGCACAGGCACCGCGGCAGCGTTGGGCCGCTCGAGCGACAGATGATGCGGCTGGAAGCCGATCGTGTAGTTGGCGTCGGAAATGCCGGCGAGTTCGGCCGGTACCGGCAGCTTGACGCCGCCCTCGAGAAGGAAATCGGGACCTTTCTTGGCCAGCACGATGGTGTTGAGCGGCGGATCGGCAAAGGTTTTCGCCGTCACCAGGTCGATCGGCTTGCGGAAGACGTCGATGGTCGGCCCGAATTGGGTGATCCGCCCCTCGGACAGCGTCGCCGTATTGCCGCCGAGCAGCAAGGCTTCATGCGGCTCGGTCGTGGCGTAGACGAAAATAGTGCCGGCGGCGGCAAATATCTTGGGCAGTTCGGCGCGCAGCTCCTCGCGCAATTTGTAGTCGAGGTTGGCGAGCGGCTCGTCGAGCAGCACCAGGCTGGCATTCTTGACGATGGCGCGGGCCAGCGCCGTACGCTGCTGCTGGCCGCCGGACAGGCTGAGCGGCGTGCGGTCGAGATAGGGTGTGAGCTTCAAAAGCCCTGCCGCGTTGCGGACTTCCTTGTCGATCTTGGCCTGGTCGTTGCCGGCGACGCGCAACGGCGAGGCGATGTTCTCGTAGACGGTCATCGCGGGGTAGTTGATGAACTGCTGATAGACCATGGCGATCTTGCGCTGCTGCACCGGCATGCCGGTGACATTCTGGCCGTCGAACCAGACTGAACCGGTGGTCGGCACGTCGAGTCCGGCCATCAGCCGCATCAGACTGGTCTTGCCCGACAGTGTCGGCCCGAGCAAAACGTTGAGCGAGCCGTGCTGAAGCGTCAGCGACACGTCGCGGATATGCTCCACCGCGCCGACCATCTTCGTCACGTTTCTCAGTTCCAGCATGATGCCTCCTCCCAGGCTTTGTGCATCAATCGCCTTCCCTATTCCGCTGCCGCGACATGGCGCCGGCTGATGCCGCGCATGAATTCGTCAAGCGCCGAGGCCTGTTCGCGGCTGAGATGCAGACCCCGCTTGGTGCGACGCCACAATACATCTTCGGCGGTCAGCGCCCATTCGTTTTCGCTGAGGTAGCGTACCTCGGCCTCATAGAGATCGGCGCCGAAATTGCGGCCGAGATCGGCGTTCGACTTGGCAAGGCCGAGCAGCACTTGCGCGCGCGTGCCGTAAAGCCTGGTCAACCGACGCGCCAGGCGCTGGTCGAGGAAAGGATAGGCGCTCTTCAGCTTCGCCACCTGGACGTCGAAACCGGTGGCCGGGAAATCGCCGCCCGGCAAGGGCGCGTTCGCCGTCCACGGCTTGCCGCGCTTGCCGAGAAAACCTTCGACCTTTTCCAGCATCGATTCCGACAACCGGCGGTAGGTGGTGATCTTGCCGCCGAAAGCGTTGACGATCGGCGCCTTGCCCCCGCCGCCATCGGCTTTCAGCACATAGTCGCGGGTCGCTTCCTGCGCCTTCGAAGCGCCGTCGTCATAGAGCGGGCGCACGGCAGAATAGGTCCAGACGATATCGGGACGCGTCACGGCTTCAGCAAAATATTCGCTCGCCGCCGCGCAGAGATAGTCGATCTCGGTGTCGCTGATCTTCACGTCATGCGGATCGCCGGGATAGTCGCGATCGGTGGTGCCGATCAGCGTAAATTCTTCCTCGTAAGGGATGGCGAAGATGATGCGCCCGTCCTTGTTCTGGAAGAAGTAGGCGCGCGGATCATCGAACTTCTTTTTGATGACGATATGACTGCCCTGCACCAGGCGCACATTGTGCACGTCGTTCTGGCCCACGGTGGTCGACAGGACGTGGTCGACCCACGGACCGGCGGCATTGACCAGCAGCCGGGCCTTGACCTCCTCTGCCTCTCCCGTCTGCACGTCTTCCACGCGGATCGCCCACAGATCGCCTTCGCGCCGCGCCCCGACGACTTTCGTGCGGGTGCGGATGGTGGCGCCGCGGTCGGCGGCGTCACGCGCGTTCAATGCCACCAGCCGGGCATCGTTGACCCAGCCGTCCGAGTACTCGAAAGCCTTGTGAAACAGCGGCTTCAGCGGCTTGCCCGCCGGATCCTTGGACATGTCCAGTGTCCGGGTCGCCGGCAGCAATTTGCGGCCACCAATATGATCGTAGAGGAACAGGCCGAGCCGGATCAGCCAGGCCGGGCGCAGGCCCTTGGCGTAGGGCAGCACGAAGCGCATCGGCCAGATGATGTGCGGCGCGTTCTTCCACAGAACCTCGCGCTCCATCAGCGCCTCGCGCACCAGCCGGAACTCGTAGAATTCGAGGTAGCGCAGACCGCCGTGGATCAGCTTGGTCGAGCCGGAGGAGGTTCCGCTGGCAAGATCGTTCATCTCGGCCAGAAATACCGAAAAGCCCCGCCCAACGGCGTCGCGGGCGATGCCGCAGCCATTGATGCCGCCACCGATGACGAAGATGTCACGGACTGCGTCCACAAAGCCCTCCCGCGATTTCGCATTGCAGCATTTTTAGGTTTTTACGAAACCGTAGCGGGATTATTTCGAAATAAGAACGAATGTCAAACGAAATGTAACGGGACCGTGATCGATAGCTTAGCCGAGCGACGTTTCGATCAATTGAACCTCCGCTTCCTCGCAGATCTTGCGCACCGACGGGATGTCGCAACGGTCGGTGATGAAGGTGTTGACTTGCGAGAGATGGCCGATGCGAACCGGCGCGGTGCGTTCGAACTTGGTCTGGTCGGAGACCAGGATGACATGCCTGGCATTGGCGATAATGGCTTGCGCCACTTTCACTTCGCGAAAGTCGAAATCGAGCAACGCGCCGTCATGGTCGATGGCCGAGGCGCCGATCACCGCATAGTCGACCTTGAACTGCCTGATGAAATCGACCGCGGCCTCGCCGACAACGCCGCCGTCGGAGCCACGCACGACGCCGCCGGCGATTACCACCTCGATCGAAGGATAGATGCGCATCCTGTTGGCAACATTGATATTATTGGTGATGACCATCAGCCCGGTATGGTCGAGCAGCGCCTTGCTGACCGACTCGGTCGTGGTGCCGATGTTGATGAACAGGGAGGCGTTGTCGGGTATCAGCCTGGCCGCCGCGCGGCCGATGGCCTCCTTCTCGTCGGCGGCAATCTTGCGGCGCGCCTCATACTCCATGTTCTCGATGCCGGACGGGAACAGGGCCCCGCCATGGATGCGCGTCAGCAGCCGCTGGTCGCAGAGATCGTTGAGGTCCTTGCGGATGGTCTGTGGCGTCACGTTGAAATGCGTGGCGAGGTCATCGACCAGCACACGGCCATGGTCCTTCGCCATCTGGATGATCTCGGCATGGCGCGGCGACAAATACACTGAGAACCTCCCGTTTTCGTTTTTCTTGTTTGTAGCTGAAAACGAAAGCAATGAAAAGGGAGACGCCGGCTAATGAAATATCGATGATTGCAAAGGCGAACCGGGCAGATACGGCTCAGACCCGCTCCGCCACCTTGCGGGTGACAGCCGCGACTTTACCTGGCGAGCGGATCATCAGGAAATTGCCGGACCAGTATCCCGGGATTCGCCAAGTGCCTTTGATCTCGGTTGCATCACCGTTGATGATGCCGCTGTAGTGAATCGGGTGCGCCTTCAATTGGGCCTTGTCGTATGTCTTGGTAAAGGAGACGGCGTTGCCCTCTCGCTGCCCCTGCAGGCTTGCGTATCTTGCCGTGCTGGTCGCCGCCGGTTCGTGGGTCATGCCCGTCAAGCTGGTTGCCGTTTCGATCAGCGTTGCAACGAAGGAAACCGGCGGCAGTTCGCGCGGATAGAAATAGCGCCCGCTCCAGACGCCCGTCAGATTCTGGCTAACCCCTTCAGCCCTTCCGGCCATATGCTTGCTCGCAGGTCCTTGCTGGCTTGCCCCGGCGGCGGCAACCACCCGGGCAATCCCTGTCAGTCCTTCGGGGATCTTGCACACTCGCAGATGACAGTGAAGGCGGTATCGACATCGGCCGCGGTTGTCTCGAACTGGCCTGCCTGGAAGCGGATGGCGACCCGCCCATCGACACGCGTCTGCGTCAGGTAGATACGGCCGTCATTGTTGATGGCGTCGACCAGACGCAGATTGTGCTCGTCGCAGTCAGCGCCGGATGCGGCGCGATGCCGGAACGAGAACAGCGACAGCATCGGCTGGCTGGCGAGCTCGAAATCCTCCTCCTCGGCCAGGCGCGCTGCTATGCCTTCGCTCCAGGCGACGTGATTGCGGATCATGGTGCGCAGCGCCTCGAGGCCATGGGCGCGCAGCAGGAACCACAGCTTCAGCGCCCGGAAGCGACGGCCGAGAGGCACCGACCATTCGGAGTAGTTGATGATGCCGTCATGGCCGCGAGTTTTCAGATAGTCCGGCTTGATCGCCAGCGTGCGCACGAGATCCTCCGGCTGGCGGACGAACTGGATCGAGCAGTCGAATTGCGCGCCCAGCCATTTGTGCGGGTTGAAGACGATCGAGTCCGCGCCCTCGACACCGGTCCAGAAATGCCGGTATTCCGGACAGATCATCGCCGATCCGGCCCAGGCGGCGTCGATATGCAGATAGAGCCCCTGGCGTTTGGCCACCGCGGCCACTTCAGCGATGTCGTCGGTGCCGCCGGTGCTGGTGCCGCCGACGCACGCGATGATGCCGGCCGGCAATAGGCCGGCCGCGCGGTCGGCAACAATCGCCGCTTCCAAAGCCGCGGTATCCATGGCGCGGTAGGTGCCGGCGACGGGAATGCGGACGAGGTTGTCCTCGCCAATGCCGGCGACCCAGATGGCGCGGTCGATCGAGGTGTGCACCTGGTCGGAGGAATAGACGCGCAGCCTGCCCTGCCCGGAAAGGCCCTTCTTGTTGCCCTGCCAGTCGAGCGTGCGCTCGCGCATGGTCAGCACGGCGGCCAGCGTCGCCGACGACGCCGAATCCTGGATGACGCCGGAAAAGCCCTCGGGCAGGCCGAGCGCCTGGCGCATCCAGTCGACGATGCGTGTCTCAAGCTCTGTCGCCGCCGGCGAGGTCTGCCACAGCATGCACTGCGCGGCCATCGCAGAGACCAGATATTCGGCCACCACCGAGACGGGTGCTGCATTGGCCGGGAAATAAGCAAAGAAACGCGGATGCTGCCAATGCGTCATGCCGGGCACGATCTTGGCTTCGAAATCGGCGAAGATCGTCTCCATCGATTCCGCGGCCTCCGGCGGAGAAGCTTCGATGCTCCTGAAGATCTCGCCCGGCGCTATGGCAGGTCGTACGGGCCGATCGCGAAGGCCGGCGCGGTAATCAGCGCCCCAGTCGGCGGCGCGCGTCGACCAGTCGCGGAATTGCTCGTTGTCCATGGATCCTCCCGACGCGCCGATCAGCCAGCCGTTTGAATTTTTATTAACATGTTAAATAGAGACAGGCAACCGCGACGAAGGTTCCCGCGCTACCCCGGAAAATCCGGCAGGCTGGCAAAGGCCGTCTTCAACGCGTTCGACCAGCCTTCGGAAATAGCACGATAATATCGATCGTCCTGGCCGATGCGCTTTTTCAAACCCACCGTGAACGTGTCCTCCTCCAGGAACAGCAGGTCGAGAGGCAGGCCGACGGACAGGTTCGATTTCAGCGTCGAATCGAACGATACCAGCAAGAGCTTGACCGTTTCAGCCAGGCTCATCGTCCTTTCATAGGCACGGATGATGATCGGCTTGCCGTATTTGGTCTCGCCGATCTGGAAGAACGGCGTGTCGTCGGTCGATTCGATGAAATTGCCCTCGGGATAGATCATGAACAGCCGTGGTGGGCTGCCCTTGATCTGGCCGCCGAGGATGAAGGAGGCGTTGAAATAGGAATCCGCCTTTTCGCCGGCAGGCGACGAGCTGGCGATGACTTCCTTGACGGTGTCGCCGACCAGCCGCACCGTCTGGTACATGGATGGGGTCTCGAGCAGCGTCGCGTGGCGTTCCGCCACCGCCTTGGTGCGCTCGTCGAGCAGGCTGACCACGGCCTGCGTCGTGGCCAGATTGCCGGCCGACATCAGTACGATGACGCGCTCGCCTGGCTCTTCCCAGACATGCATCTTCTTGAAAGTAGAGATCGAATCCATCCCGGCATTGGTGCGCGTGTCCGACATGAACACGAGCCCACGATCGATCTTGAGGCCGACGCAATAAGTCATGGAATCTCTTCAGGCAGCAATCTTGCCGGAGACTACTGCTCTACCGTGACGGTGACTGCAAGCTGTTCCTCCGCCTGTCCCAGTCGAATTCCCGACACCGGCGAGGCGTCGCGATAATCACGGCCGGTGGCTACCCTGACATAGCGTTCATCGGGGGAAATGCCGTTGGCGGCGTCGAAGGCGACCCAGCCGAGACCCTGAACATGGGCTTCGGCCCAGGCATGGCTTGCCGCCTGCTCGATCGCCGCATCCACCATCAGATAGCCACTGACATAGCGGGCCGGAAAACCCATGACGCGGGCTGCGGTGACAAAGATGTGGCTGTGATCCTGGCAAACGCCGGTCTTCAGCGCCAATGCCTCTTCCGCCGGGGTCGTCACGCTGGTGGTGCCCGGCGTGTAGGCGACGCGCTCGACGATCAGCGCCATCAGCCGATGCAGCCTTTCGATGTCGGTACCTTTGCCGACCGCCGCGGCAAGCTCGCTTATGCCCTCGCCCGGGATGGTCAAAGCTGTCTCCTGGCTGAACAGCCACAGCGGCGCAAAGCCTTGATGCGGACCCGAGACGCCCGCTGTGTCGCGCGTGACAACCTCGCCGGAGGCCTCGACGGTGATGAAGTCGCGCTCGCCCTCGACGCTCAACAGCCTGTTATCGTTGCCGAAATGGTCGTTGAAGCGGACTTCCTCGCGCGCGCCCTCGATCTTCAGCGCCCAGGACAAGACGGTCTGCGTCGGTCCGCTGACCGGTAACAGGCGTAGCCGCTGCAACAGATAGTGCACCGGCGCGTCGTAGCGGTATTCGGTACGGTGGGTGATCTTGAGCCGCATGCCTATTTTCCGTTTGTAAGCATGATCTTATCCGAAAACCGGGTCTCACTTGTCGCTAGCGCGGTCCTCCGGTTCGCGATCATGCTCAATTGAACCGGTAATCTTGTGCGATCTCTTCGCCAAGCTTGGTGTTGTCTTGAATGAACCTGGCCAGGAATTCGTGCAGGCCGGTGTCGAATATGTCCTTGATCGACCCTGCCTGCAGCATCGCCTGTGTCCTGTCGACGGTGGCGTGGCAGGCATGACGGTCGCCATAATCGTCGCCGAGGAACTTCAGATGCTCGGCGAGAAAACGATAACAGAAGGTCAGCGAGCGCGGCATGCGCACATTGAGGATCAGATAGTCGGCAATGTTGGTCGGTTTGTAGTCGGCCTCATAGACCCAGCGATAGGAACGGTGCGCCGACACCGAGCGCAGGATCGATTCCCACTGGTAGTTGTCTAGGCTCGAGCCGACCCAGGAGATCGACGGCAGCAGCACGTAGTATTTCACGTCGAGGATGCGTGCCGTGTTGTCGGCCCGCTCGACATAGGTGCCGAGCTGCGAGAAGTCGAAGATTTCGTTGCGCAGCATGGTGCCGTAAAACGAGCCCCGGATCAGCGCCGTCTCGCGCTTGATGGCGTCGAGCACACTCGGCAGGTCGCGCTCGTCGATCGGCTTTGCCAGCATGCGCTTCAGGGCCATCCAGGCTTCGTTGATGCTCTCCCAGGTCTCGCGCGTCAGCGCGGTGCGCACCATGCGGGCATTGTTGCGAGCGGTCTCGATCGCCGACATCGTGCTCGACGGGTTCGAGGTGTCGCGCAGCAGGAAGTCGGCGACATTGGCGGCGGTATAGTCCTTGTATTTCTGCGTGAAGGTGACGTCGGAGCCGGCGCTGAGCAGCACCGAATTCCACTCTTCCGACGCGCTCTGGGTGCGGGTCAGCGCCATGCGAAGGCCGGCATCGACCAGACGCGCCATGTTTTCCGCCCGCTCGATATAGCGGTTCATCCAGTAGAGCCCGTTGGCGGTGCGGCCGAGAAGCATGTGAAGTGGCCCTTCGGGCTAGTGAGTAGGGAATAGTGAGTAGGGATTAGTAAGCATTTGAATCTCTGTGGAATATGGCATTTCTTGTCCCTCTACTGCCTACTGCCTACTGCCTACTGCCTACTGCCTACTGCCTACTGCCTACTGTCTACTGCCTACCTAATCGTCCAACACCCACGTATCCTTCGTCCCGCCGCCTTGCGAGGAATTCACGACCAACGACCCCTCCTTCAGCGCCACCCGCGTCAAGCCGCCGGGCACGATCTGAATACGGTCCGACACCAGCACATAGGGTCGCAAGTCGACATGGCGCGGCGACAGGCCTTTTTCTGTCAGGATCGGGCAGGTCGACAGCGCCAGCGTCGGCTGGGCGATGTAGTTGGAGGGCTTCGCCTGCAGCTTCTTGGCGAAATCCTGGCATTCCTTCTTGGTCGCAGCCGGGCCGACCAGCATGCCGTAGCCGCCGGAGCCGTGCACTTCCTTGATGACCAACTCATGGATGTGTTCGAGCACGTATTTCAGGCTGTCGGGCTCCGAGCAGCGCCAGGTCGGGATGTTGCCGAGGATGGCCTTGCGGCCGGTGTAGAACTCGACGATGTCGGGCATGTAGGAATAAATCGCCTTGTCGTCGGCGATGCCGGTTCCCGGCGCGTTGGCGATGGTGATGTTGCCGGCGCGGTAGACGTCCATGATGCCGGGCACGCCAAGGGCCGAGTCCGGCCGGAAGGTCAGCGGATCGAGGAAGGAATCGTCGACGCGCCGGTAAAGCACGTCGATCTGCTTGTAGCCTTCGGTCGTGCGCATGGCGACGTGGCCGTCTACAACGCGCAGATCCTGGCCTTCGACCAGTTGCACGCCCATCTGGTCGGCGAGGAAGGCATGTTCGAAATAGGCGGAGTTGAAGCTGCCCGGCGTCAGCACGGCAATGGTCGGTGCGCCCTTGGTGCTTTGCGGCCGCACTGCCGCCAGCGACTGGCGCAGCAATTGCGGATAATTCTCCACCGGCCGCACCTTGATCTGCTGGAACAGCTCGGGAAAGAGCTGCATCATCGTCTCGCGGTTCTCCAGCATGTAGGAGACCCCCGACGGCGTGCGCGCATTGTCCTCCAGCACGTAGAACTCGTTCTCCGAGATGCGGACGATATCGACGCCGATAATGTGGGTGTAGACGCCGGCCGGTGGCCGCACTCCGATCATTTCCGGCAGGAACGCCTCGTTCCTGGCGATCAGCTCCCTCGGCACGCGGCCGGCGCGCAGGATTTCCTGGCGGTGGTAAATGTCGTCGAGGAAAGCGTTCAGCGCCTGCACGCGCTGCTCGATGCCTTGCGTCAGCCTTCGCCATTCATTGCCGGAGATGATGCGCGGCACGATGTCGAAGGGGATCAGCCGCTCGGAGGCTTCCTGCTCGCCATAGACGGCGAAGGTAATGCCGGTCTTGCGGAAGACGCGCTCGGCGTCCTGCATCTTTTCGGTAAGCCTGGCCGGGTCCTGCTCCTTCAGCCAGCGGTCGTAAGCCGTATACGGTTGTCTAAGCCCGGAAACTTCCGGAAGCATTTCATCGAACGCTGCCAATCGCATACTCCCCTGTGACGCCATTTCACTGGCGTCGCGGGAGAAAATCAAGCGCAATCGGTGATTTGGAGGATATCGGCGATCAGTATGTTCCGACTGCCCAAAATTCGGGCAGTCGGAACAGGACCTTAATCAGGCTCTGCCTTGTCGCCGGGCAAGTGCCTGATGCGCTCTAGCAGTTCACCGTTTCATGGAAACGGCGACCTGCCATGGCTTTTTGCTTTGACGCAATTCCGGACGGAAAACCGCTTCACATTTTTTTCCTGGAATTGCTTTAGAAAGCGCGGAAAGTGACGACCGTGAAGGTGTCCTTGATTCCGGGAATAATCTGCACCTTCTCGTTGACGAAGTGGCCGACATCTTCCTCGTCGTCGACGTAGAATTTGGCAAGCAGGTCGTAATTGCCGGCGGTCGAGTAGATTTCCGAGGCGATTTCGGCATCGGCGAGCGCGCTGGCGACCTCATAGGACTTGCCCAGATCGCACTTTATCTGCATGAAAAACGTCTTCATTGCCGGTCCCGATCAAGCTTCAGCACTCAAGCGGCCCTTGTGGCAGACTGCCGCCCGGCTTTCAAGCATCAGGCCGAGCGCGCCTTGGCGACGGCTTGTCTCAGTTCGGACACCGGCATGCCGCGCCGATACAAGTTGCCGCCGATGACCAGGGCTGGCGTGCCGCGCAGCTTGAACGCTGTCGCCTGGACTTCGGTGCGGACAAGGGCAGCGTCGATGTCGGGTTCACGGATGGCGAGGTCGGCACGCACCATCGCCACATCGACACCGACGGAAGAAAGGATGTCGTTGGTGCGGCGTTCCGAAAGGCCGCGCTGGTTGGTCATCAGCGCATCGACCGCCGCGCCATAGTGTTCGCCGCTCAGCAGCGTCACCCGCGCCGCGTCGCGCGACACGTCGCCGAAGATCGGCCAGTCCTTCATCACAAGCCGAACGCCGCTGTCCTCTTCCATCAACTTCTTCAGTTCGACGAAGACGAGCTTGCAGATCGGGCACTGATAGTCGACGAATTCGGCGATGGTGACGTCGCCATCGGGGTTGCCGAGCGCTGGAATGGCGGGATCGAAGGCGACTTCCGTGACGGTCGGCCCAGTGCTTGCCCAGGCGGGCAAGGGAGCCAAAACTGCGAGGCTTGCCGCGCCCTTCAGCAAAAGGCGCCGGTCGATCGGCTGCTTGAACATGGTTGTCCCCTGGTTGCGCGAACGGGTCCCCACCCGTCCCTACGATGCGCGCCCCGCGTTAAAGGAGGCTTAAGCATGATCATGTGGCACTTGCGTGGCGAATATTGCGGTTGCTGAAACCGTGAGGCTCCGCAAACCGTATGGTATGATGCGTCCCGGGACAGGTTTTGTTGGGGGACAATGGAGACAGGCCATGCGCCGCACCGCATTCGCAGTTGTTTCATTGCTGTTCGCGTTGTTCGTGTCGGCAGCCCTTGCCGGCGACGCCGAAGTCAAGGCCGGCCAGGCCGTCATCGATGGTCAGTTGAAGGCGCTCATCGCCAATGATGGCGCCAAGGCGTACAGTTTCGCCGCTCCAAATGTGAAGCGCATCTTTCCGACCGTCGACACCTTCATGAACATGGTGACCAACGGCTATCCGCCGGTGCGCCAGCCGCAGAGCTATTCCTTCGGCAAGGTCGAGCAGATGGGGCCAACTTCGCTAATCCAGCAAGTGCTGATCGTCGGACCCGACGGCAAGGACTATGAGGCGGTCTACACGCTGGAACAGCAGCCCGACGGCAGCTTTCAAATCACCGGCTGCAGCTTGCGCGCAGCGAATTCGCTCAGCACCTAGATGTGCTTATAGCACCGGAATATCGCCCCTCGCCCATCCCTCTGAAATGTCTGATGTGCGCGCCTCGAAGGCCTTTGCCTCGATCGCGGCGCGAATGTCCTGCATCAGCTTCTGATAGTAGGACAGGTTGTTCCAGGTCAGAAGCATCGCCCCCAGCGCCTCTTGCGAGCGCACGAGATGGTGCAGATAGGCGCGTGAGTAGTCGCGCGCGGCCGGGCAGTCGCTCTCCTCATCCAGCGGCCGCGGATCGTCCGCGTGGCGGGCATTCCTGAGATTGACCTTGCCGCGCCTGGTATAAGCCAGGCCATGGCGGCCGGCGCGGGTCGGCATGACGCAGTCGAACATGTCGATGCCGCGCGCCACCGATTTCACGATGTCGTCCGGCGTGCCGACGCCCATGAGATATCGAGGCTTGTCGTCAGGCAATTCCGGACAGGTGATCTCCAGCATATCCAGCATCACCGCTTGCGGTTCGCCGACGGCCAGGCCGCCGACCGCATAGCCCTTCAGCTCCATCGCGCTCAGCGCCTGCGCCGAACGCACCCTGAGAGCTGCGTTGTCGCCACCCTGGACGATGCCGAACATCGCCTTGCCGGGCTGATCGCCGAACGCTGTCTTGCAGCGCTCGGCCCAGCGCAGCGACAGCTCCATCGCGCGCTCGATCTGCTTGAGGTCGGCCGGCAGCGCTGTGCATTCGTCGAGCTGCATCTGGATGTCGGAATCGAGCAGGCCCTGGATCTCGATCGAGCGCTCCGGCGACATCTCGTAGGCAGCGCCGTCAATGTGCGAGCGAAAGGTGACGCCCTTCTCGGTCAATTTTCTGAGCTTCGACAGCGACATGACCTGAAAACCGCCACTGTCGGTCAGGATCGGCTGCGGCCAGCGGGCGAATTCATGCAACCCACCAAGCCGCGCCACGCGCTCGGCGCCGGGGCGCAGCATCAGATGATAGGTATTGCCCAGGATGATGTCGGCGCCGACGCCGCGCACCTGGTCCATATACATGGCCTTGACCGTGCCGCCGGTGCCGACCGGCATGAAGGCCGGCGTGCGGATTTCGCCGCGCGGCATGGTGATGGAACCGCGCCGCGCCTTGCCGTCGGTGGCGAGGATCTTGAAGGTGAATGTCTCAGCCATTGAATTCCTTGTCATGGACAGGCGCGCCTGGCGCCTGCCTGTCGAGCGACTGGCGGTATTGGATGCAGCCGCGCATGAATTTCGGCCATGGCGGCACGGCAATCGATGGATCGGTCTTTTCCGGCAGCAGGTCCCACAGGTTGGGATGATGCCAGCATAAATCATGGCCGGTAGAATCTCGGTGCTGGCGAATGCCGGCACGCAATTTCTTCACTTCGGCGATCAGGCTTTCGCGATCAAAGGCCTGCAGGTCATCGTCCATCGCTCATCTCCGCTCGATAAAGCAGGCTTGCATCTCCGTAGGAATAGAACCTGTAATCGTTCCCGATGGCATGAGCATAGGCCGCACGCATCGTATCTAGGCCGCTGAAGGCCGAAACCAGCATGAACAGCGTCGAACGCGGCAGATGGAAATTGGTCATCAGCAGGTCGGCGGTCTTGAACCGATAGCCCGGCGTGATGAAGATGTCGGTCGGGCCGGACCAGGCGGTCAGCGAGCCATCAGGCCGTGCCGCGCTCTCCAGCAGGCGCAGCGAGGTCGTGCCGACAGCGATGATGCGCCCGCCCCGCGCCTTGGCGCCATTCAGAGCGTCGGCTGTTGCTTCGCTGACCGAGCCGGTCTCGGCATGCATCTTGTGGTCAGCGGTGTCGTCCGCCTTGACCGGCAGGAAGGTGCCGGCGCCGACATGCAAGGTGACGAAGCGGCGTTCGATGCCTTTTGCATCCAGCGCGGCAAACAGCTCCGGCGTAAAATGCAGGCCTGCGGTGGGGGCAGCGACTGCGCCCTCCTCCTTGGCATAGATTGTCTGGTAATCCGTCAGGTCGCGTGCGTCGTCGTCGCGCTTGGAGGCGATATAGGGGGGCAGCGGGATGTGGCCGACGGCGCGCAGCGCTTCGTCGAGAAATGGGCCGGAGAGGTCGAAGCCGAGCAACGCCTCGCCGGCGTCGCCCTTCTCGATCACCGTGGCGTCGAGTTGGCCGAGAAAACAGGAATTGCCGTCATGGCCGAAATGGATGCGGTCGCCGGCAGCGACGCGCTTGCCCGGCCGCATGAAGGCCAGCCAGCGGTCAGGCGCCATGCGCATATGCAGCGTGGCGTCGACCTGCGCCTGCGCTTCGCCGCGCCGCCTGATGCCTCTTAACTGGGCAGGAATGACCTTGGTGTCGTTGAAGACCAGAACATCGCCAGCCCTGAGCAAGGACGGCAGGTCGCCAACCGTGCGATCCGAAAGACCCTCGCCCGGCCTGACCACCAGCATTCTGGCGCTGTCGCGCGGCTCGGCCGGGCGAAGCGCGATGCGCTCCTCAGGCAGGTCGAAGTCGAAGAGGTCGACGCGCATCAGTAGAGCCGGACGAGCAGCGCTCCGGCCAACAGCAGCACCGCGCCCGCGATGCGGCCGAGCGAAATCTCGCGCACCGCCACGCCGAGGAAGCCGACGCGGTCGATCAGCATGCCGGCGAAGAGCTGGCCGGCAACCAGGAACGCCATCAACGCGGCTGCACCGATGCGCGGCGTAAGAATGGTCGACAGGGTGACATAGAAACCGCCGAGCATGCCGCCGGCGATGAACAGCCAAGGTGCCGGCGCCTTCCAGTCGAGCGAGATGTCCTGCAGCCGCACAACGGCAATGGAGATGATACCAAGCACGATCGCGCCCGACAGGAACGAGAAGGCAGCAGCCGCGACCGGGAGCCCCAGGCCGCGCGCCAGCTGCGAGTTGATCGGTGCCTGAAAGGCGATGAAGGCGCCGGACAGGATGCCGAGCAGCGACCAGACCATGCCCATCATCGTCGTTTGTCCTTACCTGACGTCGGCCGCGACCTTCAGCGACACGATCTTGTCGGGATCGACCACCGGCTCGCCGCGCTTGATCTTGTCGACATTGTCCATGCCTTCGATGACCTGGCCCCAGACCGTGTACTGGCGGTTGAGGAAGGCGGCATCGTCGAAGCAGATGAAGAACTGCGAATTGGCCGAGTTCGGGTTCTGCGAACGTGCCATCGAGCAGGTACCGCGGCCATGGTTGGCGTTGGAGAATTCAGCCTTCAGGTCCGGCTTTTCCGAGCCGCCCATGCCCGCACGCGACGGCGCGAAGGTCGGCTTCGACGAATTGCCGAACTTCACGTCGCCGGTCTGCGCCATGAAGCCTTCGATGACGCGGTGGAAGACCACGCCATCATAGGCGCCTTCACGCGCCAGTTCCTTGATGCGGGCGACGTGGCCGGGAGCCAGGTCGGGAAACAGTTCGATGACGACCTTGCCCTTGGTCGTTTCCAGGATGAGCGCGTTTTCGCGGTCCTTGATCTCAGCCATGTCGGATATCCTTTTATCTCAGAAAAACAGATTGATTTGATAGGTTACTTGTCGGCGGCGATGCGTACCTTGATCATGCGGTCGGGCTCACTGACCGTGCCGTTGTCGGCCTCGTCACCCTTCTTGATCTTGTCCACCAGTTCGATGCCGCTGACGACATTGCCGACGATGGTGTACTGGCCATCGAGGTTCGGCGCCGGCGCGAACATGATGAAGAACTGCGAATTGGCGGAGTTCGGGTCCTGCGAACGGGCCATGCCGAGCGTGCCGCGCTTAAAATGTTCGCTCTGCGAGAATTCCGCCGGCAGGTCGGGCAGGTCTGAACCGCCGGTGCCGACGGCCTCGGGGCTGAACCCCTTCTTCATGTTGCCGAACTTGACGTCGCCGGTCTGCGCCATAAAGCCGTTGATGACGCGGTGGAATGCGACATCGTTATAAGCGCCTTCGCGCACCAGCTTCTTGATCTGGGCGACATGCTTGGGTGCCAGGTCGGGGCGTAGCGCGACGGTGACGTCGCCGTTCTTCAAGGTGATGACCATGGTGTTTTCCGGTTCGGCGGCGAAGGCCGAAACGGATGCGGTCACGAGACCGGCAAGCACGACGAGGAACGAGGCGAGCTTTTTCAGCTGCATAAGGGATCTCCGAAGGTCTTTGTTAGGGTGCATGTCGTTGCCCCAAAACCGGCATCCACTTTTGGGCGACATGCACTATTTCGCGAATTTGGCGGTGAGCGCGCCGGCAACGGCGGCCGGTACGAAGGGACGGATGTCTCCGCCCATCGAGGCTATCTGGCGCACAAGTGTGGCGGTAATGGTGCGTACCGATGGACTGGCGGGCAGAAAAACCGTCTGCAGTTCCGGCGCCATGGTCTCGTTCATGCCGGCCATCTGCATCTCGTAATCGAGATCGGTGCCGTCGCGCAGGCCGCGGATCATGATCGAGGCGCCATGCTTGCGGGCCGCGTCGATGACCAGCCCGTCAAAGGCGACGACCTTGATACGGTCGCCGTCGCGGCCAAATTCGGCCTTGGTCGCGGCCTCGATCAGCTTCACCCGTTCGTCGAAGGAAAACAGCGGCGTCTTGCCGGGGTGGGTGCCGATCGCCGCATAAACCGTGTCGGCGACAGCCAGCGATGCCTTCAGCACATCGAGATGGCCGTTGGTCAGCGGGTCGAAGGAGCCGGCATAAAGGGCGATGCGATCGGTCATGGGAGGTGCTTCTAGCGGGGCATTGGGCGGAAGGCAAATGCGATTGGGAACATCTGCGTGAACCTTTTCGCAGACATGAACGACAGATGAATGCCTTGATCACGAAGACTTCACGCCGCGTTCGCTAGTTTGCACTTCGGAAGATGAAACCAAAACCCGATCTAACCGTTGGATAGGCGCAGGAGAACACGCACATGCTGATCTACATGCTCGCCACCGCAATGACCGTCGCCATGCTGATCGCCACCGCATTCGGATTGCATAGCGAGGCAGAGCGCGTCCGTGTCCGCACAAAGCGGTTCGAAGGTTTCGGCGCTCGCTGGCCCCACCGTCGCCCCTGATTTATTGCTAGTTTCTTGTTTGCGCCGGCCCATCGGGCCGGCGTTGTTGCTCAAACCTATTCGGTGCTGTCCGGTACGGCATCTCCGGCGCCGGCCTCAATGACACCCTCTTCGACATCCTCGTCGGCCTGCGGCTCCGAAATCCGTTCGACCGAAACCACCTTCTCGCCTTCGGCGGTGTTGAAGATGGTCACGCCCTTGGTGGCGCGGCTGGCGAAACGGATACCGTTGACCGGCACCCGGATGACCGTGCCGCCATCCGAAACCAGCATGATCTGGTCGTCATTGCCGACCGGGAAAGTCGCCACCAGCTGGCCGATCTCGGCCACCTTCGACACGTCGGTGGCGCGGATGCCTTTGCCGCCGCGTCCGGTCAGGCGGAAATCGTAGGATGACGAGCGCTTGCCGTAGCCATATTCGGTCACCGTCAGCACATACTGCTCATGCGCCTTGAGCTCTTCGTAACGGCTGTCGGAAAGCTCGGTCTCCTCGCCAATCTCCTCATTGGTGAGTGCAATCTCTTCTTCCTCGCCGGTCACCTCGGCGGCAAGCCGCCGCTCCAGTGCTGCCCGCTTGAGGTAGGCGGAGCGTTCCGCCGGTGAAGCATCGACATGCTCGATCACCGACATGGAGATGATGCGGTCGGTCTCGGCCATGCTTATGCCGCGCACGCCGACCGAATTGCGGCTCTGGAAGACGCGCACATCGCCAACGCGGAAGCGGATGCACTGGCCGGAGCTGGCGGTCAAAAGCACATCGTCATTGTCTGTGCAGGTCTCGACGCCGAGGATCTCGTCGCCCTCCTCCTCCAGCTTCATGGCGATCTTGCCGTTGCGGTTGACCTGGACGAATTCGGACAGCTTGTTGCGGCGCACGGTGCCGCGCGTGGTGGCGAACATGACGTCGAGTTCGCCCCAGCTGGTCTCGTCCTCGGGCAGCGGCATGATGGTGGTGATGCGCTCGCCCTGCTCCAGCGGCAGCATGTTGATCAGCGCCTTGCCGCGCGACTGCGGATTGCCGATTGGCAGCCGCCAGACCTTTTCCTTGTAGACGATGCCGCGCGAGGAGAAGAACAGCACCGGCGTATGCGTGTTGGCCACAAACAGCCGGGTGACGAAATCCTCTTCCTTGGTCGACATGCCGGAGCGGCCCTTGCCGCCGCGGCGTTGCGCCCGGTAGAGCGACAGCGGCACGCGCTTGATGTAGCCGGAATGGCTGACGGTGACGACCATGTCCTCGCGCTGGATCAGGTCCTCGTCTTCCATGTCGGCGCCGCCGTCGGTGAGCTCGGTGCGGCGCGGCGTGCCGAACTCGTCGCGCACGGCGGCAAGCTCGTCCTTGACGATCTGTTGGATGCGGGCGCGGGACGACAGAATGTCGAGGTAATCCTTGATCTCGTCGCCGATGGTGTTCAGCTCGTCGGCGATTTCGTCACGGCCGAGCGCGGTCAGGCGCTGCAGGCGCAGTTCGAGGATTGCGCGCGCCTGTTCCTCGGAGAGGTTGTAGGTGCCATCCTCATTGATGCGATGGCGCGGATCGTCGATAAGCAGAATCAATGACTCCACGTCCCCGGAGGGCCAGCGCCGCTCCATCAACTGCTCGCGCGCCGTCTGCGGATCGGGCGCGGTGCGGATCAGCTTGATCACTTCGTCGATGTTGGCGACGGCTATGGCGAGGCCGACCAGCACGTGGGCGCGGTCGCGCGCCTTGCGCAGCAGGAATTTCGTGCGCCGGCTAATCACCTCTTCGCGGAAGCTGACAAACGCCTTCAGCATGTCGGTCAGGTTCATCACTTCCGGCTTGCCGCCGTTCAGCGCCACCATATTGGCGCCGAAGGAGGTCTGCAGCGGCGTGAAGCGGTAAAGCTGGTTGAGAATGACGTCGGCGACAGCGTCGCGCTTCAGCTCGATGACGACGCGGTAGCCCTGGCGGTCGCTTTCGTCGCGAATGTCGGAAATGCCTTCGATGCGCTTGTCGCGCACCAGCTCGGCCATTTTCTCGATCATCGAGGCCTTGTTCACCTGGTACGGGACTTCCGTGATGATGATCGATTCACGGTCGTTGCCGCGCTGTTCGACATTGACCTTGCCGCGCATGACGATGGAGCCACGGCCCGTCGCATAGGCGCTGTAGATGCCGGAACGGCCGAGCACGATGCCGCCGGTCGGGAAATCGGGACCCGGAATGATCTCCATCAGCGCCGGCAAATCGATCGCCGGATTGTCGATGATGGCGATGGCGCCGTTGCAGATCTCGGCCAGATTGTGCGGCGGGATGTTGGTGGCCATGCCGACGGCGATGCCGCCGGAACCGTTGACCAGAAGATTGGGGAAGCGGGCCGGCAGCACCTTCGGTTCGGTGTCGGATGCGTCATAAGTCTCCTGGAAATCGACGGTTTCCTTGTCGATGTCCTCCAAGAGTTCATGTGCGACCTTGGTCAGCCGCGATTCGGTGTAGCGCATCGCCGCCGGCGGATCGCCGTCGATGGAGCCGAAATTACCCTGCCCGTCGATCAGCGGAACGCGCAGCGACCAGTCCTGCGCCATGCGCACCAAGGCGTCGTAGATCGAGGCGTCGCCATGCGGATGGTATTTACCCATCACGTCGGCGACCGGGCGGGCCGACTTCACATATTTGCGGTTCCAGTGGTAACCGCTCTCATGCGCCGCATAGAGAATGCGGCGGTGCACCGGCTTCAGGCCGTCGCGCACATCGGGCAGCGCACGGCTGACGATCACGCTCATGGCATAAGAGAGGTAGGAGCTCTGCATCTCCTCGATGATGGAGATGGGCTCGATGCCGGTGGGGCCGCCGTCGGCGCCGCGCGGGGGTTTTTGGTCGGTCAAATCGGATCACAATCTAATCAGGAATCATTGACCGCTTATATAGGAAGCACGGCCGAAACTCCAATATTCGTGTTGCTTTTCCAACGACAATTTCAGTGGTAAATTCAAATGGATACCTCTGATTGCGACGATTTGGCCATAACGCATTCGCCGCCGCCAGGGGCAAAAGCCTGCGAAGGACAGTTTTCCAAGTCAAGAGCGTATCTGGAGGCAGACAGACGCGTCAGCGGGTAGCCACCCGCCGGGAGCGATAGTGGCCAGGCGTCTCACCCATGACGCGCCGGAAACGGCGGTTGAACGTCGACAAATCGTTGAAACCGACCTCGAAGGCGATTGCCGAGATGGCATCGCCTGACATGCGCAGCCGCACCGCCGCGCGGTGCAGCCGGGTTCTCAGCAGAAACTGATAGGGCGTCATGCCTGCGACCTGCCGGAAGGTGCGCAGGAAATGATACGGGCTGGTCGCCGTCGCGCAGGCAAGCTCGGAAAGCGAGACCGGCCTGTCGGCATTGAGCTCGATCTGCCGCACCGCCTCGGCAACCCGTTTCTGGTCGCGGCGGCTCGGCGGTCGAACGCCAGGCACCGCATCGCTGGCGACGGGCAGTGCTGCGCCGGCAACTGCCAGTGCTGCGCCGGCAATTCGCAGGCCAAGCTCCTCAAAGGCGTCGATGTCGACCATCTCGCGCGCCGCTTCCGCCTCGGCCAGCAGCGATGCGAGCGCCGGCAAAGGCGGCATATGCGGCACGCCGAAGGCGAGCTTGCTCGCGCCGGGCACGTCGCTGGCGATGCGGTCGAGATAGGCCGGAGCGAAGTGGAAGGACAGGCAACGGTCGCCGGCGCCATGCTCATGCCCGCATTCATAGCAGGCGCCGACATTGCCGAGCAGGATCGCGCCCGGCGCCAGCATGGCGGCGCCTTGCCTGGTGCGGTAGCGGAAGGTGCCGCTGGTGACAGCGGCAACGCAGAAGGTGTCGTGCGCCTCCTCGAACGGGCGGTCGCCGGCGCCGGCCGTGCACAGCACGTCGGACACATGCCAGCCCTGCCCCGATGCCAGGTTTTGTTCGCTCGTCGTCATGGCTTGAAAGATAGCAATTTTTCCCAAGCGCGACACCCGGTCGGGGCCTATCGCTTGCAGCCTCCTGACATAACGAAGGCAGCAAGTATGATCGGTACATCCTCCTTTGCCGAAGCGCTCCACAGCGACGGTCCCAACCCCGGCCTGGCTGAAAAGCTTGATCTCTACGGCCGCTTCGTCGGCGCCTGGACATTCGATGCCACGCGCCATCTCGAGGACGGCACGGTTCTCACCGGAGGCGGCGAGGTGCATTTCGGCTGGGTCCTGGAAGGCAGGGCGATCCAGGATGTATGGATCCTGCCCGCGCGGGATGCCGGCCCCTCGCCTTCTCTCGGCAAATGGACTTTCTATGGCACAACGCTGCGGGCCTATGATCCCGGCTCGGATGCCTGGCACATCTTCTGGAGCGACCCGCGCAACCAATACTACAGCCGCCAGCTTGGTCGCGCCGAAGGCGACACGATTGTGCAGGTCGGCGCCGACGGCACTGGTTCCTCGGTCCGCTGGAGCTTTTCGCGCATCACCAAGGACAGCTTCCGCTGGCTCGGCGAGCGTTCGCACGACGATGGCAAGACATGGCGTCTCGAAGTCGAGTTCCTGGCGCGCCGCGTCGCCCAGGACTGATGACGCAACATATTGCAAAAAAGGTGAAAAAACATGCTTGACCATGTCTCGATCGGCGTCCGCGACACCAACGTTTCGAAGCCCTTCTACGATGCCGCGCTAAAGCCGCTCGGTTATTCTTGCCTCGGCCAGTCGCCAGGCTCACTGGGTTATGGTGCGCAAGCCGTCGCGCTGTGGGTGAACGACGCGGAGCGGCCAGTGCCATCGGACGAGAAGTTCGGTCTGCATTTCTGCTTTAGCGCGCCGACGAGGCAGAGTGTCGTCGCCTTCCATGCCGCCGCCTTGCGTGCAGGCGGCAGCGACAATGGCGCGCCGGGCCTGCGCGCCGACTATGGCGAGGACTATTACGCTGCCTTCATCGTCGATCCCGACGGCTATCGCCTGGAGGCCTATTGCAACGCTGCCGCCTAACATAGCCGGCGTCTCCGGTATCGGCATCTCAGACGGTTCCCACCGGGCAGGCTTTGCTCTACCACTATCGTGGCGCAGGGGTCCGGCCCGGCGGGAGGGGTCAGCGATGCCGAGTTTCGACAGCCTGTTCAACGCCTTCGTCACCATTCTGGTGACCATCGACCCGCCAGGTCTCGCGCCGCTCTTCCTCGCGGTGACACGCGGCATGAACCGCGAGGAACGTCAGCAGGTTTCAGTGCGCGCCTCGATCATCGGCTTCCTGGTGATGGCGCTGTTTGCGGTGGCCGGGGCGTCCATCCTGTCGGTGTTCGGCATCACGCTGCCGGCTTTCCGCGTCGCCGGCGGGTTTTTGCTGTTCTTCATCGCGTTCGAAATGGTGTTCGAGCGCCGCCAGGACCGCAAGGAGAAGATCGGCGACGTCGCCATCACCAAGGACATGATCCACAACATCGCGGCCTTCCCGCTGGCGATCCCGCTGATCGCCGGCCCCGGTGCGATTTCGGCGACCGTGCTACTGTCGGGCTCGTTTCAGGGTTTTGCAGCACAAGCGGCGCTGGTCGGCATCATCTTCGTCTGCCTTGCCATCACCTATCTGGTGTTCGTGCTGTCGGAGCGCATCGACCGCATCCTCGGCCAGACCGGCCGCTCGATCCTGACCCGCCTGCTCGGCGTCATCCTGGCCGCGCTTGCGGTTCAGTTCGTCGCGGATGGGATCAAGGCGCTGATGGCGGGGTGAACGGCAGCCCCTGCTCCCTGCTCCCTGCTCCCTGCTCCCTGCTCCCTACTCCACCGCCGTATCGACGACCTCGAAATCGTGGGTGATGACAGCCGTCTTGGCCAGCATGGCCGAGGCCGAGCAGTATTTCTCGATCGACAGGTTGATGGCGCGCTGGACCTTGTCGCGCGACAGCGCGTGGCCCGTGACGATGAAATGCATGTGGATGCGGGTGAAGACTTTGGGGTCGGTTTCGGCCCGGTCGGCGTCGAGTTCTACAACACAGTCCTCGATCGCCTCGCGGCCTTTTTCGAGGATGTGGACGACATCATAGGCCGAGCAGCCGCCGGTGCCGATCAGCACCAGCTCCATCGGGCTCGGACCTGGCGTCTTGCCTTCCGGCCCGGGGGCGGTCCCCAGCACCAGTTTGTGGCCGCTGCCGGACTCGCCGACGAAGGTGCGCTCCTCGACCCATTTAATCCGTGCTTTCACGGCAATCTTCCTTTCAGAAAGCGTCACTGGCCGAAGACGACCGTGTGCATGATCCGCCCCGGCAGCAGCGTGAACACGCCGGCGCCGATCAGGGCGAAAACATACAGCGATATCATGACCCTGCGATGTTTCGCGACCCGATGCATATGCGCGTGCCAGACCGCCAGCGGCACGGCGATCAACACTAAAATCGACAAGAGATGGATCGGGCTGAACGGACCGACGAGGCGTATCTGCTGGATCCAGAAACTGGAGATGGCGACGACCAGCATCAGCGCCGCCCAAGTATAGCCGACGACACGATGACGCGTCGTGCCTTTCGGCAGCGCCAGTTGCGTAGCGCCAATGGCCAGCGCGGCAAGGGCCGCGAAGGCGTGCCATGGAATGGGAGGGCGCGCCGATAGAAGCGGTCCGAGCGACATCGCGCCCTCTCCTCAGATATCGCTAACTACCGTCAGCTCAGAACGGGATTTCGTCGTCCAGTTCGCGCGACGAGCCGCCGCCACCGCCGCCCTTGGAACCGCCGCCACCGCTATTGCCGCCGCGGTTGAAGCTCTCATTGGGGCCAGACTGGCCGAAATCCGAGCCACGGCTCGCGCCGCCGCCGCCGGCATAGTTGCCGACCTGACCGCCGCCCTCGCCGCGAGAATCGAGCATCTGCAGCTCGCCGCGGAATTTCTGCAGCACGACTTCGGTCGTGTACTTGTCGGCGCCGGTCTGGTCTTGCCATTTGCGTGTCTGCAGCTGGCCTTCGACGTAAACCTTCATGCCCTTCTTCAGGTACTGCTCGGCGACCTTGGCGATCTGGTCATTGAAAATGACCACGTTGTGCCATTCGGTCTTTTCCTTGCGCTCGCCGGAGTTCTTGTCGCGCCAGCTTTCCGACGTGGCGATGCGGATGTTGACGACCGGATCACCGGAATTCAGGCGGCGGATTTCAGGGTCCGCGCCGAGGTTACCGACCAGAATGACCTTGTTGACGCTACCCGCCATGACACTTCTCCGTGCTCATCCGAAACAAATTTCAAGTCGTTCACCTTACAGGCCGCGCACAATCCTGGCTTGCCGCGGCTGGCTTTTCCCACAAGGTTTTTGTTCCCTTTTCGTTCCTATACTGTTAACCACGGATTGTCAAGGAATGGCAGCAATCGCCGACGCGGGCGCGTGGATTTAGCTGACACGCAGGGGCGAGAAGCGGTGTCGTCAGCGCCGTTTTTTAGCTGGCCGCAACGGACCGAAAAAGCCGCTCCACTCCATGCCCATGCCATGGGCGCGCTGTGCGATCACGGTTGGCGCCGACATCAGCCCGACTGCAGGTTCAGATTTCAGAGCCGGGTCATTCAGCAATTTCCCGATCGCGCGCCCGTGCCACCACACCTGAGCGACGAGCGCCGCTACCACCGCGATCAGGCCCCAGGTCCCCAATCCTTCGCCGAAGATGTAAATCCCGTGTGGCGGCGATAGCGCCGTACCCAGCTTGGCCAACAAGATCACGGCCACGAAACCGATGACGGCGATCGCTCCTATACCGAGTACGAGGCGGCGATAGAGCCTCAGAGCCTCGTTGAGGTTCTCGGCGGACGAAAGATCGACGTTGGAATTCATAAATACTACTCCTGCCTCGCGATGATCGGCCCATCTTGTTCCCCACGGCTTAGAGGCCCGGCAGGATCCAATCAATACGGGCATTCAAAACACCCCTTGCCAAATCGATAAGTATCGACTTATGCTTTTGCCATGATCGAAGCAGAGATTTTTCGCGCCCTGGCCGACCCGACGCGACGCGCCGTCTACGAGCGGCTGACCGCCGGCGAGATGAGCGTGTCGGAGTTGCGCACTGGCATGAGCGTGTCGCAGCCGGCGGTGTCGCAGCACCTTGCCGTGCTGCGCGGCGCAGGCCTGGTCAGCGAAAGACGCGCCGGCCGCAACGCCTACTATCGCGCCGATCCGCAAGGGCTCGAGCCGCTGCTCGGCTGGATCGAACGCTACCGCGCATTCTGGCCGGAGCGCATCGAAAGACTGAAGGCCGTTTTGAAGGACATGGACCAATGACCGACGAAAAGCAGACGCAGACCGCCAAAGATGCCCTCGCCTTCGAATGCGATCTGCCGGACGCACCGGAAAAAGTGTGGCGGGCACTGACCGTGCCGGACCTCTTGGCGGAATGGATGATGCCGAACGACATCAAGCCGGAAACCGGCAGCCGCTTTGCCTTTGCCGGGCCTGAGAAGCCGATCGAGTGCGAAGTGCTCGATGCCGAACCGGGGCGCCTGCTGCGCTATTCCTGGCGCGAGCGTTCCGGCGACGCCGACCGCGAGGAGCTGGAGAGCATCGTCACCTTCACACTCGCCCGCACCGTTTCCGGCGGCACGCATCTGCGCATCGTCCATGACGGGTTTGTCCTGACGCCTGCGGTCGCGATGGCCGGCGCCGGCTGCCTGCTCTCGCTGCACGCATATAAGCCCAAGCCGCCAGTCGCAGCCAACGCGCCGCGCCTGTTGCTGCGCGCTGCCTGACCCGGAAAAATCAAAACGGAGACAATGAGATGAGCGGCTTTGCCAATCTGGTGCCGATGGTGATCGAGCAATCGAGCCGCGGCGAACGTGCCTTCGACATTTTCTCGCGGCTGCTGCGCGAGCGCATCATCTTCGTCAATGGCGAGATCAATGACGGCATGTCGGCGCTGGTCTGCGCCCAGCTTCTGTCGCTGGAATCGGACAATCCCGACAAGGAGATCTCGCTTTACATCAACTCGCCGGGCGGCGTGGTTACCAGCGGCTTCGCCATCTACGACACGATGCAATATGTCAGCTGCCCGGTGTCGACCGTGTGCATGGGCTTTGCCGCGTCGATGGCCTCGTTCCTGCTGATGGCGGGAACGCCGGGGCGGCGCATCGCGCTGCCCAATGCCAGCATCGTGCTGCATCAGCCTTTGGGCGGCTTCCAGGGCCAGGCCTCCGACATCCAGCGTCACGCCGAAGGCATTTTGCGCACCAAGCGGCACATGGCCGACCTCTACGCTCACCATTGCGGCCGCACCCACGAAGAGGTCGAACGCACGCTTGACCGCGATTTCTTCATGACCGCGAAGGAAGCCAAGGACTGGGGCCTGGTCGACCACGTCTTCGACACCCGCAAGCAGGCAGCGGCCTGATCGGCGGATTGAATTCAGGCCGGTGTTCCCTCAATTGCAACGCTGCTGGTCTGGCCTCGCCTTGAGCGCGGCACTATAGTCTTGCCATGCGCTACCACCTGAACAGACTGACCATAGCCATTGCCATCACGGCGGCGACATCGAGCATGGCCTTTGCCGGGGGCAGCACCAGCACGTCGCGGAAAGGCGCCCTGCCCGGCGTGACCGGCGACTACCGCATCGCCAAGCCCGCGCCGCAGCCGGAGCCGGACGACGCGCTGTCTGCCGGCGAGAACGGCACGTTCAAGATCGGCGGCACCGATGTCAGGATTTCCGGCAGCATCACTGTCGATGTCGGCACGGGTGGGATCAAGCCGCCGCGCCGGTAGCCCCTTCTCCCAGCTACTATACGGGAGAGAAAGCCTGCGCCGACGACTTCCTCGCAAAAGAACAGCCCCGCCGTTGCTTCCGCTAACGGTCGGGGCTTTTTTTGGATTCCAAATCCAAACTGCCGGTAGTGTTATACCGACTTTGATTTCGGATGCTTCGCGGCGTTCAGCCGACGATCCGACTAGCCGTCTCTGATTTTTGTGGGATTCGGCAGGTCACGGTTTGTCGGGTGGTTTGTTGGATTGTCGCGATGCGTCCATTTGGACACATACACTTCAATGCCTCGAAACTACCTGGCACTTATGCCCGCCGCGGCTCCACTAGCAGGTGGAGCCTCAAGGGACTATCCGGTGGCGTCATGCTCCGCTCCTATGTCCGTTGCGACAGGTGTCAATCCGAAGCACAAATCGCAAAAACCTGCGGCGTCTCGCAGGCCGCTATGGGCGGCGAGGCCATCAAAGACGGCCGGCTCCGTTGACTCCGGCAGAGTGCGCCCCCGATTCGACGACGTCAACCTTGAATAGCCGGTTACGGAAAATGTGATCGCCGGGAGCTTACGTCAGGGTCAGTTTCTGAAACACCTTGTCAGTTTCTGCACAGCTTTGTCAGGAGCGTGTTCGGTCTTTGTTCTTTCCGCTTGCCCCTTCGCGCGAAAGACGGTTAAACGGCTTTGGTCGAGAAGTGTGGCGTCTCTCGACGTGGCGGCAAAAATACCTACATAGGGAATGGCCGGGAAAACCCGCCGATCCCACTGACACCAGACCTGAGGCGGCGACCGGCGATGGCCGACCATAAATACCTTTCCATTCGCGGGGCACGCGAACACAACCTAAAGAATGTCGATCTCGACCTGCCGCGTGACAGCCTGATCGTCATGACCGGCCTGTCGGGCTCCGGCAAATCGTCGCTTGCTTTCGACACCATCTATGCCGAGGGCCAGCGCCGTTACGTCGAGAGCCTGTCGGCTTATGCGCGCCAGTTCCTCGAAATGATGCAGAAGCCGGATGTCGACCAGATCGACGGCCTGTCGCCGGCCATCTCGATCGAGCAGAAGACCACGTCGAAGAACCCGCGTTCGACGGTCGGCACCGTCACCGAGATCTACGACTACATGCGCTTGCTGTTCGCGCGCGTCGGCATCCCCTATTCGCCGGCGACCGGCCTGCCGATCGAGAGCCAGACGGTTTCACAGATGGTCGACCGGGTGCTGGCGGTCGAGGAAGGCACGCGCCTTTTCCTGCTGGCGCCGATCGTGCGCGGCCGCAAGGGTGAGTATCGCAAGGAACTGCTGGAGCTGCAGAAGAAGGGCTTTCAGCGCGTCAAGGTCGACGGCGTCTTCTATGAGATCGCCGATGTGCCGGCGTTGGACAAGAAGTACAAGCACGACATCGATGTCGTCGTCGACCGCATCGTCGTGCGCGGCGACCTGGCGACACGGCTTGCCGATTCCATCGAAACGGCGCTCAAGCTGGCGGAAGGGCTGGCGGTGGCCGAGTTCGCCGACCGGCCGCTCGACGCCAGCCAGACCGGCGAGGACTCGGTCAACAAATCGAAGAACGAGACGCATGAGCGCATCCTGTTCTCGGAAAAATTCGCCTGCCCGGTTTCCGGCTTCACCATTCCGGAGATCGAGCCCAGGCTGTTCTCGTTCAACAACCCGTTCGGCGCCTGCCCGACCTGCGACGGCCTCGGCAACCAGCGCGCCATCGACGCCAGCCTGATCGTGCCGGACGAAAACGTCTCGCTGCGCGACGGCGCCGTCAGCCCGTGGGCGAAGTCGACCTCACCCTATTACGCCCAGACGCTGGAAGCGCTGGGCAAGGCATACGGCTTCAAGCTCGGCGACAAGTTCAAAGACCTGACCGAAGAGGCCAAGGAAGCCGTCCTGCGCGGCACCGGCGAGCGCGAGGTCACCTTCCAATATGATGACGGCCTGCGCTCCTACAAGACCACCAAGACGTTCGAGGGCGTCATTCCCAATCTCGAACGGCGGTGGAAGGAAACCGAATCCGCCTGGATGCGCGAGGAGATCGAGCGCTTCATGTCGGCGACGCCCTGCCCGGTCTGCAAGGGTTACCGGCTGAAGCCGGAAGCGCTGGCGGTCAAAATCGCCGGAAAACACATTGGCGAGGTCACCGAGCAGTCGATCCGCAACGCCGACAAATGGTTCACCGAACTGCCGCCACATCTCAACGACCAGCAGAACGAGATCGCGGTGCGCGTTCTCAAGGAGATCCGCGACCGGCTGCGCTTCCTCAACGATGTCGGCCTCGACTATCTGACGCTGTCGCGCAATTCCGGCACGCTGTCGGGCGGCGAGAGCCAGCGCATAAGGCTGGCGTCGCAGATCGGCTCCGGCCTCACCGGCGTGCTCTATGTGCTGGACGAGCCGTCGATCGGCTTGCACCAGCGCGACAATGCCCGCCTGCTCGACACGCTGAAGCATCTGCGCGACATCGGCAACACGGTGATCGTCGTCGAGCATGACGAAGACGCCATCCTGCATGCCGACTACGTCGTCGACATGGGTCCGGCCGCCGGCATCCATGGCGGCGAGATCATCGCCCAGGGCACGCCGCAGCAGGTGATGGCCAATCCTAATTCGATCACCGGTAAATATCTGTCGGGCGCGCTCGAAGTCGCCACGCCCGGTGTCAGGCGCGAGGCCAAGAAGAACCGCCGGCTGAAGATCGTCGGCGCGCGCGGCAACAATCTCAAGAACGTCACTGCCGAAATCCCGCTCGGCACCTTCACCGCCGTCACCGGCGTGTCTGGCGGCGGCAAATCGACCTTCCTGATCGAGACTTTGTTCAAGGCGGCGTCGCGCCGCATCATGGGCTCGCGCGAGCATCCGGCCGATCACGACCGCATCGAGGGCCTCGAATTCCTCGACAAGGTCATCGACATCGACCAGTCGCCGATCGGCCGCACACCGCGTTCGAACCCGGCCACCTACACCGGCGCCTTCACACCGATCCGCGACTGGTTCGCCGGGTTGCCCGAGGCCAAGGCCCGCGGCTATCAGCCGGGCCGCTTCTCCTTCAACGTCAAGGGCGGCCGCTGCGAGGCCTGCCAGGGCGACGGCGTCATCAAGATCGAGATGCACTTCCTGCCCGACGTCTACGTCACGTGCGACGTCTGCCACGGCAAGCGCTACAACCGCGAGACGCTCGACGTCGTGTTCAAGGGCAAGTCGATCGCCGACGTCCTGGACATGACGGTCGAGGAAGGCGTCGATTTCTTTGCCGCCGTGCCCGGGGTGCGCGACAAGCTCGACACGCTGAAGCAGGTCGGCCTCGGCTACATCCATATCGGCCAGCAGGCGACGACGCTGTCGGGTGGTGAGGCGCAGCGGATAAAACTCGCCAAGGAATTGTCGCGCAAGGCGACCGGCAAGACGCTCTACATCCTCGACGAGCCGACCACCGGCCTGCACTTCCACGACGTCGCCAAGTTGCTGGAAGTGCTGCACGAACTGGTCGACCAGGGCAACACGGTGGTGGTGATCGAGCACAATCTCGAAGTCATCAAGACCGCCGACTGGGTGCTCGACCTCGGCCCCGAAGGCGGCGATGGCGGCGGCGAGCTGGTTGCCCAAGGCACACCGGAAGCGATCGTGCGCGAAAAGCGCAGCTACACCGGCCAGTTCCTGAAGGAGCTTTTGGAGCGGCGGCCCGGAGGCAAGCGCGAAGCGGCGGAGTAACTGACAGACCGGTCGGGCGCCTGGAGAGCTTTGAATGACAGTCCGACAGGCGCTTGCCGGTGATCTCGACGCAGTCGTCTCGCTGACGCAGACCGCCTATGAGCACTACACGCCCCTGTTAGGCGCGCCGCCGCTCCCAGTCACCGAGGACTATGCGCCACGCATCGAGCGTGGCGAGGTCTGGCTCTTGGAGAGCGGCGCGGAACTCGCCGGGCTGATCGTTATTGAGCGCCATCCCGATCATGCGATGATCTTCAGCGTCGCGGTCTCCCCCGCTTTCCAGGGCAGGAAACTCGGCACCGCGCTGCTCGACTTCGCCCAGGAACAGGCGCGGCTATGGGGTGTGCCGGAGGTGCGGCTCTACACCAATTCGCGCATGGAGCGGAACATCGAGATCTATACGGCCTATGGCTTCCACGAAACGGGCCGCCGAGCCAATCCCCACCGTCCCGGATGGACCGTGGTCGACATGATCAAACCGGTTGGAAAAATAGCCTGACCGCATTTTTAGAACTGGGAGGAAGACGATGATCAGCCAAGGAACAATCCGCGCCGGGATGGGTGGCTGGACTTTCGAACCCTGGGATACCTCCTTCTATCCGGACAAACTGTCGAAGGCCAAGCAGCTGCACTATGCCAGCCGCCAGGTGCCGAGCATCGAGGTCAACGGCACCTACTATTCCAGCTTCAAGGAGCCGACCTTCGTCAAATGGGCTGGCGAGGCGCCGGACGGTTTCGTCTATTCGGTGAAGGGCAATCGCTTCGTCACCAACCGGCGCGTGCTTGGCGAAGCCGGCGAGTCCATGACGCGCTTCCTCGGCTCCGGCATTGCCGCGCTGGGCGACAAGCTGGGCCCGATCCTGTGGCAGTTCGCGCCGACGAAAAAGTTCGACGCCGACGATTTCGAGGCCTTCCTGAAGCTGCTGCCGGAAAAGCAGGATGGCGTCGCGCTGCGCCATGCGCTGGAAGTGCGCAACGACAGTTTCAGCGTGCCGGAATTTGTGAGCCTGGCGCGCAAATACAAGGCGGCGATCGTCTATGCCGACCATGCCAAATATCCTGGTATCGCCGACATCACCGGCGATTTTATCTATGCGCGGCTGCAGACCGGCAGCGACGACAATCCGGATTGCTATACGCCGAAGGGCCTGGACGAATGGGCAGCGCGGGTGAAGACCTGGGCGCAAGGCAAGCAGCCGGCAGATCTGCGGCGCGCCGATCCGACTTTCGACGCGCCGGTGAAACCGCGCGACGTGTTCGTCTACTTCATCACCGAGGGCAAGGTGCGCGCGCCGTTCGGCGCCATGGCGCTGATGAAGCGGGTGAGCTGATCGGTTAAAGCGCGTCGCGCTGAACCGGATCATACGTCGCGATTTAAGTCTTTGTCCTGATGCATGCCGTTGTCCCAGAACCGCGGCACACTTCTGGGCGACATGCATTAGGAGCAATTCCAGGAAGAGTGCGGACCGGTTTTCCCGGAAATCCGGGTAGCGCTTTCCCTTGAAAAGGGTTTCAACCCAGAATTGCTACGATCAACCGAAGCGTGATAGCTTATGCGCATCGTAACCTTATCGATACCTCCTTCCTGCATAAATCCGGTGCGGGTCCTTTCTATAGGCCGGCCGCCGCGCGCAAGGACGAGGGCATGTCGCTCGACTACAGTTCCCTTCTGTTGGCTGTCGGGTTTTCCGCCGCTTGCCTCGGCCTGACGCTGTTCGGCATTTGGCTTACCGCGCGCTCGGAAAAATTCCTGCTGACCTGGGCGGTCAGCGTGCTTCTGATCGTCGCCGACGTCTTCGCCTACCAGGCCTATATCGACGCGCCCGGACGCCTGCTCGGCCTCGCCAGCTTCACGTTCCTGCTGCTCGGCTTCGCGACCATGCTGGGCGCGGCCCATCAGTTCACGACCGGCCGCTCGCCATTGCCGCGCATCGCTGTCGGCGCCGGCGTCTCGCTGGCAGTCGCCTTGCCGCCGATGGCGCTTGGCTATGACGGGCTGGGCTTCATGCTGGAGAATGCCTTCGCCGCGCTGCTTTTGTTTGCGACGGCCTATGAATACTGGAAGGGTCGTACGGAATTCCCGGCCCCGATCCTCGGCATTGCAGGGCTCTACACCGCCACCGCAATTTCCTTCGTGCTGTGCTCCGGTGCACTTGTCTGGGATGGCAGGCTGGTGCTTGGCCATGCGCCGAGCAACTGGGCCGAGGATTTCAGCCTCATCGTCGTCATCGCCTGCATGACCGGCATCGGCGCGCTCTCGCTGGCGCTCAACCAGGGACGCCTGGCGCAGCATCATCGCCGCGAAGCGCTGACCGATCCGCTGACCGGACTGCTCAACCGGCGCGCTTTGTTCGACCTGCACGGCAAAACACCGGTCCGGTCCTTCACCGCCGTGATCGTGTTCGATCTCGACGGCTTCAAGGCGATAAATGACGAGTTCGGCCATGCCACCGGCGACGAGGTGCTGAAACTGTTCGCCAAGGATTTGACCGCCAATCTCCAGCCAGGCGATGTCGCCGCGCGCATGGGCGGAGAGGAATTTGCATTGGTGCTCGATCGCACCTTGCCTGAAAAGGTGGAATTCATAGCCGAGCGCATCCGGGCCAGTTTTGCCATGCGCCGGATCGATACCGAGACCCGCCTGCTCTCCTGCACGGTCAGCGCCGGCTACGCCTTCGGCAGCGAGGGCGGCACCAAATTCGACAAGGTGCTCAGCGCCGCCGACAAGGCGCTTTACGGCGCCAAGCGCGGCGGCCGCAACCGTGTGCTCGCCTTCCGGCGCGCCGGGTAGGCTGGGCTGATATTCAGCCGGCCTGAACCTCACCACACGTAAAACAACACTCCAAAGCGCGTCGCATGAGGCCGTTCAGGCGCGACGCGCTTTTAGGCCGCTATGACGATCTCGTTGTAAGTGTCGAGGTCGACGTAGAAAACCTTGGTGATTTCGCCGATCAGCTCATCCTGCTGGTAGCCTTGCGAGCGCAGAATGTTGATGGCGGTGATGATGTCGACACGCTCTGTCAGCCGTCGTTTCTGGTGGTCCTCGACGAACCGTTCCATAGCCCTATTCTCCTGGCAAGATTATCTGAACGCATTGACCGACAATCAGAACTGCGAGGGAAGCTAGGGTGGCTTGCTTGCGTGGAACTTGCAGGCTGAGCCAGCATATTCCCTCGATCTGCTACAGAACCAGACTGATACGGAAGCGGCCGACTCACCGAGGCCTAGGAAAGACTAGCATGCAGTATTCGGCGTGCCAGAGGTGGCGACCTCGGACGAAAGTCCGACGCAACGGGCGCGGACCTTCGCGACTTCATCATCCTTGGGCGTAGCGACGCGAAGCGGAGCGAAGACCCAGGGATCCATGCCGGGACGAAGAAGCGTCATTAACGGTGCAGAATGTGGAATGGCCAATGTGCCGCAGAAGCGATCTTGTTCTGCATCGCGGCACTCTTTGGCTGATGTCGCGGCATGGATTCTGGGGTCTGCGCGCGTCGCTCCGCTCCTTGGCTCCGCCCTAGAATGACGAAGTGATTGTGGGCATTTCAGCCAATCTTCGACGTGTACGATCCGTGCAGCCGTCGACCTGCGTTAAACCGTCAGAAACTTCCTGACGTCCGCCCGGTCGAGATCTTCGGCCGGGCCGGTGTGGACGATCTGGCCGCGGTCCATGATGTTGACCTCGTCAGCGAGCTCGCGGCAGAAATCCAGATATTGCTCGACCAGCAGAACGGCGATACCGGCCTGGTCGCGCAGATAGCGGATGGCGCGGCCGATGTCCTTGATGATCGAGGGCTGGATGCCTTCGGTCGGCTCGTCGAGCACCAGCAGTTTCGGCCGCATGACGAGCGCCCGGCCGATGGCGAGCTGCTGCTGCTGGCCGCCTGAGAGATCGCCGCCGCGGCGCCCCACCATCTGCTTCAGCACCGGAAACAGTTCGAAGACATGCGCCGGCACGTTGCGGTCGGCGCGCTTCAAGGGCGCAAAGCCGGACTCCAGGTTTTCGCGCACCGTCAGCAGCGGAAAGATCTCCCTGCCCTGCGGTACGAATGCGATGCCCGACCGGGCGCGATCATACGCCGCGCTCCGGTCGAGCGCCTTCCCCTCGAAGGCAACGCTTCCGCTCGTCAGCCGGTGGTGGCCGACGATCGATCTCATCAAACTGGTCTTGCCGACGCCGTTGCGGCCGAGCACGCAGGTGATCTTGCCGGCACCCGCCGTCAGCGACACACCGCGCAACGCCTGAGCAGCGCCGTAATGGAGCGTGGCGTTGGAAACTTCGAGCATGTCAGCGCCTTCTCCAGAAGCGGAGGAACGAAAAGTCGAAGCGATGGAATTGCACCCGCCAGACCATGCTCATCTCCCGAGATAAACTTCGACGACCCGCTCGTCGGCCGAGACGAAATCGAGCGAGCCTTCCGACAGCACCGAGCCCTCATGCAGGCAGGTGACCTTGACGCCGAGTTCGCGCACGAAATGCATGTCGTGCTCGACGACGATGACCGAATGCTCGCGCGCTATGTCCTTGAGCAGCCGCGCGGTTTCCTCGGTCTCGGCATCGGTCATCCCTGCGACCGGCTCGTCAACCAAAAGCAGCTTCGGGTCCTGCGCCAGCAGCATGCCGATCTCCAGCCACTGTTTCTGGCCATGGCTGAGATTGGCTGCCAGATCGTGGCGCTTGTCGCCCAGCCGGATGATGCCGAGGATGTCGTCGATCTGTCTGGCTTCGCCGGCCGAGCGGCGATGGAACAGCGCCGGAAAGATCGAGCGCGGGCCCTTCAGCGCCAGCATCAGATTGTCTTCGACGCTGTGGCTTTCGAAGACGGTCGGCTTCTGGAATTTGCGGCCGATGCCCATCATGGCGATCTCCGCCTCGTCGTGCCGGGTCAGATCGACCTGGCCGTCGAAGAACACTTCGCCCTCGTCGGGCCGGGTCTTGCCGGTGACGATGTCCATCATCGTCGTCTTGCCGGCGCCGTTGGGACCGATGACGGCGCGCATCTCGCCCTTGTCGAGCACCAGCGACAGATTGTTGATGGCGCGGAAACCGTCGAAGGAGACCGAGACGCCGTCGAGATAGAGGATGGTGTTGGACTTCGACATCGCTCTATTCCGCCGGCTGCGGTTCGGGCCCGGACGCGGACCAGGCACCGGGCGTTGTTGCTGCGCTGCGCACGATCTTCGATGGCGGCGGGGCATCAGGGTCTGTGCCCGCTTCCTCTGCAATCGCTGCAGCCCGCATCGCCCGAGCGTTACCGCGCCAGGAATCCCACATGCCGACGATGCCCTTGGGCAGGAACAGGGTTACGGCGACGAACAGGCCGCCGAGCGCAAACAGCCAGAACTCCGGCAGCAGGCCGGTGAACCAGGATTTGCCGGCGTTGACCAGCAGCGCGCCGACGATCGGGCCGACAATGGTGCCGCGCCCACCGACGGCTGCCCAGATCACGACTTCGATGGAATTGGACGGCTCGAATTCGCCGGGATTGATGATACCGACCTGCGGCACATAGAGCGCGCCGGCGATGCCGGCCATGACAGCCGAGACGCTGAAGGCAAACAGCTTCACGTTCTCCGCCCGCCAGCCGAGGAAGCGGGTGCGGCTCTCGGCGTCGCGCACCGCCATCAGCAGCTTGCCGTATTTGGAGCCGACGATCGCCCAGGTGATGAAGACGGCGAGCGCGAGTATGATGGCGCTGGCGGCAAACAGGGCCGAGCGGGTGGCGTCGGCCTGCACGTTGAAGCCCAGAATATCCTTGAAATCGGTCAAGCCGTTGTTGCCGCCGAAACCCATGTCGTTGCGGAAGAAGGCGAGCAGCAGCGCGTAGGTCATCGCCTGGGTGATGATGGAGAGATAGACGCCGGTGACGCGGCTGCGGAAGGCGAACCAGCCGAAGACGAAGGCGAGCAGGCCGGGCACCGCCAGCACCATGATGGCGGCGAACCAGAAGTGGTCGAAACCGGTCCAGAACCAGGGCAATTCCTTGTAGTTCAGGAACACCATGAAATCGGGCAGGATCGGATTGCCGTAAACGCCGCGCGAGCCGATCTGGCGCATGAGGTACATGCCCATCGCATAGCCGCCGAGGGCGAAGAAGGCGCCATGGCCGAGCGAGAGGATGCCGCAATAGCCCCAGACGAGATCGAGCGCCAAGGCAAGCAATGCATAGCAGAGGTACTTGCCCGTCAACGCGACGATGTAGGACGGAATATAGAACGCGCTTTGCGGCGACACTGCGAGGTTGAGCAGCGGCACGATAATGGCGGCCGTCAGCAGGATGAAAATAGTGATGGCGATGCGACGGTCGGCACCCGCGGCGAAGAAGCGTCCCGTGATCATGTTTCCACCGCCCTGCCCTTGAGCGCGAACAGGCCGCGCGGGCGCTTCTGGATGAACAGGATGATCAGCACCAGCACGACGATCTTGCCGAGCACCGCGCCAGCATAGGGTTCGAGAACCTTGTTGACGATGCCGAGCGAGAAGGCGCCGACCAGCGTGCCCCAGAGATTGCCGACGCCGCCGAAGACCACGACCATGAAGCTGTCGATGATGTAGCCGCGGCCGAGATTGGGCGAGACATTGTCGATCTGGCTGAGCGCGACGCCGGCAATGCCGGCAATGCCGGAGCCGAGCGCAAAGGTCAGCGCATCGACCCAAGGCGTCCTGATGCCCATCGAGGCGGCCATGCGGCGGTTGGCGGTGACGGCGCGCATCTGAAGGCCCCAGGGCGTGCGCTTCATAACAAAGAGCAGCACGCCGAAGACGGTGAGCGCGAAGACCAGGATCCAGAGGCGGTTCCAGGTGACGGCGAGTTGGCCGACATCGAACGATCCCGACATCCAGGAGGGGTTGCCGACCTCCTGGTTGGTCGGTCCGAAGATCGAGCGCACCGCCTGCTGCAGGACAAGCGAGACGCCCCAGGTTGCGAGCAGCGTTTCCAGCGGCCGGCCGTAGAGGAAACGGATGAGGCCGCGCTCGATGATCAGGCCGACGGAAGCGGCAACCAGGAAGGCGAGCGGCAGCGCGATCACCAGCGACCAGTCGAACAGGCCGGGGAATGAGGTTCGGATCACCTGCTGGACGACGAAGGTGGTGTAGGCGCCGAGCATCACCATCTCGCCATGCGCCATGTTGATGACGCCCATGACGCCGAAGGTGATGGCGAGGCCGATGGCGGCCAGCAGCAGCACCGAGCCAAGCGAGATGCCGTACCATATGTTCTGGCCGGCATCCCACAGCGCCAGGCTCGAATTGATGCTGGCGATTGCCGCCGTCGCGGCATCCTTGACCGCGCCTTGCGCATTGGCCTCGACCGCGGTGAGCAGCGAGACCGCGTCGCGGTCGCCGCGCGCGCCGATCAGGGCAATGGCGGCAAGCTTGTCGGCCTCCGGCTTGTCGGAGACCAGCACCGATGCCGCGCGCGCCTGTTCGAACAATGCCTTGACCTTGGCGTCGGTCTCGGCGGCGATGGCTGCATCGAGCGGCTCGATATTGGCGGCATCGGGGGTCTTGAACATGGTGTCGGCGGCGGCGATGCGGACAGAAGGATCTTTCGCGCGCAACGTCAGCGTTCCCAGTGCATCTCGGATGACACGACGCAGCGTGTTGTTGACCTTGATCTTCGTGATGTCGGCCTTGGGGGCGTCGCCGGCTTTCTCGCCACTCAGCGGGTCGAGCAGCGTGACGCTGTCGGCGGCCTCACTGCCGACGAAGACGGCTGAATCGGCTTTACGGATGTAAAGGTTGCCTTCGGCGAGCGCTGCAAGCGGGCGCTCGACCAGCGGATCGCCGGTGGCGGCAAGTTCGCGCACGACGGCCTCAGTGGCGGCAAAGCCCGTGCCCGTGGCGAATTTGGCGACGATGGCGCGCAGATCGGCTTCGGCTGCGTTCGACGGCAATAGGCTTGCCACCAGGAACACCAGCATGAGGCCGAGAGTGCGCAACAGGATCATCCGTTCAGATACTCTTCTGTGGGGAAATTCCGCGTCCGGGCGGGCTGAAGCGCCCGGACGCTTGGCGGTACCGATCGTGGACGCGTCCACGATCGGTCGGTCCCGGGAGGGATCAGTTCGTGCCCTTGCCGCCGCATTTGCCGGTGGCAACGTTGAAGTTGCCGCAGGACAGAGGCGCGCGCCAATCCGAAATCAGGTCCTTGGAATCGGGCAGATAGTCGGACCATTCGTCGCCCATCACGAGGCCGGGCGTCTGCGACACGGTCTCGAACTGGCCGTCGGCCTGGATCTCGCCGATCAGCACCGGCTTGGTGATGTGATGGTTCGGCATCATGGTCGAATAGCCGCCGGTGAGGTTCGGCACGGACACGCCGACCATGGCGTCGATGACCTTGTCGGGATCGGTGGTGCCGGCCTTTTCGACCGCCTTCACCCACATGTTGAAGCCGATATAGTGAGCTTCCATCGGGTCGTTGGTGGTGCGCTTGTCATTCTTGATGAACTTGTGCCAGTCGGCGATGAACTTCTTGTTTTCGGGCGTGTCGACGCTCTCGAAATAGTTCCAGGCAGCGAGATGGCCGACCAGCGGCGCGGTATCGAGACCGGCCAGTTCTTCCTCACCGACCGAAAAGGCCATGACCGGGATGTCCTCGGCCTTGATGCCCTGGTTGCCGAGTTCCTTGTAGAACGGAACGTTGGCGTCGCCATTGACGGTCGAGACGACGGCGGTCTTCTTGCCGGCCGAGCCGAATTTCTTGATTGCGGAGACTTCGGTCTGCCAGTCGGAGAAGCCGAACGGCGTGTAGTTGACCATGATGTCTTCGGCGGCGACGCCCTTGGCCTTCAGATAGGCCTCGAGGATTTTGTTGGTGGTTCGGGGATAGACGTAGTCGGTGCCTTCCAGCACCCAGCGCTTCACCGAGCCACCGTCCTCGCTCATGAGATAATCGACGGCAGGAATCGCCTGCTGGTTCGGGGCGGCGCCGGTGTAGAACACGTTGCGCTCGCTTTCCTCGCCCTCATACTGGACGGGGTAGAACAGGATGTTGTCGAGTTCCGAGAACACCGGCAACACCGATTTGCGCGACACCGAGGTCCAGCAGCCGAACACGGCGGCGACCTTGTCCTTCGAGATCAGCTCGCGCGCCTTTTCGGCAAAGAGCGGCCAGTTGGAGGCCGGATCGACAACGACCGCCTCGAGCTTCTTGCCGAGCAGACCGCCCTTGGCATTCTGCTCTTCGATGAGCATCAGCATGGCGTCTTTCAGCGTCGTCTCCGAAATCGCCATGGTCCCCGACAGCGAATGCAGAATGCCGACCTTGATCGTGTCTTCGGCGGCCTGGGCCGGAGACGACATCGACAGGCCGGCGGCGACCACGCCGGCCGAAAACATTTTTGTTATTGTGGAGAAATTACCCCTCATACCGAAGACTCCCAAGCTGTTTGATTGCACCGCGATAATGCAATGCAACTGCCGTGCCAAACGCAAAGGCGCCGCTCACGAAGATGGAATAGCCGAGCGTTATCAGCCGGTTTGGTATATTAGCCTCGAGAAAACAGTGGTAGCCGGCGAAAATTGATTGAGGCAAATTTGCGCAGCGCACATGGCTTTTGCCTAATTTTTGCCCAATTGAGACAAATGCCTAGTTTTTGATCTCCGGCCGTGTGTTCCGGGCTAACAATGTTGCGGTACCGCGCAAAAATAGGGCAAGCTCGCCCTTCAAAAGAGTGACGTCATGACATCTCGCACCTCATGCATTTCCGGCATCCTGCTGCTGATGGCAACGAGCGGCGCCGCGCGCGCCGATTTCAGCGAGGGCAAGCTTCCGGACGGCACCTATCATTGCGAGGTCTACCTGCTCGGCGCCTTCCTCAACCTCGGCGACATCACCATCAAGGGCAACGTCTATAGTGGTCCGGTGACATTCGGCACCGCGACGCAAGGCTACAACTATCAGATGAATGCCAATGGCGAGATCACCTGGCTCGGGCCGCTGGGCGGCTATACCACCGGTGGCAACTCCGTCTCCATGACACAGGCAACACTGGACGGCGAGACCGCCCCGTCATTCGACATCATTCTGAAGCAGCCCGACGGCGCCTTCACCGCCTCGACCTGCACCAAGGGCTGAGCGATGCGTAGTGCCGCGCCCAGTTGCGGCAAAACCTTCCTCTTATGTCATGTGAATGTTGCCTAAGCAGACTAGGGCAACGGTGCGCCGTAACATCCACCCTGAGAGGCAGACACCATGGCCAATACACCGTCTTCATCCTCCCCCGTCATCCGCGAAATCATTGCCGAGCGCGTCTCGCGCCGGTCTCTTTTGAAAGGCAGCCTCGCCTCCGGCGCGCTGATTGCCGGCGGCAGCTTTGTCGGCTCCTTGTTTGCCGGCGAAACGCATGCCGCCGCAGCGCAGTCGACGCTCGGCTTTCCCGAGCTCAAACGGGTCTACGGCAAGACCCATGCCGCCGCCGAAGGCTATGAGACGACCATCGTCGCGCGCTGGGGCGACCCGCTTGCAGCCGGCCTCGCCGAATTCGACGGCAACAAGGTCGCGGCGGAGGAACAGGAAAAGCGCTTCGGCTACAATTGCGACTACATCGCCTTCATGCCGCTGCCCAAGGGCACGGTGAATTCCGATCATGGCCTGCTCTGCGTCAACAACGAATACATCTCGCCCAATGTGATGTTTCCGGGGATGACCGAGGGCGATGCCGGCAAGACGATGACCAAGGAACAGGTCGATCTCGGGATGGCCGCGATGGGCCATTCGATCCTCGAGGTGCAATTGAAGGACGGCAAGTGGGCAAGCGTGGCGGACAGCCCGCTCAACCGCCGCATCACCGCCAACACCGAAATGACCGTTTCCGGACCGGTTGCCGGCCATGCGCTGATGAAAACTTCGGCCGACCCGACTGGCACGAAAGTGCTCGGCACCAGCTATAATTGCAGCGGCGGTTTCACCCCGTGGGGCACGGTGCTGACCTGCGAGGAAGGCGTGTCCGACATTTTCGGCGGCGACCCGAAAAAGGCGCCGACTGCCGACCTGCTCGACCGTTACGGCTTCGACGGCTCCGACATCTATGGCCGCGGCCGCTTCCATGACCGCTTCAACCTCGACAAGGAACCGAACGAGGCCAACCGCTTCGACTGGGTGGTCGAGATCGACCCTTACGATCCTCAGTCCAGGCCGGTGAAGCGCACGGCACTTGGCCGCATGTCGCATGAGGCCTCGACCGTGGTCCTCAACAAGGACGGCCGCGTTGTCGTCTATATGGGTGACGACGACTATTTCGAATATATGTACCGCTTCGTCTCGGCCAAGGCCTATGACAAGGCCAACCCGGCCTCCGGCGCCGATCTGCTCGACGATGGCGTGCTGTCGGTCGCCCGCTTCGATGCCGATGGCTCGATGACGTGGCTGCCGTTGGTGCACGGCCAGGGCAAGCTTACCGTCGAGAACGGTTTTGCCGACCAGGCCGAGGTGCTGTTGAAGACGCGGTTTGCGGCAGATGCGCTCGGCGCCACGCCGATGGACCGGCCCGAGGACATCGAGACCAATCCGGTGACCGGCCGCGTCTATGCGGTGATGACCAAGAACAAGAAGCGCGACCAGTCAAAGGTCAATCCGGCCAACACGCGGCCGGAAAATCTCTGGGGCCATATTGTCGAACTGATCCCGCCCGGCGGCCGCGGCGCGGATGCCGACCACACGGCGGAAAAGTATGCCTGGGACCTGTTCGTGCTCTGCGGCAACCCGAAAGATGCCAAGGTCGGCGCCACTTTTCATCCGGACACGTCGGACAATGGCTGGTTCGTCTGCCCCGACAACATCACCTTCGACCCGGCGGGGCGGCTGTGGGTGGCGACGGACGGCGCCAATGATTTCGACCTGCCGGACGGCGTCTATGGCGTCGACACCGAAGGTGCGGCGCGCGGCCTGCCGAAGCTGCTGTTCACCTGCCCGCACGGCGCCGAAGCGACCGGCCCGTGCTTCACGCCGGACGGCACGACTTTGTTCCTGTCGGTGCAGCACCCTGCGGAAGATGCCGAGACGCTCGACAAGGCGCAGACGCTATGGCCCGATTTCAAAGACGGCCAGTTGCCGCGACCTTCCGTCGTCGCCATCCGCCGCAAGGACGGACAGCCGGTCGGCGCATAGTGTCCTAGGGAAAAGGGCGGAACGCGCCATGCGCGTTCCGCGTAGCGATCCGGGAGGACGGCTCAGATCGTCTTGGCCGACATTTGCGAAGCGATGTATTCGGCCTGGCGGATAGCCAGCGACACGATCGTCAGCGTCGGATTTTCAGCCGCACCGGTGGTGAACTGGCTGCCGTCCGACACGAACAGGTTTTTGATGTCGTGCGCCTGGCCGTGCTTGTTGACGACGCCGTCTTCCGCCTTTTCACTCATCCGGTTGGTGCCGAGATTGTGGGTTGAGGGATAGGGCGGCGTCGGGAAGGAGCGCGTCGCGCCGACCGCATCATAAAGCGCTGTGGCCTGCTTGTAGGCATGGTTGCGCATCGCCGTGTCGTTGGGATGATCATCGAAATGCACGTCCGCGATCGGCATACCGTGCGCGTCCTTCTCGTCCTTGTGCAGCGTGACGCGGTTTTCCGCGCGCGGCATGTCCTCGCCGACGATCCACAGGCCAGCCATGTGATCATAGTGGTCGAGCGCGGTGGTGAATGAACGGCCCCAGCCGCCGGGATTGAGGAAGGCGGCCACGAAGGGCAAGCCGAGCGACAGCGCTCGAATTCATAGCCGCCGACAAAGCCGCGTGAGGGATCGTGCCGCGCCTCGTCGCGGATAATGCCGGCCATGGTGGTGCCGCGATACATTCGCACCGGTTGGTCGAAAATGGCGTAGACCGAACCGGTGGTGTGGCGCATGTAGTTCTTGCCGACCTGCCCCGACGAATTGGCAAGCCCTTGCGGAAACTTCGCTGACTCGGAGTTTAGCAGCAGGCGCGGGCTTTCGATCGAGTTGCCGGCGACGGCGACAATGCGGGCCTTCTGTTCCTGCAGCTTGCCGTCCTTGTCGGCATAGACGACGCCGGTCACCTTGCCTGAGGCGTCGTGGTTGATCTTGATCGCCATGGCATTCGGCCGGACTTCGAGATGGCCGGTGGCCTCGCCCTTGGGGATCTCGGTATAGAGCGTCGACCATTTGGCGCCCCATTTGCAGCCCTGGAAGCAGAAGCCGGTCTGTTGGCAGGAGTTGCGGTCGTCCCGCTCGACCGAATTGATTGCCATGTTGCCGGTATGACATTCCTTATAGCCGAGCTTGTCGGCGCCGGCCTTGAGCACCTTGAAATTGTTGTTGCCGGGCAGGCGCGGCCAGCCATTGGTGCCGGTGACGCCCATCTTGGCTTCCGCCTTGGCGTAGTACGGCTCCATCTCGGCCAATGTGACCGGCCAGTCCAGCAGGTTGGCGCCTTCCAGCTTGCCGTAGGTCGAGAGCGTCCTGAACTCATGCTCCTGGAAGCGCAGCGAGGCGCCGGCCCAGTGCGTGGTCGAGCCGCCGACCGATTTGACGATCCAGGCCGGCAAACTGGGGAAATCCTTCGACACCCGCCAGTCGCCTGAGGTTGTGCGCTTGTCCGTCCAGGCGAGCTGGCTGAAGGAACCCCACTCGTCGTTGATGAAATCCTCGTATTCGTGGCGCGCGCCGGCCTCGAGGATGACGACATCGACGCCTTTCTGGGCGAGTTCGTTGCCGAGCGTGCCGCCGCCGGCGCCGGAGCCGATGATCACGACCACGCCGTCGTTGTTGAGATCAAATGAAGCTGCCATGGTTTCCTCCCATGAATTCCTGTTTGCGGGGTTTCAAAACGACGGAGGGCTCAGAGCCACTCTATGTCGTCGAAACCGCGCGCGATGTAGCCGCCCTTGGAGTAGGATTCGCCCTCGTAGCCGAAGATCGGCCACACCTCCTGCTGGTTGTAGAGGCTGACAACGAGGCCGCCGCGGATGGACTGGAAGAACGGCGTCGCCTCGATCTGCTGCAGCACGGCGACGCGCTGCTCCTCCCAGCCGAGGCCGCGATAGCCGCCCTCGCCCGACTTCTTGTCGAGGTCGGCGATGCCGTCTTCGATCATCGTCTTGTAGGCAGCGTCCTTGCCGGCCTGCTCGTCATGGCCTTTTACGGCGATGGCGTAGTATTTGTCGGGCACCTGATCGTGCGGATAGATGTCGCGCGCCATCTGGATCAGCGTCGCCATGGTTTCGGGCTTGAGCGCCGATGTCTCGAGCCCCCAGGCATTTTCAGGGCTGATGACGGCGCTGCCGGAAATGACGAGCAACGCGCCGATGCCGCCGCGTTTGAGAAGTTCACGACGTGAGAGCCTCGCGTCATAGATCGTGACCATTTTGTTCCTCCCTGCTTGCTGTTTGCGCCCTTGAACAGCGCCGTTGCTGGCGCCGCGCGGCTGAATGCGGCCGATAATCCCCTACTGGAAGCGCCCTCCACGCTGCAGAACCTCGATCTTGTAGCCGTCGGGGTCCTCGATGAAGAAAAAGCGGGCGATCAGCGATCCGTCGCGGTTGAATTCGACGATCTTCTTAGGGTTGAGGCCGAGCGCGCCGATCCGGTCGTGTTCGCTGTCGAGATCGGACACCGAGACCGCCAGGTGGCCGTAACCGTCGCCTAGCCCATAAGGCTCGGTGCGGCCCTTGTTCACGGTGAGTTCGAGCTCGAACCCCGTTTCGGCGTTGGCAAGGTAAATCAGCGTGAATGTCTCGAAATCCAGCCTGTCGGCGACATCGAGCCCGAAAGCGTTTCTGTAGAAATCGACGGATCTGGCCTCTTGGAGAACCCGGATCATGGAATGGATTGCCTTGGCCAAATCAGTCTCCGCCGCTGCATGTTGGAGGCGATTATGGGCGGCACGCGCGAAAGGTGGTGGCAGCCGGTTACCACGGCTAAATTTGCAATCGCTGCTATGCCTGCGCCTAAAGACGAAAGTCCGATTGCCGATTCGGCCCACAAGGCCGAACATGCAGGGACAACCACAACTTGAAGGCGCGACACGCTGCGCCCAAAACCAACAATATCGGGAGGTAAGGATGTGCAGGGTTTTTGCCGGGCAGGATCCGGAAGGCTATCGACAGATCAACCGGTCGATCCGCATCGACGGTCACTCTACGAGTATCCAGCTTGAAGGAACATTCTGGGCGCTGCTTGACGAAATTGCCGACAGCCAAGGCCTGACGACGCCGAAGTTCATCTCAAAACTCTATGACGAGGCGATCGAGATCAACGGCGCCATTCCCAACTTCGCGTCGATGCTGCGCACCACCTGCGCGCTCTATCTGCGCGGTCACCGGCCAGACATGGATGAGCTGACGCCGAAGCGCGAAGCGGCCTGAGGAAGCTAGCCTTCCGCCGCAACGTCGAGCCCGAGCCGCGCCATATCGGTGAACAGCGCCTGACGTTCGGAATAGGCAGTCTGTTCGCCGGTCACGATGTTGTCGACGACGGTCAGCAGCGACAGCGCGCGGGCGCCGAAATGCGCCGCGATTCGGTAGAGTGCGCTGGTTTCCATATCGACAGCGAGAGCCCCAAGCGCCTGCGCTTCGGCAAAGCGGTCGCGCCCTTCAGGGTGGTAGAAGACATCGCTGCAGATGGTCAGCCCGGCCTGGTGGCCAATGCCGAGCTGGGCGGCGCAGGCCAAAGCGTGGGCGAACAGGCCGGGATCGGGCCGGGCTGCAGCATCGTAGAGGCCGAAGACCTGGCCGCTTTGGTCGCTTTCGGCGCGCACCGACTGCGAGATCACCAAGGAGCGCAGCGGCACGCGGGGTGTCAGGCCGCCGCAAGTACCTGTGCGGATCAGCGTTTTGACGCCGTGAACATCCAGGAGTTCATGCACATAGACCAGGAAGGACGGGACACCGATGCCGGTGGCCTGGATGCTGATGGGACGGCCGCGATAGAGACCGGTGAAGCCGAGTGCGCCCCGGCGGCGGTTGACGCAGCGCGGCGCCTCAAGAAATGTCTTTGCCATCCACTCGGCGCGTTGCGGATCGCCCGGCAACAGCACCGTTGCGGCATAGTCGCCCCTGGCAGCCTCGTTGTGCGGCGTCACGACATGCTCCCCAAAACCCGCCGCCCGTTTCGCCTGCAATCATGGCAGTGTCACGTCATTGCGCAAGCTTTGAATTAGGGCGCCCTAGGACTCCAATACATCCTTGACCACGGTGGCCAGTTGCTTGAGGGAGAACGGCTTCGGCAGGAAGCCGAATTGCGCGTCCGGCGGCAGGTTTCTGGCGAAAGCGTCTTCGGCATAGCCGGACACGAAGACGAACTTGATGTCGGGCTGGCGCTTGCGCAGTTCGCCGAGCAGCGTCGGTCCGTCCATTTCCGGCATCACCACGTCGGACACGACGATATCGACTTTGCCGCCGAGCGCTTCGAAGACTTCCAGCGCCTCGACGCCCGAGGACGCCTCGTGGACAGTGTAGCCGCGCGATGTAAGCGCCCGGGAGCCGCCCATGCGCACGGCGTCCTCGTCCTCGACCAGCAGCACCGTGGCCGAGCCCGACAGGTCCTTGGCGCTGTCGGCGGCTTTGACGGGCGCAACCGGCGCCTCGCTGACGTCGCCGGGCTTCTTCGCCTCCACGATATGGCGCGGCAAGAAGATGCGGAAGGTCGAGCCCTTGCCGACTTCGGAATCGCAGAAGATGAAACCGCCGGTCTGCTTGATGATGCCATAGACCATCGACAGGCCAAGGCCGGTGCCTTTGCCGACTTCCTTGGTGGTGAAGAACGGCTCAAAGATCTTCTTCAGCACGTCCGGCGCAATGCCCGAGCCGCTATCCTCGACCTCGACCACGACATAGTCGGCAGGCGTGAGCTCGCGGTAGGAGAAGCTCTTGCATTGTTCGGCGGTGACGTTGCGGGTGCGCACGGTGAGGTCGCCGCCAGCCGGCATGGCGTCGCGCGCGTTGACGGCCAGGTTGACCACCACCTGCTCGAACTGGCCGATATCGACCTTGACCGGCCACAAATCGCGGCCGTGGTCGACCTTCAGCTTGATCTCGTTGCCAACCAGGCGGGCAAGCAGCATCCGGAGATCGGCAAGCACGTCGGTCAGGTTCAGCACTTCCGGCCGCAATGTCTGCTTGCGCGAGAAGGCGAGCAACTGCCGCACCAGCGAGGCCGCCCGGTTGGCATTCTGCTTGATGTTCATGATGTCGGGGAAGGACGGGTCCGACGGCCGGTGATTGGTCAGCAAAAGATCCGACGCCATGATGATGGCGGTCAGCACATTGTTGAAGTCGTGGGCGATGCCGCCGGCGAGCTGTCCGACTGCCTGCATCTTCTGGCTCTGCGCCATCTGGCCCTCGAGCGCCTTCTGCTCGGTGGTCTCGACGGCATAGACGATGGCCGATTCCTCGGCGCCCTCGCCGGTGCCGTCGGCGACGGCGTTGACGTAGAAGCGGATGTGACGCTCCTCATTGCCTGGCAGCAGCGTGTCGATCGGCTCGATGTCGGCCTGCCTCAGCCGCGCCTTTTCGAACGCGGCGGCAAAGGCCGGCCGGTCGCGCTCGTGGATCACGGTGTCCAGCCGCACGCGGCGGTCGACCGCGTCGCCGTCGACGACGGAGGAAAACAGCGACAGGAACGGCGCGTTGGTGCGCAGGATGCGGCCGCCATTGTCGACGGCGGCAATGGCCATCGGCGTCGAATTGAAGAAGCGAGTGAAGCGTACCTCCGAAGCCCGAAGATCGGCCGATGCGTCCTCGCCCTGGGTGCGGTTGAGCACGATGGTGCGGGTGGGACCGTTGGTCCCCTCGCGGCTGGCCGAGACCCGATGCATGAAGCGCACCGGCAGCGCCTCGCCGGTCGTCGTCGTAAGATCGAGATCGATGACGGCGTTGCGGGTGGTGCCGGGATCGGCCTTGACCGAGCGCACCAGCGCCATGCCGTCGCCGGCGACGATTTCCGGGAGTGTCACGGCGCCAGGGGTGAAGCTCGCCAGATCGATGCCCAGCCATTCGGCGAGCGTGGCGTTGATGTAGGTGACACGGCCTTCCTGGTCGGCCGAGAAGAAACCGGCCGGCGCATGGTCGAGATGGTCGATGGCCTTCTGCAAGTCGAGGAAGAAACGCTCCTGCTCGGCCCGTTCCTGCGAGATATCGGCAAGCTGCCAGGCAAGCATCGGCAGGCGCTGACCGGGAACGCTGAAGGTCCGGGCCCGCGCCCGGTACCAGCGCGCGCCGGGTTCGGCGCCCGGCCGGATCGACTGTGCTAGCCGGAACTCACCGTCGCCGGCCTGGCCATCGCGCAAGCCCGAGGCCAGCCGGTATATGGTCACCGAAGCTTCGGGGACATCGGAAAGCAGGCCTTCGACCGTCTTCAGATCGGCGGCCGACGCAGCACCGGTCATCTCGGCGTAGGCCCGGTTGGCGTAGACGACGCGGCCCTTGGTGTCGGTGACGATCAGGCCCTGCGACATCGAATCGACGAAGGCCTTCGACAGTTCATCCCCGGTCGAACGCGGCGCGATCTGCACGAAGCCGATGGCCGTGGCGAACAGGAAGCCGACGCCGATCATGGCAAGCACGCCCAGCATGCCGAGCAGGAACGGATCGCCAAGACGCTCGCGGAAAATGCCGAAAACGATCGCGGCCCCGGTCAGGACGATGATGAACACGATGAGCCGGGTAACCGCGCCTGGCCGCGTGTTCTGATCGACGATCGGTACCGGATAGAAATCGCCGCGCGTTTCCCTGGCCATATGCCCCCTGCTCGTGAGTTGTCCGACACCGCCCCCGGCCGGTTGAATCACATTCTCCTAATCCGGAAAAGGCCTTGGCGGCAAATGTCGGATAAAAATGACGCGTCGGTGTTTTCAAGCTGTTCACGAAGCGTGAAGGCAACTTGCGGTGGCTGGCCGCAACGGTCTAGTGTCCCTCCACTTCAAAAGCCGATTGGGGGCACCGATGCAGTGGCTGGATAATGTGGCGGGTCCCGGATATGCCGCAGCGCTGCTGTGGACGTTTGCTGCCCTTGTCCTGCTGGTCATCGTGCTCATTATCATCAGGCTGATCCGCAACCTGACCTTCGGCACCTTCGTTGCCGGCGGCAGGAACCGCAAGACACGGCTGGCGGTCATGGACGCCACGGCGGTCGACAGCCACCGCCGGCTGGTGCTCATCCGTCGCGACGACATCGAACACCTGCTTTTGATCGGCGGCCCAACCGACGTTGTCGTCGAGCGCGATATCAGGCTTGCAGCACCACGCCGTCCGGCATTGACCGGCGATGGCGGTGTTGGCCAGCAGCAACAGGCGCCGCGTCCGCGCGCAGCACAACCCGCTCCGGCCGCGCCCGCAAGGCAGGCGCCGCCGCCGCAACCGGTAAGGGCTGCTCCGGCCGCCGTTCCGCCGCGCCAGGCCGCGCCGGCGCCGAAACCGGCTCAAATCTACCAGGCGAGCAATGTGACACCGCTGCCGGCCTATGGCTCCGCCGCCAATACTGCCCGGCAGGCCCCGCCACCGAAGCATGAGTCCATCGACGATACCCTGATGCGGGAGCTCGAGGTCTCGCTCGACGATTCGCACCCCAAACCGGCAAGCAAGCCGGCTGCGAAGGCACCGCAGTCTCTCGACGACGAGATGACCAAGCTGCTCGGCGAACTCGCCAGCCAGAAACGGTAAAGCCCGGCGAACCGTCACATCTTGCCGATTCCCGATCGAACGCCGCTTAAGCGTGTCGTCCGTTTCAGCGCGACGCGCTTTAACTTGGGGGCGGACTAAACCCTTCGGCCAAAAACAGAAATGGCCGGGAAACCCGGCCATTTCTGATGAAACAGTCCTGCCTGACGGCAGCGGCTCAATCGTCGCGATAGACCTTCTCGCGGCGTTCGTGGCGCTCCTGCGCTTCGATCGACAAGGTCGCGATCGGACGCGCATCCAGCCGCTTCAGCGCGATCGGCTCGCCGGTTTCCTCGCAATAGCCGTATGTGCCTTCATCGATGCGCTGCAGCGCCGAATCGATCTTTGAAATGAGCTTGCGCTGGCGGTCGCGGGCCCGAAGCTCGATGGCGCGGTCGGTTTCCGAGGAAGCGCGATCGGCGAGATCGGGATGGTTGGCGTTTTCCTGCTGCAGGATTTCGAGGGTTTCGCGCGCTTCGCGCAGTATGTCGGTCTTCCAGGTGACGAGCTTCAGGCGAAAGTAGGATTTCTGCCGTTCGTTCATGAACGGCTCGTCTTCGGAGGGTACGTAATTGGCTGTAACGATATCGTTCATTCGACTCACCCAACAACCCCAAATTTGGCGCCTATATATTCGCGCAGAGAAGGCTGCACAAGCGTAATCCGCGCGCGTTTCACGCAATTGTTAATGCCGCGCGGGCGATCCTCAGCAAAGCCTTCCATAGCAAGGGCGCGGGCGAATTCGCACATGATTCGCTGCGCTTGGGCGTCGCCGCCCATTGTGCCTCAGGCCTTTCTCGTGGCTAATCCAGTTGTGTCATTGGTGGGCAGCACACCATTGGGGGTCCGGTGAGCAGACTGTATCTGTTGAGGCATGCGAAGGCTGGCTGGGCCCTTCCCGGCGTGCGCGACTTCGATCGCCCGCTCGACGCATCCGGCATTGCCGATGCCGAAATGATGGGGACTGCGATGCGTGCCCGCAACTACATCCCCGATATCACGCTCTGCTCCAACGCCAAGCGGGCGCGCCAGACGCTGGAAGGCATCGCCGGCCACACCGATACCGGCCGGGTGCTGTTCTTCGACACGCTCTACAGCGAGGATGCCGCCGGCTACCTCGCCATCATCCGCAGCAATGGCGGCCCCGGCTCGCTGCTGGTCATCGGCCACAATCCGATGACGGAAGACCTTGCCATGGCGGTCTCGGGCGATGGCGACGAGGCCGCGCGGGCCATCATGAACCATGGTTTCCCGACCTCCGGCCTTGCGGTCGTGCGCTTCGACGGTACCCTCACCGACGCCGCGCAAGGTTCGGGCTATCTCGAAGCCTTCCTGACGCCCGCCGATCTCTGAGCGGAAACCGGCCAGGTCCAGGCGCCATTTCAAACTGGAGATGCAAAGCCTATATCGGGCGAACGGAAGCCTCGAGAGAACAGATTTTGGCATCATCGCTGACCACTTTCACCGACGAAGCGAGAATTGCCCTGGATACGCTGTCGGGGCGTGCGAGCGGGCTTTTTTCGCCGTCGCTTCGGCTGGGCGTTACCGGCCTTTCGCGCGCCGGCAAGACAGTGTTCATCTCCGCCCTTGTCCACAATCTCATCCATGGTGGGCGCCTGCCGCTGTTCGAGGCGCAGAAGTCGGGACGGATCGCTCGCGCCTTCCTCGAGGAACAGCCGGACGATGCCGTGCCGCGTTTTCAGTACGAGGACCATATCTCCGCCCTGGTCAACGACCGTGTCTGGCCGGACTCGACGCGCGCCATTTCGGAACTCAGGCTCACCATCGAATATGAGTCTGCCTCCGGTTGGAACCGGATGTTTTCCAGCGGCCGATTGTCGGTCGACATCGTCGACTACCCCGGCGAATGGCTGCTCGACCTGCCGCTGCTCGGCAAATCCTTCGCCGATTTTTCGCGCGAGGCGTTCGAGATGGCGATGCTGCCGGTGCGGGCCGACCTGTCGCAGGACTGGCGGGCGCTGTCGGCGAGGATCGAACCCAATGCCGAAGCCGACGAGATGACGGCGCGGCGCCTCGCCGAGAGTTTTGCCGCCTACCTCAAGGCCTGCAAGCTCGACGAGCGGGCGCTTTCGACCTTGCCGCCCGGCCGTTTCCTGATGCCTGGCGACCTCGAGGGATCGCCGGCGCTGACCTTCGCGCCCTTGCTGCTCAAGGGTGAGAAACGGCCGCGCTCCGGCTCGCTGCAAGCGATGATGGAGCGCCGCTACGAGGCCTACAAGACGCATGTGGTGAAACCGTTCTTCCGCGAACACATCACCCGCCTCGACCGCCAGATCGTGGTGATCGACGCCATGCAGGCGTTGAACGCCGGCCCCGGCGCGATGGCCGACCTGGAACGCGCGGTGACCGAAATCCTCTCCTGTTTCCGTCCTGGCCGAGGCAATTTCCTCACCGACCTGTTTTCACGCCGCATCGACCGCATCCTGGTTGCCGCGACCAAGGCCGACCATTTGCATCACGAAAGCCATGACCGGCTGCAGGCAATCGTGCGGCGGCTTGCCGACCGCGCCGTGGCGCGGGCAAATTTCACCGGCGCCGATGTCGATGTGGTCGCCATGGCGGCGGTGCGCGCGACGCGCGAAGGCACGGTCAAGCAAGGCCGCGACACCCTGCCGGTGATCATCGGCACGCCGCTGAAGGGCGAGAAGATCAACGGCGAAACCTTTGATGGTAAAGCCGAAACCGCCATATTTCCCGGGGACTTGCCGGAGAAAATTGATGCGGTTTTCGACGTTTCGGAAGCCGACCACCGGCAGAGCAGCGACGATCCGGCGATCCGTTTCGTGCGCTTTCGCCCGCCAAAGCTCGAACGCACCGCTGAAGGCGTCACGCTGTCGCTGCCGCATATCAGGCTCGACCGCGCCTTGCAGTTCCTGATCGGAGACCATCTGGCATGACCGCGCCCCGCAGACCGGCAGCTTTCCGCATCGAGCCGGAGGCCGAACCGAAGCAGGAAACGCGCAGCCCCCATGCCGAGCCGCCGCGCAAGCCGCGCACCGTCGTCGTGCCGGCCGAGATCGATGTCTTCGATGAGCCGGACATTGTCGCCGCCGAACCGCCGCCGGCGACCGCGCCGCGCAGGCGCTCGCTGTTTGCCAGCCTGTTTTTCGGCGCGGTCGGCGTGCTGGTTTCGCTCGCCGTCGGCCTGTGGACCGACCAGCTCATCCGCGACCTGTTCGAGCGCGCAGAGTGGCTGGGGTGGCTGGCAGCGGGAATGGCCGCAATTGCCGTGTTGGCCCTCGCAGTCGTGCTGGTGCGCGAATTCCTGGCTATCGCCCGGCTGGCCGAGGTCGAAAAACTGCAAAAGCGGGCGCTCGATGCCGTGGCCCGCGACGATCCGAAGGCTGCAAGGGCCGTCGTCGAAGAGCTTTCGGCCTTTGTCGCTGCGAAACCCGAAACCGCGGCCGGCAGGCGCTCCCTGGCCGAATTGCGCGGCGAGATCATCGATGGCGGCAATCTGGTGCGACTGGCCGAGACCGAGATTCTCGGGCCGCTCGATGCGAGAGCCAAGGTGATGATCCTCGAAGCAGCCAAACGCGTGTCGCTGGTCACCGCCGTCAGCCCCCGCGCACTCGTAGACGTTGCCTATGTCGTGTTCGAGGCCGGGCGCCTGATCCGCCGCTTGTCCGAACTCTACGGCGGCAGGCCGGGCACGCTGGGCTTTTTCCGGCTGGCGCGCAGCGTTCTTGCCCATCTGGCGGTGACCGGCTCGATCGCCGTCGGCGACAGCTTTGTCCAGCAGATCATCGGCCATGGCCTTGCCGCACGGCTTTCGGCGAAACTCGGCGAAGGCGTGGTCAACGGCATGATGACGGCGCGTATCGGCATTGCTGCCATGGAGACGGCGCGGCCCCTGCCCTTCATTGCCGGCAGGCGGCCGGGTATGGGCGATTTCCTGTCGGCGCTGACCTCGTTTGCGGCCAGAAAAGAGAATGAAGCACCCGCCTCGACCAAGTGAACGCCCCCTCGCGGTCACCAAGCATTAACCAATCTTGTTCATGGTCGTCCAACAACAGCCTCCTTGTTGCCGGGTGTCGTCTATGAAAAGCGTAATCTTGTCCTGCGTCCTGCCCCTGGTCGCGCTTGCAGCACCTCTGGGCCCGACCGGGAAAGCCTTTGCAGCCGAGCCCGACAAACAGTTCTTCCGCACCGTCGAAGGCAAATGGGTCGGCCCGGGCGAAATCATCGCCGGCAAATACAAGGGCACGAAGTTCACCTGCAGCTTCGACGGCTCGACGCCGGACAACAAGACCGGCATGACGCTCGATGGCGACTGCCGCGTCGGTGTCTTCACCCAGAAAATGTCGGCGACCGTCGAGCGCAAGGGCCGCGACTACAAGGGCAATTTCATGGGCGGCGCCGCGGGGTCGGGCCTGGACATCATCGGCGGCAACGTGGTCGATGCCCGCAAAGTCGTCTTCACCATCAACCGCAACCAGCTGCGCGGCGTCATGCAGGCCCGCATTCCCGACGACAATTCGATGACGGTGACCATCGCCGTGCGCGTCGACCAGCAGCTGGTGCCGGTCATCGGCATGAGCCTCAAGCGCGTCGATGCCGTCGAAGTTGGCTCCATCGCCAAAAACTGACTCTCAAGCGGTTCCCCCAAAAAGCGCGGAACGGGGTTGCACTGCGCGATAGCTGAGCTGTTCCGCTCAGCTCGATGTCGGAAAATGACAGGCCACCTTGCGGCCGGGTCGGCGCTCCTCAAGCACGGGCCGCTCGGTGCGGCACCTTTCTGCCGCGATCGGACATGTGGCGCGCAACCGACGATGTCAGCGTCTCCGACGGCCCAAGCCACAGCAAGGCCAACGTGTCAGGGTCCTGTGCGTGCCGGCCGTCCTTCGTGTCAGCGCGATGCGCTTTAAGAACACCAGCAAAAAAGGCGGCGGCTACTCGAGCCACCGCCTTTCTCAATTTCCGAACGAAGAATCAGCCCTTGATGGCGGCCGTCAGCTCGTCATAGGCCTTGCAGGCGTCGGCCGGCGTGGTGGCGCCCTGATATTTGGTCGTCACAGCCTGCACCTTGGCGGTCAGGTCGGCGGCCTTGGACGGATCCTTGGTGATCGCCTCCTGCAGCGCGGCGGTCATCTCCTGCGCCTTCTTGGCGGCAATCTCCTGCGTGCATTCAGGCGCCTTCGAACAGGCCGATGCGGCAAGCATGGCGACACCCACGCCGACGAGCAAAAACTTCTTCATGTCAGTCATTCTCCTCACGAAGGCAGAACTTGATCGTCGCTGCCTTCCAACGGCCGAAGCCTGGCGTCCCATAGCCGCCGATTGCGGCAAAACGCAACGTGTGCGGCGCATAAACTTGTGCAGCGCTGCTGCAACGGCGCGGACGGCCTGATTGAGGCCGCCCGTGTCAGACGAAGCAAGGTTTCAGCCACGAGGCTGCAGCAGCGCCAGTGCGGCCGTCGCCGCGGCAAGGACGGCGGTTAGGGTCAAAGGCCCCGTAGCGCCATAGGTGTCCACGACATAACCGCCGACAACCGCACCGACGGTGATGGCAACCTGGAAGGAAGTGACCATCAGGCTGCCTGCTGCTTCCAGCGCATCAGGCGCCGCGCGGGACATATTGGTCGGCAGCACAACCGGCGCCATGCCGAAGGCGAAGCCCCACAGCGTAACAAAGCCGAAGGCAACGCCGGTTTGCGCGCCCCAAAGCACCAAAGCGAGTGCCGCAAACGCCATCAACGCGGCGGTAACTGCGAGGGCCATGTGGATGTTGGTGTCGGCCAGGCGGCCACCGGCAATATTGCCGATCACAGCGGCGATGCCGAACCCGAGCAGCGCCAGGGCAATCGGCCCGGTTGTGAGGAGCGTCACCTGTTCGAGGAACGGGCGCACATAGACCGAGCCGGCAAAATGCCCGGTCATCAGCAGAACAATGGCAAGCATGCCGAGTTGGATGCCACGCCGCCGTGTCAGCCGAAAGACGTCTGCAAGGCTGTTGCTTGCCGCCGCAGGCAAGGTCGGCAGGCTGAGAAGCTGCAGCAGCATGGCAAGCGCGGCCAGCCCCGCCGTCATGGCCATCGCGCTGCGCCATCCCAGCCAGTCGCTGATCAACGCACCCATCGACGGCGCGGCAATGGTCGCGAGCGAGACGCCGAGGGTCACGATCGCCATGCCGCGACCTGTCGCATTGGCGCCGACCAGCCGCGCCACGACGGCAACGGAAAGTGCCCAGAAAGCGCTAAGAGCGATCCCCAACCCGGCCCGGCCCAGCAACAGCAGCCAGAAATTGGGCGCCAGCGCCGCAAGAATATTGGAACCGACCGCCAGGGCCATGAGGCCAACCAGCACCGCCTTGCGGTTCAATCGGCCGATGAGAACATTGCTCAACATGGCCGTCACGGCGCCAACGGAAGCGGTGGCGGTGACGACCTGTCCGGCAGTTCCCTCGCTGATGCCGAGATCGCGCGCCATCGGCGTCAACAGACCTGCCGGCAAGAACTCGGCTGACACCAGGGCAAAGCTGGTGGCCGCCAATGATAGGACCGCAAACCATGTGGCCGCGCTCCACGCGGCTGGTGCATCGGCATCAAGGCCGATTGCGGCGTCTTCAAGCTGTAATGTTGTGTCCGTCACGGAAAGATCTCCACAGTTGGAGATCTTAGATAGGCGAGTCCGCCCGGATGTTATGTACCTTAAAATCCGAAATTCATATCCATTCGTCCGGGAATTGTGCGACGCACAACGCCTGGCGAGACATTGGTGATGCGCTTGAACGCGCGGGCGAAGGACGCCTCGGAATCATAGCCCAAACGGGTAGCGACTTCGGCAACCGACAAGCCGTTTTGGCCCAGCAATTCGCGGGCAAGCTGCATGCGCAGGCGGGCGAGATAATGTGCGGCACCCTCCCCCAATACCGCGCTGAAGCGCTCGGCGAAAATCGAACGCGATTGGCCTGCCACGCCGGCGAGGCTTCCCAGCGTCCAGTTGTGGCCGGGGTCGCGGTGCATGGCCGCCAGAGCGCGGCCTATATGGGGGTCGCGGATGGCTGCGAGCCAACCGGTGGTCGATGCGCCGTTGCAATTGACCCAGCACCGGATGAGCCTGGCTGTCAGCAAATCCGCCATACGCGACAGGATGGTGGCGCTGCCCATCTGCGGTTGCGCGGCCTCCACCGTCATGGCCGCCAGCAAAGGGCCGACCATCGGGTCATTGCCGGCCACGTCGCAACCCTTGATGAGAGGCGGCATCAACGTGATCAACGGATTGAGCGCATAGGAGCCGAGAGACATGGAGCCGCAGAAAAGGGTGCTTGTCGCGCCCGTTCCCTGCCGTATCACTTCGCAAACGTTGCCGCCCAACTTGATCACCTGGCAGCCCTCGAGCGAATCGCCCACCACGTCCGGCGCACTCGCCAGCCGATGGGCGATGCCTTGCGGCAGCAGCACCAGATCGCCATCGCGCAACTCCTGCCAGCCTTGCGCTTCGGTGTGAATCCAGCATGGACCCTGGCCGACAAAGTGAAAACGAAGCAGTTGTTGTTGCGGAAAGTCTATGCTCCATGGGTGCCGGAGTTCGCAGCGGCCATAGTTGACGCCACTCAAGCGAAAGTCTTGCAGAACTTCGCTGAGCGCATCCATCGGGATATGTGGCAGCGGCGACGGCCGGGACGAATAATCAGGCATTTGCCAGATATAGATACCGGCCGTCCGACAGGCAAGCGCAGACTGTTGTTCCACCGGGGAATCGCTGCCACGGCACCCTACCCATCCTGGCAGGCTTCCCGCCCTTGCCTCCCGCTCCCGGTGCATGCAAGGAGTGCTGTCGGACACAGGGACAAGAGGCATGGCAGCGGAAGCATCGGGCAGCGATCTCATTCAGGTGGTGGCGCTGCTTGCCGCAGGCGTCGTCGCCGTTCCGATCTTCAAACGCATGGGGCTGGGCTCGATCCTAGGCTATCTCGCCGCGGGCGTGGTCATCGGCCCGTTCGGTATTGGCATTTTTTCCGAATCGGAAGCCATCCTGCATGTCGCCGAACTCGGCGTGGTCATGTTCCTGTTCATCATCGGGCTGGAGATGCAGCCGTCGCGGCTATGGGGCCTGCGCCGCGAGATTTTCGGCCTCGGCGCGCTGCAGGTCGGCGTCTGCGCCTTGCTGCTCACCGGTGTTGGTCTCGCCGGCGGCTTTCCGATCGCGCAATCCTTCGTTGCCGGCGCCGGCTTCGTCCTGACCTCGACGGCGATCGTCATGCAGCTTCTGGAAGAGCGTGGCGAGATGGCCAGCCCCAAGGGCCAGCGCATCGTGTCCATCCTGCTGCTCGAGGATCTGGCAATCGTGCCGCTTCTGGCGCTGGTCGCCTTCCTGGCGCCGGGCGGCAGCGAGATGACCCTGCAGCAAAGGCTGACCGAAATCGGCATCGGTCTTGGCGCCATCGTCGGGCTGGTGGTGGCCGGCCGCTATCTGCTCAACCCGTTCTTCCGCATCCTGGCCGACGCCAAGGCGCGCGAAGTCATGACGGCGGCAGCCCTTCTGGTCGTGCTGGGGTCGGCGCTGGTCATGCAGCTTTCCGGCCTCTCGATGGCGATGGGCGCCTTCCTCGCCGGCGTGCTGTTGTCGGAATCGACCTTCCGCCACCAGCTGGAGGCCGACGTCGAGCCATTCCGCGGCATCCTGCTTGGCCTTTTCTTCCTCGCCGTCGGCATGTCGCTCGACCTACATGTGGTGGCCGACAACTGGCGGCTGATCGCCGTCTATGTCGTCGCCTACATGGCGATGAATGCGCTCGGCATCTACCTCGTCGCCCGCTTGCTGAAGAGCGGTCATCGTGAAGCGCTGGAACGCGCCGTGATCATGGCGCAAGGCGGCGAATTCGCCTTCGTCCTCTATTCGGCCGCGGCGGCGGTTGGCATCATCGACAGCCGGGCCAACGCAACGCTGACCGCGATCATCATCATCTCCATGGTGCTGACGCCGCTGGCCATCATTGCGCTCAAATATGTGACGCCGCGCGACGAGCAGTCGCTTGAAGGCGTCGACATCGCCGACGGCCTTACCGGCAGTGTGCTGGTCATCGGCTTCGGCCGTTTCGGCCAGATCGCCAGCCAGCCGCTTTTGTTGCGCGGCATCGACGTGTCGATCATCGACAATGATGTCGAAATGATCCAGGCGGCCGCCGATTTCGGCTTCAAGGTCTATTATGGCGACGGCACGCGGCTCGACATTCTGCGCGCCGCAGGTGCAGGCCGCGCCCGCGCCGTGCTGATCTGCGTCGACAAGCCGGACGCCGCCGTGCGCATGGCGGAACTGATCAAGGCGGAGTTCCCGCTGCTGACTGTCCTGGCGCGTGCCTTCGATCGTGGCACCGCGCTGTCGCTCATCCGCGCCGGGGTCGACTTCCAGCTGCGCGAGACCTTCGAATCGGCCCTCGTCTTCGGCGGTTCCGCGCTCGAGGTTTTGGGCGTCGAGCCGGAAGATGTCGCCGATGTCATCGAGGATGTGCGACGGCGCGACAATGCCCGACTGGAGACGCAGCTGGCCGAAGGCGTCCGCGCCGGGCAACGTTTCCTCAGGGGCAATACCGGCACGCCGATCCCGACGCCGCTGACGCAACCGCGCCGGCCCGGCCAGGCGCTGAACGAAGAGACGGCCGGCGTGCTGCACAAGCCCGAGCCCGCCGATCAGGGGGAAAGCTGATGACCGCATCGGATGAGCGCGCGCTCGCCGTCACCAAATTCTGGCGCGAGGCCGGCGAAGACGCGTGGTTCGAGAAGAACGACGTCTTCGACGCGGATTTCCGCAGCAGGTTTCTCGACCTGCACTTTGCCGCCGCGCGGCGCGAGTGCGACGCATGGTCGGAGCATGCCGAGGGTTCGCTGGCGCTGATGATCCTGCTCGACCAGTTTCCGCGCAACTGCTTTCGCGGCTCAGGCCATATGTACGCCACCGATCCGCTGGCACGGCACTTTGCCGCCAAGGCGATTGCGGCCGGCCATGACCTTTCGCTGGAAGAAAACCTGCGCGTCTTCCTGTACCTGCCCTACGAACATTCGGAACTGCCCGCCGACCAGGACAGATCGGTCGAGCTCACCACCGCCAGGGCGCCGGAGTATGTGAAATACGCCATCGAGCACCGCGACATCATCCAGCGCTTCGGCCGCTTTCCGCACAGGAACAAGATGCTTGGCCGCGAGACGACGGCGGACGAACAGGCATTTCTCGATGGCGGCGGCTTCTCCGGTTAACCCAGCCACCAATCGCGGCCGGAAGCCAGCCGCTCTATGCCTGACGTATCGACGGCGCTGAGCCGCTCGGTCACGCTCCTGCCGCCCACCGCCAGATCCGGCGCGATCTCTGCCAAGGGCGCCAGCACGAAGGCGCGCTCCACCATTCGGGGATGCGGCACCTCCAGCCCGATTTCGTGGATTGTGCGGTCGCCGAACACCAATATGTCGATGTCGATCAGGCGCGGACCCCAGCGCTCCTCGCGCACCCGCTTCAGCTTGCGCTCGGCCTCGAGGCAGAGGTCGAGCAGCGCCCTTGGCGCCAGCGAGGTCGAGATTTCGGCAGCGGCGTTGAGGAAATCCGGCTGGTCGAGCTTGCCCCAGGGCGGCGTGCGGTAAAGTGAGGAGACGGCGACGACGCGCGTGCTCTCGTCGGCGTCGAGCAGGCGCAGCGCCGCCGCCATCGAGGCCGAGGGATCGCCAAGATTGCCGCCAAGGCTGAGATAGACCGTGTTATTGTTACTCTGGCCAGACAACGGTCACCTCGACATAATCGAGCACGCCGGGCACCGGTGCGTTGGGCTTGCGCACGGTGATCTCGGCCTTCCTGATCTGCGGGAACCGTGAAGTCAGCGCCTTCGCCACTTCGAGCGCCAGCGCCTCGATCAGGAAGCGGCGATGTCCAGTGACGATCTTTTCAATCACCGTGAAGGCGATGCCGTAATTGACGGTGTCCTCGATGGAATCATCCTCCAGCGGGCGGCTGGGCTCGACCGTCAACTCGGCATCGACATAAAAACGCTGGCCAAGCGCCTCTTCCTCATCCAGCACGCCGTGCCGGGCAAAGAAGGCGCAGTTCTTCATGCGGATGACGTACATTTCTTAGTGTCCTGGGCTCAGCGTCCTGGCTTTTCGCGCGCCAGCATAGCATCGGCGACCGCCAGTGCGTCCACGTTGATTGCGACATCGTGGACGCGAAACAGATCGGCGCCCTTCAGCCTCAGAATGACACTGGTGGCTACCGTCCCGGCGGCGCGCGCGCCGGCTTCGCGGCCGGTGACGGTGCCGATGAAGCGTTTTCTGGAGGTGCCGGCCATCAAGGGAAAACCGAGCTCCTTAAGCTCGGAAAACCGCGCCATCAGGTCGAGGTTTTCCTCAGCCGTCTCCTTGGCGAAGCCGAAGCCGGCATCGAGTACGATATGATCGTCCGCAACGCCGCTGCGCCTGGCGACTTCCAGCGAAGCCTTGAGGAACAAAAACTGGTCGGCGATGACGTCGGGCAGTTTTTGCCGCCCGCGCCCGGTATGCATGATGACCAGTCCGGCGCCGGTCTCGGCGGCGACGCGGGCGATGCCGGGTTCACGCTGCAAGCCCCAGACATCGTTGACGATATGCGCGCCGGCGGCGACGGCGAGGCGCGCGGTTTCCTCGCGATAGGTGTCGACCGAAATCAGGGCTTCGCCTGAACTGGCGAGCGCGGCGATGACCGGCAGGATGCGGGCCTGCTCTTCTTCAGGCGTCACGGGCGAGGCGCCGGGGCGTGTGGATTCCCCGCCGATGTCGATGACGGCAGCGCCCTCTTGCGCCATACGGCGCGCCTGAGCCACCGCCTGATCGGGCGTGATGAACAGTCCGCCATCCGAAAAACTGTCCGGCGTGACGTTGAGAATGCCGACCACAATAGCTTTCTCGCCAAGTTCGAGATGGCGCCCATGCGCCAGTTGCCATCGCCTTGTCGTCATTGTCCTTCAACCATGTGTCTCATTGGCATGTGGCTCATTGGCATGTGGCTCATCGAGCGCTTGCAATCCATCAACGATGCGTGATCGGTGGAAGATCAATTCCGTTGCGCCGGCAACGGCCGTAAAGCAAGGTGAGTGAAGAGGCAACATGATGAAACGACCCCTGCTCTGCGCCCTGATGCTGGCTTTGACCGTCCTGCCGGCGAATGCTGCCAATCTGGTGAAGACTTACAGCTATTTTGCCATCGGCGGCAGCACGCTCGATGACATCGAGACGCAATTGTCGAAGCATGGACCCGAGGTGAAAAGCACCGGGATGCGGCATCCGGGCGCCACCCAGATGGCGTTCACCACCCGCATCAGCTACGCGCAAACCGCAGACACCTGCCGCATCGCCAAGGCCGCCGTTACCGTCAAGGTCAAGGTCATCCTTCCGGAGTGGCGCAGGCCGCGCAAGGCCGATCCCGATGTCAGGCTGTTCTGGGACACGCTGTCGGCCGACATCAAGCGCCATGAGGAGCGTCATGTCGAGATCGCCAAGAACCACGGCCGTCTGCTCGAAGACGCGCTGAACGCGAGCTTTGCGCAAAAGACCTGCGCCGGGGCCAAGGCGAAGGCGGCGCAGATCACCGCGGCCGAACTCGCCAGGCATGACCAGGACCAATTGCGCTTCGACCGCGTCGAAGGCGTGAATTTCGAAAGCCGCATCCTGCGGCTGCTGCGCTACCGCATGCAGCGCGTCGAGAAGGGCCAGCTTCCGCCCGGCTGAAACACGGACTGATACCAAGCCAATTCTGCCGAAACATGAGGCCAGCCCCAGAAAATTTTCGGGCATAGGTCGAAATCGGCCTATACGGGACGACATATGTCAGGCTCGCAAGATATGTCAGGCTGGCAAGGCGCGAGCTTCGAAACACCAGATCAAGACCAATTGAGGCGGCGCGTAGCGGAGCGGCCATTTGGCGCCGCGCAATCGCTCTCAAACTTTATGGATGAAATGATATGGACCAGGCTGTCGACAAGCCGGCTAGGCTGCCTCCCGCCGCACCGCTGACGGAAAGCGAGAAGAACGTCATCATCGCCGGCATCCTTTTGTCGATGCTGTTGGCGGCGCTCGACCAGACAATCGTCGCGCCGGCCATGCCGACCATCGGGCGTTCGCTCGGCCATGCCGACTACCTGCCGTGGATCGTGACCGGCTATCTCCTGACGGCGACGGCCATGGCGCCGCTCTACGGCAAGATTTCCGACGTCTATGGCCGCCGGCCGACCGTCTATGCGGCGATCCTGATCTTCCTTCTGGGATCGCTGGTCAGCGCCATGGCCCCCAACATGTTCGTGCTGGTCATCGGCCGGGCGATCCAGGGTGCGGGCGGCGGCGGCCTGTTCGCCCTGGCGCAGATCGTCATCGGCGACCTGGTGCCGCCGCGCGAACGCGCGCGCTATGCCGCCTGGATTTCGGGCACCTGGGCTGTCGCCAGCATCGCCGGGCCTTTGCTCGGCGGCGGATTTGCCGAACATCTCCATTGGTCGCTGATCTTCTGGATCAACATCCCGCTTGGCATCTTGGCCATGGCCATCATCAACAAGCCGCTGCGCAAACTGCCGGTCGCCGCAAAGCGGCATCGCATCGACGCGCCGGGCGCGCTGCTTCTGGTGGTGGCGACGGCATTGCTGCTTTTGGCCCTCAACTGGGGCGGCAGCGCCTATCCATGGGCTTCGCGCGAGATCGTCGGCCTGCTCGCCTGTTCGGCGGTCTTCTGGGCTGCGTTCGCTTTGCGGCTGATGCGTGCGGCCGAGCCGCTGATCTCGCTTGAAGTGCTGAGCAATCCGATCGTGCTTGCCGGCACGGCGTCGATGTTCCTGCTGCAGGCCGCCAATATCGGCCTGTCGGTGTATCTGCCGGTCTATCTGCAGTCGATCATCGGCCTGTCGGTCAGCCAGTCGGGCCTTGCCATGCTCGGCCTGCTGCTCGGAACGGTCGCCGGCGCGACCTTCAGCGGCCGCACGATACCGCGCTTCTTCCACTACAAGCGTATAGCCATGGTCGGCGTTCTCTTCGCCATTGTCTGCCTTGGCGTGCTCAGCCTGGTCGCCGGCCGCGCCTCGCTGCTGGTGGTCGAGCTCTTGACCATCTGCATCGGCCTTGGAAGCGGCACCACTTTCCCGGTCGCCACCGTATCGGTGCAGAACGCCGTCGACCGCGCGCATCTCGGCGTTGCCACCGGCGTGCTGACCTTCCTGCGTTCGCTGGGCAGCGCGCTCGGCGTCGCCATGCTCGGCGCCGTCGCGCTCGGCTATGGCCTGCCGCTTGCCGGCGAAGGCGCGCCGGCTGCCGGACAGATCGTCTCGGCGACGCCCTTCATGATGATCTTCCTTGCCGCGGCCGTCACGCTCGTGCTGGCGCTGATGACGCTGGCGCTGATGCCGGAGAAGTCACTGCGCGGCCGCGACGACGCCGAGGCGCCAGTCGTTCTGGTGGAGTGATCCGGAAAGCCCTGTAGGACCTACTCCACGACGCCGAGCTTCTTCTGCAGGCTGGTCGACGACGTCGTGTACTGGAAGACGATGCGCTCACCGGGGCTGATGATGCGCTTGGCGGCCTGCGCCATCAGCGCCACCTCGTGAAAACCCGACAGGATCAGCTTCAGCTTGCCTGGGTACCAGTTGATGTCGCCGACGGCAAAGATGCCTGGCACCGAAGTCTGGAATTTCTCGGTATCGACCGGAATGAGGTTCTCATGAAGGTTGAGCCCCCATTCGGCGATCGGGCCGAGCTTCATGGTCAGGCCGAAGAACGGCAGCATGCGCGTGCACGGCACCTCGATGTCGCCGTCAGGCCCGCCCTTGATGGTAGCAGAGGCCAGCTCGCCGTCGGCGCCGGTCAGGCCGCTCACCTGGCCGACCCGGAACTCCAGCTGCTTCATCTCCTGCATGGCATACATCTTGTTGACGCTGTCGGGCGCCGCCCTGAATTCCGCGCGCCGGTGGACCAGTGTCACGCTTTTTGCCACCGGCTGCAGGTTCAGCGTCCAGTCGAGTGCGGAATCGCCGCCGCCGACGATGACGAGGTCGTGGCCGCGGAATTCCTCCATACGGCGCACCGAATAGAAGACGCTCCTGCCCTCATAGGCCTCGATGCCGGGAATGGGCGGCCGTTTGGGCTGGAACGAGCCGCCACCGGCGGCGATCACCACCACCTTGGCTTCGAACACCTCGTTCTCGTCGGTGGTGACCCGAAATGAGCCGTCGTCCAGCTTTTCCAAGCTGGAGACCATGCGGTTGAAGGTAAAATCCGGCTTGAACGGGTGAATCTGCTCCAGCAGTCTGTCGACCAGCCCTTGCGCCGAGATCGAGGGCCAGCCTGGAATGTCGTAGATCGGCTTTTCCGGATAGAGTTCGGCGCATTGGCCGCCGGGCCGGTCGAGGATATCGATCAGATGGCACTTCATGTCGAAGAGGCCGAGTTCGAACACCGCGAACAGGCCGACCGGCCCCGCCCCGACGATGAGTGCGTCCGTCTTGATTACATCGGTCATGCCAGGCGAGCCTCATTGTCAGACTGGGGCGAAACTGGCGCGAGACTGCATGAGCATTGGCCCGCTGCCAAGCGGCGGCGGGAAAAATCAGATGGTACGGGAGATCAACCCTGGCGAGCCGGCACGCGCACGACGAGGCCGTCAAGCGCGTCGCGCACCTTGATCTGGCAGGACAGGCGCGAGTTCGGCTGGACGTCATAGGCAAAGTCCAGCATGTCCTCTTCCATCGCCTCCGGCTCGCCGACCTCGGCCGTCCAGGCTTCGTCGACATAGACATGGCAGGTCGCGCAGGCGCAGGCGCCGCCGCATTCTGCCTCGATGCCCGGCACCGCGTTGCGGATCGCATTCTCCATGACGGTCGAGCCGTTTTCGGCCTCGACATCGAAAGGAGTGCCGTCATGGGCAATGAAGGTCAGCTTGGTCATTTGTCACCTGAAGGGAGTCCCAGCCGAGATAATCACTCCGCCGGACAAGTCAACTGCCGCGCGAAAGCGCCGCTTTGTGACGTTTTTTCGGAAAGCTGGCCAAAGCACGCCCTGGCCCCGTCGATTCATCCCGGTGGCCGCTGCCGAGCGGCAGCCATTACCGGCTGATGGCGGCGATGAAATCGCGCACTTCCTCGATCAGGGCGCCGAGGCGCTTGAGGATGCGCGCATCTTCCGGCTGCTGTTCGATCGAGGTGGCGCAGTCGGCGATGGCAAAGGCGCCGACCCCGCGCGCCGAACCTTTCAGCCCATGCGCCAGAAGCAGTCGCTCCCTGACGTCGGCATCGACTATTCTGTCCCGGACGGAAAGCGCCTGCTGTACGAACAGTGCCAATACCTCCTGTTCGAGGGCGCGATCGCCCATTGTCTGACGGGCCAGGTGGGCCAGATCCACTGGGCGCGAACGGGCCGGTCCCGACGCATCGCCGCCCGGCATTGAGAAGGCAATGCCGCTTTCACCGCGTACCAATTTGAAACTCCTTGTGCCGATCGCCGAAAAAACTAAGCGATTTCCGTCGCCAACGCGTTAATGAATGGGCTGGAAAATTGTTGCCGCTGAGGCGGTTAGATCACGTTGTCGTTAACCTTATATTTAAAGTTTTACGTATCTCGCGGAATGCATGTTTTCTTTACCCCTGTGTGTCATTACGATACGAAGGTCCATTTTTAGCCTCCTGCGTGGGATAAGACGAGCCAGAATCAGGCAAAAATAAGAAGTCCCTCGGCAGCTAGTACAGGGTAGCGAAGGCATGGCGAAGAAACCAACGACGACCAGAACTCTCGACAGCGACGTAGCCAGGGAACTCGAAAAGGCACTAGACCTCGATCTCAGCGGAGACGGCAGCGGCGATCTCGATATCGCGGCGTCGATGGAAGATCTGGAAGCGCAGATATCGCAGGCCGCGGACGAACTGGCGCGCGAAGGCCGCCCCCAGAAGCCCGCCCCCGCTCAAAACGCGCCCGTCCAACAAAACCAGAGTGCGAAGCCGGCAGCCAAGCCCGCCGAGCTGCGCCCGGTCGAATCGCGCAACAGCGCTCAGCCAGCCGGCTTCAAGCCGGCAAACGATGACCGCCAAAAAGATTACAAGACGCTGCTGCACAGCCTCAACCGGCGCGCGTCTAGCACGATCTATTGGGTCGTGGCGTTCGTGTCGCTGGCCTGGATCGCCGGCGCCGGCGGCCTTGCCAATTTGCTGTTTGGCCCCAGCATCTGGAAAATTCGTACATTCGATCAAATCCTGGCCCGCCCTGAACTGATCGGCCTGGCGATCGCGGCAATCATACCGGTCGTCCTGTTTTGGGCCTTCGCGGCGATGATCCGCCGCGCGCAGGAAATGCGCATTGCCGCGCAGTCGATGACGGAAGTGGCTTTCCGTCTGGCGGAGCCGGAAAACCTCGCCCAGGATCGCGTGATGATGATCGGCCAGGCCGTTCGCCGTGAAGTGGCGGCGATGGGCGAAGGCATCGAGCGCACGCTGGCGCGCGCCGTCGAACTCGAAACGCTGGTCCACAGCGAGGTCAACCAGATCGAACGCTCCTATTCGGAGAATGAATCGCGCATCCGGTCGCTGGTCGACGGGCTGGGCAGCGAGCGCGAAGCCGTCGTCACTCATGCCGAGCGCGTGCGCGCCTCGATCACCGGCGCGCATGAAACGCTGAAGGACGAGATCGGCGCCGCCTCCGACATTATTCGCGACTCTATCCTCAACGCGTCGACCAAGCTGTCGATGACGATCACGAATTCCGGCGACACGCTGATCGACCGCATCAATGAAAGCTCGATGTCGATCTTCGATTCCGTCGAAACCCGGCTGGATTCGATCACCGACAGGCTGTCGACATCGGGCGAAGCCTTTGCTTCGCTGCTCGACACCCGCATCGCCAAGCTGACGGACACCACAGACGGCCTGACCCGGTCGCTGACCGACCTGCTCGACGACCGCACCACCGGTATGGTGTCGCTGCTCGGCGGCGCCGCCCGCACCCTGAGCTCGGAATTCGAGTCCAGCCTGAACGGCATCGAGCGGACGCTGGCCGAGCGCGGCCAGGCGCTGATCAGCGAATTCCAGACCCGCGCCGAAGCACTCGATACCGGCACGCAGAAGCTCAACGCCGCGCTCGAGGCGCGCGCCCGCCAGATCAACGAAACGCTGGTCGAGCGCGCCCGCGAGATCGCCCACACCTTTGCCGAGAGCAAGGATCATTTGTCGGCCATGATCGATCAGGGCAAGACCCAGATCGGCGCCGACATGGCCGACATCGTCTCGTCGACCTCGTCGATGCTCGAAGCCCGCGCCAGCGATTTCGCCGGCCGGATGGAAGCCGCCCGCCATGTCGTGTCGCGCTCATTCGACACCGACATCCAGCGTCTTGCCGATGCCCGTGTCGGCATCGAGGACGCCGTCGAAAACCACAGTCGCAAGCTGTCCGAAAGCCGCGAACGCATGGCGGCTGCCATGCAGGCGGACCTGGCGAAGTTCGCCGAGGGCCGCGCCGGCATCGATGCGGCCGTAACGAACCAGGTGCAGAAGCTGGCCGAAGGCCGCAACCTGATCTCGCGCGCCCTGGAAGAGGATCTGCGCAAGGTCAACGAGTCGCGCGCCGCCATCGACGCGTCGCTGGGCAGCCATCTCGAGCGGCTTGAAGAAGGCCGCAACCGGCTCAACCAGGCTTTGCATGAAGACTCCGGAAAACTTGTGCAAGCCCGTACGATCATTGACGAAATGGTCGCCGGGCATGTCGGTAAGCTGGCCGAAGGCCGCAACATTCTGTCGCGCGCCCTGGAAGCCGATCTCGGCAAGCTCGCCGACAGCCGCGCCTCGATTGACGGGCTGGTCGCCGGCCAGGTTGAAAAGATCGCCGAAGGCCGCGCCATCCTGACCAAGGCGCTCGAAAACGACATTATCGGCATCAAGGGCGTGATCGAGAACCACTCTGCGAAACTGGCCGAGGATCGCACCGAACTCAGCAAGGCGCTGGAGAACGACCTGTCCGGCATCAGAGGCCTGCTCTCCGACCATTCGAGCCGGCTTGCCGACGATCGTGGCCTGTTGTCACAGACGCTCGAGGCCGACCTCGCCAAGCTCGCCGAGAGCCGGTCGAGCATCGACGGGCTGGTCGCCGGCCAGGTCGAGAAGCTGGCCGAGGGCCGCGATATCCTCAAGCGCGCGCTCGAAGCCGACCTCAACACCATCAAGGGCGCCATCGCGGGTCATTCCGACAAGGTGGCGGAAGAGCGCGGTCAGCTTTCCAAGGCACTGGAGGCCGATCTGCAGAATGTGAACAGCCTGATCGCCGACCACTCGAACCGGCTTGTTCAGGATCGTTCGACGCTATCCCAGGCGCTTAAGGATGACCTTCAGAATGTGAACAGCCTGATCACCGACCACTCGAGCCGGCTTGTCCAGGATCGTTCGACGCTATCCCAGGCGCTTCAGGACGATCTGCACAATGTCAGCGGCATCATGGCCGATCATCAAAACAGGCTCGTCCAGGACCGTTCGGCCCTCTCAAAAGCACTGGAAGACGACATCTCCAAGCTGGCGGAGAGCCGCTCCAGCATCGATGGGCTGGTCGCCGGACAGGTCGAGAAGCTCGCCGAGGGCCGAGACATCCTCACACGGGCGCTCGAAGCCGATCTCAATGCGATCAGGAGCGCCATTGCCGACCAGTCGCAGAAGCTGAGCGAAAACCGTGGCGAGTTCGCACGGGTGCTGGAAGCGGATTTGGAAAATGTCAACAGCCTGATCGAGGGCCACAGCGACAAGCTCGTCCGGGATCGCGCGACGCTGTCGAAGGCTCTCGAGGACGACCTCGCCAAGCTGGCCGAGAGCCGGTCGAGCATCGACGGACTGGTCGCAGGCCAGGTCGAGAAGCTGGCCGAGGGCCGAGACATCCTGAAACGTGCGCTGGAAGCCGACCTGCAGAAGCTGTCGGCAAGCCGCGGTGAGGTTGACGACATCATCGCCGGCCATGTCGGCAAGCTGGCCGAAGGCCGCAACATGTTGACCCAGGCGCTGGAAGACGATCTGGCAAAGCTCGCCGACATACGCAAGGACGTCGACCGCTCTCTGTCGGGCCATATCGACCAGATTGCCGGCAGAAGCACCGATATCTCGGCGGCAATCGCTGCCGATGTCGAGAAAATCGAGCAGGCCTTCAGCAAGCAGACCGGCATCATCGAAGAGCGCGCCGGAACCATGGAGCGCGCGTTGTCGGTGGGTGTCGACAATGTCCGCAGCGTGCTTGAAAAGAGCGCCGTCTTCGTTGCCGGCGCGCTCCGTGAGAAGGTGATGGAAGTCACCAGCGCGCTGCACGAAAAGGCCGGTGCTGCCTTCAGTGATGCCGACCGCAAGATCGCCGAGCGTGCCGAGCAGACCTCGGCCGCCCTTTTGGCCCGGGCCGAGGACATCGCCCGGACCTTCGAGGACGCGGATCGCCGTCTGCACGCCCGTGCCGAGGACACATCGAGCGCCCTGCTTGCTCGCGCCGAGGATACGACGAATGCCTTGCTTGCTCGCGCCGAAGACACGACGAGCGTGCTGCTTGCCCGGCATGACGAGACGTCGAACTCGCTGCTCGCCCGCGCCGAAGAAACGGCCGGACGGCTGGCTGCCCGCGCCGGCGAGATCGCCGGCACGTTCGACGCCGCCGACCAGAAGCTGGTCGCCCGCGCGGTCGAGACGGCGCAGTCGCTGGCCGACCGCGCCGGCGACATCCTGCGTAACTTCGAGGGTGCCGACCAGCGGCTGAGCATGCGCATCGGCGAATCCGCCGAAGCGCTGGCCGCCCGCGCCTCGGACCTTGGCCGCATCTTCGACGCCGCCGACCAGCAACTGATCTCGCGCATTGCCGAGGGTTCGGACGCGCTGTCGGCACGCGCCACCGAGATCAGCCGCATCTTCGACGAGGCCGATCACCGCCTGGTGTCGCGCATCGCCGACTCCACGTCGACGATCGGCGAGCATGCCGACAACATCGTCGGTGCCTTCGCCAGCACCGAGCAGCGTGTTGCCGAACGCGCACGCCAGACCGGCCAGGAACTTGCCGTCCACGCCCGCGAGATGGAGCAGGCTCTTGCCGGCGCCGACGAGCGGCTGGCCGCGAGCGTTGCGTCCGCAGCTTCGCGCGTCGAGGAACAGGTCGCCAGCGTCGAGAACCGCCTTCTTTATACGACGGAGACGATGGGCCAGAAGCTCAACGAGCAGGTTTCCAGCGCAGAAGCTCAGCTGATCTCGCGCGCCAACACGATTGCGGAGACTTTTACCGCGGTCGGCCAGCACATCGGCCAAAGCACCAACGACGCTGCCAAGACCATCGGCACCAATACCCGCGAGCTCAATACGATGCTGGCGGCGCGTTCGGCCGAGATGGCGAAGATCCTCGACGAAACCGCGCGGCCGCTGGTGGAGCGCTTCGCCCAGGGCGGCTCGGAACTGCAAAAGAGCATGGAAGAGGTCACCGAACGCGCGACCGAGAAGCTGCGCAGCGAAAATGCCGCCCTCGTCAACGCGCTCGCCAGCCGCACCGCCGAAACGCTGTCGGCCGTCGAAGGCGCGCGCTCGTCGCTCGCCGATAGCGTCGCCGACCTCATCGGCCGCATGAGCGTCTCCAGCTCGCAGCTTGGTGAGCTGATCGAACAGGCGGCGATCAACCTCGGCCAGGTTGACGAACGTCTGAGCGGCAGCACGCAAAGCTTCGCGGCAACCACCGAAAAGGCGGCGCAGACCTTCGCCAGCTCGGCACGCCTGGTCGATTCGAACACGACGCGGCTTACCGAACTGTCGTCGTCGACCCTGCGCGAAGTGGCCTCGATCGCCACCAAGTTCGACGAGCACAGCCGCTTGCTGTCCTCGGCTTCGGATCTGTTGAGCTCGGCGCAGAGCAATCTGGAGCACACTCTTGAGCGGCAATCGTCGCTCGAAGATCTCGCCGTCGGCCTGGTCAAGAAGTCGGAAGACCTCGAGAAGGTGATGCGTTCGTTCGAAAACCTTGTCGGCCAGACGATGCAGAATGCCGAAGGCAAGACGCTGGCATCAGCCGACAAGATCCGCATCGCCATAACGGAAGTGGTCGATTCGGCAACCAGCCGGTTCGCCGATGCGACCGAGGAGATGCGGCGCACCGCAAGCTCGATCAAGAGCGAGCTCGACCTCACCCGCGCCGAGCTCAAGAAGGGCGTCATCGAAATGCCGGAAGAGGCCAAGGAATCGACCTCGGCGATCCGCCGTGCCGTTGCCGAGCAGATCAACGCGCTCAAGGAACTTTCGGACATCGTTGCGAAATCGGGACGCGGCGGCGACAATGCCGAACCGCGCGCCCTGCGCCCGGCGCCGCAGGCGCCAGTGCAGCGCCCGGCCGAGCCGGTACGCCGCCCGCCGCCGGCGCCACAGCCGGAACGCCCTGCTCCGCAGGCGCCGCTCGGCGGCCTGCGTGGCACGCTCGATATCGAACGCCCCGCCGAAGCACCGCGCCAGCGCGACGCCAACGCCCGCACGCCGCAAGGCGGCTGGGTGCGCGATCTCCTGACCGGAGCATCGCGCGAGGAGGAAGTCGCCAGGCCGGCTGCGCCCGCGGAAGCACCGCGCGCAACTCCCGCCCAGCGCTCGCCGCTGCATGTCATGGAGTCGCTCAACTCGCTCTCGGTCGATATTGCCCGGGCGATCGACCACGACGCCTCGATCGAGCTGTGGAACCGCTACCGGCGCGGCGAGCGTGACGTGTTCACGCGCCGCCTCTACACGCTCAAGGGCCAGCAGACCTTTGACGAAATCCGCCGCAAATATCAGGCCGAGGCGGAGTTCCGCGCCGCCGTCGACCGCTACTGCGACGATTTCGAGAAGCTGCTCAAGGACGTCTCGCGCAACGACCGCGACAACATCATGGCGCAGACCTACCTGACGTCGGACACCGGCAAGGTCTACACCATGCTGGCCCATGCGAGCGGCCGTTTGCACTGATTGAGGCGACACCACAGACACAGAAAAGGCGGGAAGTTCCCGCCTTTTTCTTTGTGCAAAATCGTCGGTCTGCGCTGTCCCTCATCCGCCTGCCGGCACCTTCTCCCGTATAGCGACGGGGTGAAGGGAGATGGCATCAGCCTCGCCGCCCATACTGCGACGGTGACAATTGGCGAAATCATTGGCGATGGCGTTCTTTCTCACTATACGGGGAGAAATGCCCGGCAGCGCAATGAGGGGCAGCGCGAACCTGCGATATTTGGTCGAGTGCTGGTTTAACGCGACGAACGATCGTTCGAAGCCTCGACCGGCTCAGATCACCGAATCCGTCCAGCCCACAATATCCTTCGCCGCCTCGCCGAAGGCGCTGTCGAGCGCGCTGACATAGGCCGGATTGCCGCTGCCCGAGACGGGAGCGGATGCGGTGAAGCTCTTCGAGGCGCGCACCTCGCCGTTGCGGTCGTTCAGGATGCGCACGAAGAGATTGACCTCGGCATGCTCGCCACCATTGACGCGGACTTCGAAGGAGCGGATCTCGACGATCACCTGGTAGTCGATCGCCAGCCCCTCGCCCGGCTTGCCGACGCCGGCAAAGCTTCCGGAGCGCTGGAAGGTTTCGGCGAGCCTCGCCTGCACGATCAGCGGCAGCCGGTCGGCCCATTGCGCGCCCTTGAGATACTGGATCGAGCGATCTGACGGCTTGATGACGATGTTCTGGCTGTCCAGCGCCTTGAGCGCGGAGGGCTGGGCGATCAGGATCTGGCGGCGGCTGTGGCCATGGGCGTCGATCGACGGGGCGGACAGCTCGAACGTATCGAGCGGCGCCGGCTTGCCTCCCAATGCCGCGCAACCAGCCAGCGTCAAGCCAAGCAAAACGACTGCCGATCTATACCCACCCAACCCGAACGTCACGCGTGATCCCCACTGTCCCCGGATCGTATGATGAATCCGCATCCGCGGTCCATGTAATTGCTGCGGGCGGGCACGGAAGTCAACGCCGTGCCCTGCCATCGAACTGCCGGACCTCGCCGTCGCCGCCCGACAGGATGCGCTGCGGGTTGCGGCTGAGATCGGTCACCGCCTCTTCGATGCGGCTGATCGAACGCCGGCTGTCCTGGACCAGCGCCTCGACATTCGACAGGCCCTGGCCCGAGAAGCGCGCAATATTGTCGGTGATCGTGCCAAGCCGGGCGTTCAGCGTGTCGGCGACCTGCTTGAACGACTTCAGCGTGTCCCTGGCATCGGCCATGACGCCGTCGGCCTGGCCCGAACCGAGCAGCGTATCGACCCTTTTCAGGATGCCGTCGACGCGCACCGAGGCATCGTTGAGGCGCGACGCAAGCTGTTTGGCGTCCTTGATCGTCTCGTCGATGTCGTCGGCCCGGTCGGCGAACTTGTCGGTCACCTTGGCGATGTCGGCGGCGGCCTTGTTGGCGTTTTCGCTGGCCTTCTGAATGTTGGCGAGCGCCACGCGCACCTGCGCCGGATCGATGCCGTCGAGCACATTGTCGACCTTTGCCAGCGTGCCTTGCGTGCGCTTGGCGAAATCGTTGACCGAGCCGACCGCGGTATCGACGTTCTTGATCACGCCGTCGAGCTGTCCGCTGGTCTCCTTCAGATTGGCGGTGACGGCGTCCACATTGGCGACGATGCTCTTGATCTTGTCCTTGTCGACGGCATTGAGCAGGCCTTCGGCAGCCTTCAGTGTGCCGTCGAGCTTGCCGGAAACACCCTTCAACTCGTCCGACAGCGCGCTGACGGCGGTCAGGAACTTGTCGATGCCGTCGGCATTCCTGGCCAGCGCATCGGAAAATGTCTGGGCGTTCTTGACGGTCTGGGTCAGCGGCCCGCGCACATCCCTGGTGAACCCTTCTAGGTCGGAAAGCACCTTGTCGGCGCGGGTGAAGATGTTCTGCGCCGTCTGCAGCAGGTTGGTGACCGCTGACGGATTGGCGATGATCTCGGCCGTCCTGCCTTCCTTTGCCGCCTCTTCCAGCAGGTTCGGTTCCTTGGGATCGGCGCCCTTCAATTCGATGTTGACCTGGCCGGCAAGGCTGGCGATGCCGATATCGGCCTGCGTCGATTTGGTGAGCGGCGTTGTCTGGTCGATCTCGGTCGTAGCAATGGCGGCATTGGGGTCATTGCGGTCGAAATAGACGCGCTTGACCACCCCGACCTTGACGCCGTTGAACAGCACCAGACTGCCGGGGCCGAGGCCGGAGGCCGAACCCTGAATGCGCACGCGCAGCTCCGCCGTCTCGCCGCGATCACCGATCTGGGCGGTCCAATAGACGAACCCGAACGCCGCCAGGATCGCAGCCAGGGTGAAAATGCCGACAATTACGTAGTTGGCTCTGGTTTCCATTGCCCCACTTATGTCTATGCGCGCGCGGCAAGATCAAGTTGCCGAGCGCGTTTTCCGCGGAAATAGGATTTGACCCACGGTTCTTCGCTTTTCAGCATGTCGTCGATCGTGCCTTCGACCAGGATTTTCTTGTTGCCGAGCACCGCCACGCGGTCGCAAGCGGTAAACAGCGTGTCGAGATCGTGCGTCACCATATAGACCGTCAGATCCATCGTATCGCGCAACTTCACCACCAATTCGTCGAATTCGGACGCGCTGATCGGGTCGAGGCCGGACGTCGGCTCGTCGAGGAAGACGATGTCGGGGTCGAGCGCCAGCGCCCGCGCCAGGGCGGCGCGCTTGATCATGCCGCCCGAAAGCTCCGAGGGAAATTTTTGCGCGGCGTCCGGCGGCAGGCCGACCAGTTCGATCTTGAGCAAGGCCAGCTCGTCCATCAGTTTCTTCGGCAGATCGAGATATTCGCGCATCGGCACCTGCACGTTTTCCTGCACGGTCAACGCCGAAAACAGGGCGCCGTGCTGGAAAAGCACGCCAAGGCGCATGTCGATGCGCAACCGCTCGATGTCGCTGGCCTTTTCGAGGTCGAGACCAAACAGCTTGATCGTGCCGGACTGCTTGTGCAGCAGGCCGAGAATCGTGCGCAGCAGCACCGATTTGCCGGCGCCCGAGGCGCCGACGAAACCGAGGATTTCGCCGCGCTTGATGTCGAGCGCCAGTTTGTCGAGGATCAGCTTGTCGTCCAGGGCAACGGTGATGTCGCGCACCGACAGCACGATATCGCTTTCGCCCGTTCCCTGCATAGCCTTGGTCGCCTTTGAGTTTCTGCGCATCATGTCAGAACTCGATCGATGCGTAGAAGATGGCGAAAAGGCCATCGAGGATGATGACGACGAAGATCGACTTCACCACCGAGGCGGTGACGTGCAGACCCAGCGATTCGGCGCTGCCGCCGACCTTCATGCCTTCAACGGAAGCAATGGTGCCGATGATCATGGCCATGAACGGCGCCTTGATCAGCCCGGCGAAGATGGTGCTGATATCGATCGCGCCGCGCAGCCGGTCGATGAAGGCCGTCGGCGCAATACCGGAATAAAGCCAGGCGGCTAGGATGCCGCCGCCAAGAGCGGCAAAATTGGCGACGATGGTGAGACAGGGCAGCGCGATCACCAGCGCCACCAGGCGCGGAAACACCAGCACGCCGATCGGGTTGAGGCCGATGACCTTCAGCGCGTCGACCTCCTCGCGCATCTTCATCGAGCCGATCTCGGCGGTGATGGCGCTGCCGGAGCGGCCGGCGATCATGATGGCGGTCATCAGCACGCCGAGTTCGCGCAGGATCAGCACGCCGACCAGATCGACAACGAAAATGTTGGCGCCGAAATAATTGAGCTGGTAGGCGCCCTGCTGGGCGACGATGGCGCCGACGATCGCCGACATCAGCACCACCACGGGGATGGCGCCGACCCCCATGCGATCGATCTGGTTGAAGATCGCCGCCGGATTGATGGCATGGCCGCGCCCGAGCTTCATCTGGGCGCCGCCGATGGTGGCGCCGAGGATGTTCATCGAGGCGAGGAAATCGTCGCGCATCTCATAGATGCGGCGGCCGACCGCCTCCAGCCCGCGGAGGATGATGTTGGGGCGCCGGACGCCGCGCGATTCGGGCTCGCGCCGGACAGCTTCGCCAACGGCGCCGAGCAGGATCGAGGCGACATCGCTTTGCCCCTGCATCTTGATCTCGATACCCTTCTTTTCGAAGACACTGACCAGGCGATCGATCAGCCAGGCGCCGGCGGTGTCCATCTTCTCGATGTGGGAAAGATCCAAAGCGAGCGTCTGATAGCCTTTGCGCTGCTCGATCTTGCGCATCTCGGCGTCGATCAGCGCCACTGTCGTCGTCGTCCAGATGCCGGAGAAAGCGCAGCCGAGGACGGCGCCCTCCTCGCCGACCGCAACGCGGGGCTGGTGGTCGGCCTCCTTGGCGGCGTTGCCGCTTGCGTCGCGTTTGCCGATGGTCAACATGGCGTCCTGTTTAGCCTGACGGGTCGTACCTGTCGATTTGCCGACGACGCGTTGTCGCATAGCCGGAGCAGAAAATTATGGCGCGTGTCATTTCGGTTGAGGCCGAGCGTTTTCCCATTGCCGGCACCTTCACCATCTCGCGCGGGTCGAAGACCGAAGCCGAAGTCATTACCTGCACGATCAGCGATGGGGACAATCGCGGATGGGGCGAATGCGTCCCCTACAAGCGCTATGGCGAGACCATGGAGGGGGTGCGCGACGCCACCGAGGCCATGCGCCGGCAGATAGAAGGCGGCATCAGCCGCAAGGACCTGCTCGATGCGATGCCGGCGGGTGCTGCCCGCAACGCCATCGATTGCGCCTTGTGGGACCTGGAGGCGAAGATCAGCGGCGTTGCGGTCGCAGACGCCATCCACGCTGTGCCCTTGTCGGCGCTGGTGACGGCCTACACGCTGTCGCTGGGCGAGCCGGAGGCGATGGCGGCGCAAGCCCGCGCCAATGCCGGACGGCCGCTGCTCAAGGTCAAGATCGGCGGCGACAACGACTTGGCCCGCATCCGCGCCGTGACCGAAGCGGCGCCCGACAGCCGCATCATCCTCGACGCCAATGAAGGCTGGACCGATGCCAACATCATCGAGAATCTCGCTTTCGCCGCCGAACATGGCATAGCCCTGATCGAACAGCCGCTTCCCGCTGGCCATGATGCCATCCTGCGCCACATCGCTCATCCGGTGCCGATCTGCGCAGACGAAAGCCTCCACGAGGCGAAGGACCTCGAAGCGCTTGTCGGCCTCTATGACGCCGTCAACATCAAGCTCGACAAATCCGGCGGCCTGACCGCCGCCCTTACCCTTCGCGACCGCGCCCGGGAGCTGGGATTCGGCGTGATGGTCGGCTGCATGGTCGGCACGTCGCTGGCGATGGCGCCGGCAGTGCTTTTGGCGCAAGGCGCCGACTTCGTCGACCTCGACGGTCCGCTGCTGCTTGCCCGCGACCGCCAGCCCGGCCTCGTGTACCAGGGGTCGCTGGTGTTACCGCCTGACAGGATGCTGTGGGGCTGAACGCGCGGCGAGCCCGATCAGCGCCAGGCCGATGATGGCGATCGGGATCATCGCCAGGAAGCCGTCGACGCCGTAGCGCTCATAAAGCGGGCCGGACGCCAGCGTCACCGCCGCCATGAAGAAGCCGTTGAAGAAATAGGCAATGCCTTGCGCCGCACCCGTGCGTTCTTCCGAAACCGTTTCGCCGATCATCTTCTGCAGGCCGATCAACACCATCGCCACCGACACCGAATGCAGGGTCTGGACGCCGAAGAAACCGGCAACGCCAAGCCCGAGTGGCCAGATCAACGGAAAGGCGATCCAGCGCACGATGGAGCCGACGCCGGCGATCAGCATCACCTTGACGACTGAGACGGAGGCAAAAATACGGTTGAAAAACACGAACATGCAGACCTCGGCCACCACGCCCCAGGCCCACAGCAGGCCAACGACGGAATCGCTGATGCCGACCGATTTCCAGTAGATTGAGACAAAGCCGTAGAGGAAGGCATGGCTGGCGGTGATGATGCCGACGCCGAGGGTGAAATACAGGAAATACGGATTGAGAAGGCTCGGCGCCTGATGCTGGATGTCGGCGGCAGATAGCGGCGAAGCCCGGCGCGGGCGGCCAAGCCGCGGCGCCAGCAATCCGGCGACGAGCGCGGCAGACAATGCCGCAAAGATGATAACCGGCACGGCCTGCGGGCTCGTCCAGGCCAGGATAAAGCCGCCTGCGACGTTGGCGCAGAGATAGGAGATCGAGCCCCATTTGCGCATCGCGGTGTAGTTCGAGCCGAAGCGGCGCACGCCCGACAGCGCGAGCGAATCGGCGATCGGCGAATGCGGCGTCCACACCACCGTCAGCGCCAGCGATACGGCAAGCACCGCCGCATAGGTGGGAGTGAGGAAATAGCCGGCGGAAAGCACCATCGTCGCGGCCACCAGCGCAATATAGACATCCGCCCTGTCCTTCGCCCGGTCGGCCAGCGCGGTCAGCAGGGGTGTTGTCACCACGCGCAGGAACATCGGCGCCGCCAGGATGATGGCGATCTGCTCGGCGTGGAAACCCTGGGCATGCAGCCACAGCGGGAAATAAGGCACATGCGTTCCCAGCGACACGAACAATGTCGCGAAGATCAGACTCATGCGCAGTTCGAAATGGCGCGGCTTGACGAGTTGTTCGGGCGAGAGCGGCGGCAGCGACATGAATCGATCCAATTACGCTGCACAAAGGGCTGCAACGCAGATCGATCCCTTAACATGCGCGAAAGCGGTCCGAAACTGCCTGGACCAGTCGATTAACAGGAGGGTTATGCCGCTTCGACGACCCTGTCTTCGATGAGCAGCGGGATGAACGGCTCGTCCGGTGCTTCGGGCAGCACCAGCGCCCAGTGGATGATCTCCATCTTGCCGTCGAAATGTTCGACCACCGCCGTGCAGCTCTCCACCCAGTCGCCGGTGTTGATGTACTGCACATCCTCATAAGTCTCGATCGCGGCGTGATGGATGTGGCCGCAGATGACGCCGTCGACATGCGAGCGGCGGGCCTCCTCAGTCAGCACGGTCTGGAACGAGCCGATGAAGTTGACCGCCTTCTTGACCTTGACCTTGGCCCAGGACGAGAACGACCAGTAGGGAAGCCCAAGCAGGTGGCGCAGCCTCGTCACCGCGCGGTTGACCAGCATCGCCGCGTCATAGGCGTAGTCGCCGAGATAGGCCAGCCAGCGTGCATTGTGGACGACGGTGTCGAACTGGTCGCCGTGGATGACCAGCAGGCGCCTGCCATCGGCGGTTTCGTGGATGGCGCGGTCGGCAACGACGATGCCGCCGAAATGCACGCCTTGGAACTGGCGCGCGAATTCGTCGTGATTGCCGGCGATATAGGTGATCGAGGTGCCCTTGCGCGCCTTGCGAAGCAGTTTCTGGACGACGTCATTGTGGCTCTGCGGCCAATGCCAGCTGCGCCGCAGACGCCAGCCGTCGACGATGTCACCGACGAGGTAGATGATATCGGCGTCGTGATACCGCAGGAAATCGATCAGGAACTCGGCCTTGGCCGCCTTCGATCCGAGATGCAGGTCGGATATGAACATGCTGCGGAAAGTGCGGGTTTCTGTACCGGACATCAGATCGTCACCGTTGCTTTCGCGCAGGCTATGCCCCGATTCATGCAACAACCGTATGACGGTTGCGATTGGGCCAGCCAAAGGGCTAGCGTGCCGCGCCATTCACAGGAGAAAATCGTCATGGATCTTGGCATCAAGGGCAAGAAGGCCATCGTCTGCGCATCGAGCAAAGGGCTTGGCCGCGGCTGCGCCACGGCGCTGGCCGAGGCCGGCTGCGATCTCGTTGTCAACGGCCGCAATGCCGAGCTGCTGGCAAAAACCGCAGCCGAACTGCGCGAACGCTACGGCGTGAAGGTGACCGAGATCGTCGGCGACGTCTCGACGCCCGACGTGCAGAAGGCGATCCTTGCCGCCTGCCCCGACCCGGATATCCTGGTCAACAACAATGGCGGCCCGCCCTTGCGCGATTTCCGCGAACTCGACCGCGCAAAGATCCTCGAAGGCGTGACGCAGAACATGGTGACGCCGATCGAACTGGTGCAGGCCGTCATCGACGGCATGGCCATGCGCGGCTTCGGCCGCATCGTCAACATCACCTCGCTGTCGGTCTACGTCCCGATTCCCGGCCTCGATCTGTCGTCCGGCGCGCGAGCCGGGCTGACCTCGTTCCTGGCCGGCGTGGCGCGCACGGTGATCGACCGCAACGTCACCATCAACAGCCTGCTGCCGGGCAAGCTCGACACCGACCGGCTGCGCGGCCCGCATGAGGCCGGCACGATGGAAGACCCGGCAGCGGCCGCAGCGCGCAAGACCCGCATCAGCGCCGACGTTCCGGCCAAGCGGCTCGGCACGCCGGAAGAGTTCGGCCAGATCTGCGCCTTTCTGTGCTCGGTCCATGCCGGTTATCTCACCGGCCAGAACATCCCGGTCGATGGCGGCCTCTATGTCAGCGCGTTCTGAAGGGCTCAGTGCATCCTCAGCAGGATTTCCGCGCAACCGTTTGAAATAATTCGGTCTTTTCGGCCCCGGTTGTTTTAGCCGCCCTTGCGTTATTTGGCGTCGCGAAAAACCATTTTTGCGTGCTAAAAGGCTGCAAAGCAGGTTTGAGGGAGCGGCCGCATGGAAGGCGAGAACAAGAAAACGGCACGTTCGGACCTCGACGAAGCCGCCCTCTACTTCCATAAGCATCCAAGGCCGGGAAAGCTCGAGATCCAGGCGACCAAGCCACTCGGCAACCAGCGCGATCTGGCGCTGGCCTATTCGCCTGGTGTTGCCGCCCCCTGCCTCGAAATCCGTGACAATCCGGCGACCGCCGCCGACTACACGGCGCGCGCCAATCTGGTCGGCGTCGTCTCCAACGGCTCGGCCGTTCTCGGCCTCGGCAATATCGGCCCGCTCGCCTCCAAGCCGGTGATGGAAGGCAAGGCGGTGCTGTTCAAGAAATTCGCCGGCATCGACGTCTTCGACATCGAGATCGACGCGCCGGGCATAGAGCGCATGGTCGAGACGATCTCGGCGCTGGAGCCGACTTTCGGCGGCATCAATCTCGAGGACATCAAGGCGCCCGAATGCTTCGAGGTCGAGGCGCAGTTGAAGGCCCGCATGGGCATTCCCGTCTTCCATGACGACCAGCATGGCACCGCCATCATCGTCGCCGCCGCGGTGCTCAACGGGCTGGAATTCGCCGGCAAGGCCATTTCCGACATCAAGATCGTCACCTCAGGCGCCGGTGCGGCAGCGCTCGCCTGCCTCAACCTGTTGGTCTCGCTTGGCGCCAAGGTAGAGAACATCTGGGTCACCGACCGCTTCGGCGTCGCCTACAAGGGCCGCACCGACGAGATGGACCGCTGGAAAGACCCCTATGTGAAGGATACCGAGGCGCGCACGCTGGCCGATGTGATCCCGGGCGCCGACGTCTTCCTCGGCCTATCGGCCGCCGGCGTGCTGAAGCCGGAACTGTTGCGGCATATGGCGCCGAAGCCGCTGATCCTGGCGCTGGCCAACCCCAATCCGGAGATCATGCCGGAGGCGGCGCGGGCGGCGCGGCCGGACGCCATGATCTGCACCGGGCGTTCCGATTTTCCCAATCAGGTCAATAACGTACTGTGTTTTCCTTACATCTTCCGCGGTGCGCTGGACTGCGGCGCCAGCGCCATTAACGAGGAGATGAAGATGGCGGCGGTCAGGGCGATCGCCGCCCTTGCCCGCGAAGAGCCTTCGGATGTCGCCGCGCGCGCCTATTCCGGCGAGACGCCGATCTTCGGGCCCGATTTCCTGATCCCCTCGCCCTTCGATCCGCGCCTCATCCTGCGCATCGCGCCGGCGGTGGCCAAGGCCGCCTGCGACACCGGCGTCGCGACACGGCCGATCACCGACTTCGCCGCCTATATCGACCAGCTCAACCGCTTCGTCTTCCGCTCCGGCCTGGTGATGAAGCCGGTGTTTTCGTCGGCCAAGGCGTCGACCGCCAAGCGCGTCATCTATGCCGACGGCGAGGACGAGCGCGTGCTGCGCGCAGCCCAGGTGGTGCTGGAGGAAGGCATTGCCGAGCCGATCCTGATCGGCCGCCCGCATGTCATCGAGGTCAGGCTGAAGCGCTACGGCCTGCGTATCAAGCCGGGCGTCGATTTCGGCCTGATCAACCCGGAAGACGATCCGCGCTACCGCCATTATGTCGACCTGTTGATCGAGCTTGCCGGCCGGCGCGGCGTGACGACGGAGGCCGCGCGCACCATGGTGCGCACCGACAATACGGTGATTGCGGCACTGGCGCTGAAGCGCGGCGATGCCGACGCCATGATCTGCGGCCTCGAGGGCCGTTTCGAGCGGCATCTGCGCAATGTGACGCTGGTCATCGGACCACGCGCGGGCGTCAAGGACCGCGACCTGTCGACGCTGTCGATGCTGATCTCGCAACGCGGCATCATCTTCCTCACCGACACCCATGTCTCGGTCGACCCCACGGCCGAGGAGATCGCCGAAATGACCATATTGGCGGCGGAGGAAATCCAGCGCTTCGGCATCGAGCCGAAGGCGGCGCTGCTGTCGCATTCGGATTTCGGCTCGCGCGATTCTCCCAGCGCGCTGAAGATGCGGCAGGCAGCGGCGATCCTGGCGCGCGTTGCGCCCGACCTGCAATGCGACGGCGAGATGCATGCCGATTCAGCCCTGTCGGAGCATCTGCGCCAGCGCGTCTATCCGCATTCGCGGCTGAAGGGCGAAGCCAATCTCCTGGTGTTCCCCAACCTCGACTCCGCCAACATCACGCTGACCGCGCTGCGCACGATGATGGACGCGCTGCATGTCGGGCCGATCCTGCTTGGCACCGACAAGCCGGCGCATATTTTGACGCCGTCGGTGACGTCGCGCGGCGTCGTCAACATGACGGCGCTGGCAGTGGTCGAGGCGGCGCACAAGGCGCAGGCGGTGGTTCATTTCAACTGACGCCGTCAGGCAGGCACGAAACGGTAATGCCCGGTCTGCTTGAAGGCAAACAGCGTGTCCTCCTCGCGGGCGCCCGACCTGATATTGTGGATGACCAGCGCTCGTTCCGGAACGTCCGCCGACCGTTCGGATGAGACGATGACGATGTGCGGCAGGTTGCCGGGCAGCATCTGGGTGACGACATCGCCCGGCTGAAAGTCGGGAGGATACTCGCTGGCGGGCAAGGAAACTCCCTTGCGCCCGAAAAAAGCGGCAAGATTGCCGACCCGTCGGTGGTCGATGTTTCGATCGGTCGCTTTCAGACCCCAGGTCTTGGGATAGGCGGCGAAATTGGCCGCCATATCCTCATGCACCAGCTTCTGCAGGTCGAGCTCGAAGGCGCGGCGATAGGCGCGCACGACGACGTCCGTGCACACGCCTCGATCCGGCGCGACATCGCCGCCGGGATAGTCGAGGCGGACATAGGCCGGGTCGTAGAAGGTGGTGACGCCGATCTGCTCACGCGCGGCTTCGACCAATTTGCTGCGCCAGTCCGGAGCGGCTGGATTTCCCTGCGCCCGGGCGGCGGGCGCCGCCAGGCACAACAGACCGAACTGCAGCGCAGTTCGGCGGCTAATCGCGATCATGCCAGCTCCCCGGGGCATTGCTGGATCGTGGGATATTCCGGGGCGATTGCGCCTTTTTCATGCAGCGGTGAGACCGCACAGTTGCCGCCCTATCCAAACGCCTCCTGCAACGCGTCTATGGGCTAAGACCATCTTTGGTTGTAGATTGAGGGAACGGTTAACTGCGAATCCGGTAGACAGGCAGGCAAGCGGGGTTTCGGGCAATGACGGGCGGACGATGGAGGCTGAAGCATCTGGCTGCGCTGCTCGGCGCGCTTGTGCTTTCGGCCGTCGCCACCACTGAACCGCAGGCCGCCTCCCGCGTTTGCCGTCAACTGGAAGCCGAGCTTGCTTCTTCATCGAATGGCGGCGGCAATTCCAGCATGGTGCGGAAGTATGACAAGGCCATCTCCCGCCAGTTCGAACAGCTATCAAAGGTGCGCGGTCGTGCGAGCGATGCGAATTGCGGGTTTTCGCTGTTTTCGCGCAATGTCAGCCAATGTGCTGCGCTGAACAGCAGCATCGATCGCATGAACGCCAATCTCGATGCGTTGCAAGCCAAGCGCGCGCAGCTTGCCGGCGGCGGCTCGCGGCGCGACCGCGGCCGCATCCTGGCCGCGCTCGACGCCAATGGCTGCCGTGACGAGCCCGCGCCGCGCCGGGAGCCGCTGCAGGAAGCCAGCCGCGAACCCGACGACGGCGATCTGTTCGACCAGCTTTTCGGCGGCGACCGGCAGATCGACACGCTCGATCAGCCCGATGATCCCGGCGAGGAGCGCAATGTGCGCCGGGTGCTCAATCAGCCCGGCGTGCCGGATTTCCCGACGGTCGGCGGCGAGTTCCATACGAGCTGCGTGCGTACCTGCGACGGCTATTTCTTCCCGATGTCGAACTCGGCTTCGCTCGGCGATTTCGAGCGCGACCAGAAGAATTGCGAATCGAGCTGCCCCGGCACCGAAATGCAGGTGTTCTATTCGCGCGGCATGGAAGACGATTCGGCCAACATGACGTCGTCGGTGACCGGGAGGCCCTACAGCGAGTTGCCTACCGCTTATCTCTACAAACAACCCAACCAGTCGCGGCCGCAGGCATGTGGCTGCAACGCGCAGGCCGGAAATTTCGAGATCATCGGCGGTAACCCGCCACCGCCCGAGCAGTTTCAGCCCGATATTGAGACCACGCCGTTCATTCCGGTGCCGGCGGCCAAACCCGATCCAGGCGCGGATCCGGAGACGCTGGCGAACGTACAAGGCGGGCTCGACCGCGCCGCCATCAAGCGCCTTGCCGTCAAGCCGGTGGTGTCGCCGGTGTCGCTGATCCCGCCGGACCAGCGCAAGGTCAGGGTCGTCGGGCCAGCGTTCCTTCCCGACCCAGCAGCGGCAATAGATCTGCAAGCTCCGGCCCGGAAGCAAGTCCGGTAAGCGCCAGCCTGAGCGGCATGAACAACGCCTTGCCCTTGCGGCCGCTGGCTTCCCTGATCCTGGCCGTCCAGTCTTTCCAGACCGTACCGGTCCACGGCTCTTCCGGCAACAGGTCGAAGGCCTGCTGCAGGAAGTCGCGATCCTCGTCGGAAAATTCCGGCGCGGGCTGCGGGCCGTCGGCAAGGATGCGCCACCAGCCGACCGCGTCGCTCAGCCGGTCGAGATTGCCGCGCACCGCCAGCCAGAACGGCTCGGCCTTGTCGCCGGAGATGCCGAGCACGATCAGCCGATCCCGCGCCTCGGAAAACGGCATGTGGTGCATGAGCGCACGATTGAGCACGAACAGCTCGTCCGGGTCGAATTTGGCCGCCGATTTCGACGTGGCGGCGGGATCGAAGCGCGCGGCCAGTGCCGGCATGTCATGCACCGCCGCGACATTTTCCGAGGTGCCGACAAGGACGGCCAGCGAAGCCACAGCCATCGGCTCGATGCCCTCCTCGCGCAGGCTTTCGATCGACAGCGCACCGCTGCGCTTCGACAGGCCCTCGCCCGAGCCCGTGGTCAAGAGATTGTGGTGGCCGAAGACAGGCGGCTCGGCGCCCAATGCCTTGAACAGCGCGATCTGCACGCCGGTGTTGGTGACGTGGTCGTCGCCGCGAATGACATGAGTGACCCCCATCTTGATGTCGTCGACGACCGAAGGCAGCGTGTAGAGATAAGTGCCGTCCTCGCGCCGCAGCACCGGATCGGACAGTGAGGCCAGATCGACGGTTTCCTCGCCGCGCACCAGATCGTTCCAGTGGATTTCGGTGCGTTCGGGCTGCAGCGGATCGCTGGTGAAATTCGGCAGCAGAAAGCGCCAGTGCGGCCGGCGGCCATCGGAGCGGTATTCGGCGATCTGCTGCTGCGAAAGCGCCAGCGCCTCGCGGCCATAGACCGGCGGCAGGCCGCGCGTGCGGCGCACCTTGCGGCGCAGGTCGAGTTCTTCGGGGGTTTCGTAGCAGGGATAAACAACGCCGGCCCTTTGCAGCCGCTCCACTGCCGCGTCGTAAATTTCGAAGCGCCGCGACTGGTATTCGGTGGCATCGGGGAAAATCCCCAGCCAGTGCAGGTCGTAGAGGATGGCGTCGGAAAATTCCTGCCTCGAGCGGGCAATGTCTGTGTCGTCGAAGCGCTGGATGAAACGGCCCTTGTTGTTCATGGCAAACAGCCAGTTGAACAAGGCGGTGCGGGCATTGCCGATATGAATGCGGCCGGTTGGTGAGGGGGCAAAACGGACGGTAACTGTCATGGGCGGGGCGTAACGGATGCTCTTGGAATTGACAAGACGCGCCCCCGCGCGACGCCAAAGACATAATGCACGCCAGCTAAAATGAAAAGGCTGTGAGCCAGAATCCGGCCGGGCCTGTCTCGGGTGAACCGCTCACCAGCGGTCCACGCCGGCAGAATCGGGCTTTCCTCAGCCGCTTTTTGTCCCCGTTATCCACATATGTGACACACAAGATGTTGGGGTCACAAAAGCTACGCAAACGAATCCTTGACGACGCAAACCGAGTCGCCTTTTATGTGCCATGTGCTCTTGTTGAGGGCGCGACCGGAGAGTTTCGAGCCCGGTCATTTTTCCCGGATTTTGTGCGTTTCGGCCATGATTTCCGCCTGTTTACGAGGCTGGCGGAAGCGTTGGATCGTGGGGGCTTCGGGAGCGAAAAGGGAGATTTGTCGGACTGGAATAAATTGTCTGTTAACACTATATTTAGTGTTTGCAGGCAGGTTCGACGCTAGATAGTGTGAATTTCCCTCGGTCGAGGGAATCGAGGAAAAATTCAGTTTTGAGGGACCCGCAGGGTTCGGCGCAGAGTTGGAACAGCGGCTTCGTAAGAAGCTCGACCAGCAAGGCGACGAAGACTGCCACAAGGAGAGCCGGTGTTTTCGAACGCCGGCAGACGGCGGACATGCGCGTTTCGCATTGGGGGCAGAAATCCCCGGGGAAAAGCGCTATATATAGACAAAAGGGACCGGACCAATGCGCATCGAGCGTCGTTTCACCAAGCCAGGCCAATCAGCTTACGCGGAGATCGAATTCCGCAAGGCGCTTTCGGAGATCAAGAATCCGGACGGCTCGGTGGTGTTCCGCTTGGACAATATCGATGTGCCGGCGCAGTTCTCGCAGGTTGCCGCCGACATCCTGGCGCAGAAGTATTTCCGCAAGGCCGGCGTGCCCGCGCGCCTGAAGAAGGTCGAGGAGAACGACGTCCCCTCCTTCCTGTGGCGCTCCGTCGCCGACGAGGCCGAGCTTGCCAAGCTGCCGGAAGCCGAGCGCTACGGTTCCGAAATCGACGCCCGCCAGGTCTTCGACCGGCTGGCCGGCACCTGGACCTATTGGGGCTACAAGGGCGGCTACTTCAAGTCGGAAGAAGACGCCAGCGCCTTCCGCGACGAACTCGCCTATATGCTCGCCACCCAGCGCGTTGCGCCGAACTCGCCGCAATGGTTCAATACCGGCCTGCACTGGGCCTACGGCATCGATGGCCCGAGCCAGGGCCACTATTATGTCGACCCGTTCACCGGCAAGCTGACCAAGTCGAAGTCCTCCTACGAGCATCCGCAGCCGCATGCCTGCTTCATCCAGGGCGTGCAGGACGATCTCGTCAACGAAGGCGGCATCATGGACCTGTGGGTGCGTGAAGCGCGTCTGTTCAAATATGGCTCGGGCACCGGCTCCAATTTCTCGATGCTGCGCGGCGAAGGCGAAAAGCTGTCGGGCGGCGGCCGTTCGTCCGGCCTGATGAGCTTCCTCAAGATCGGCGACCGCGCGGCGGGCGCCATCAAGTCGGGCGGCACCACGCGTCGTGCGGCCAAGATGGTCATTGTCGACGCCGACCATCCCGATATCGAGGAATTCATCGACTGGAAGGTCAATGAAGAGCAGAAGGTGGCGTCGCTGGTCACCGGCTCCAAGATCGTGAAAAAACATCTCGAAGCGATCATGAAGGCCTGCATCAATTGCGAAGGCCATGATGACGATTGCTTCGACCCGTCGATGAACACCGCGCTGAAGCGCGAGATCAAGGCGGCCAAGAAGTCGGCCGTGCCGGAGAACTACATCTACCGCGTCATCCAGTTCGCCAAGCAGGGCTACACCGCGATGTCGTTCAAGACCTACGACACCGACTGGGATTCCGACGCCTACCTCACCGTTTCCGGCCAGAACTCCAACAATTCGGTGTCGCTGAAGGACAACTTCCTGCGCGCCGTCGAGGACGACGCCGACTGGCATCTGACCGCCCGCAAGGACGGCAAGGTGCTGAAGACGCTGAAGGCACGCGACCTCTGGGAAAAGATCGGCTACGCCGCCTGGGCTTCGGCCGATCCGGGCCTGCATTTCAACACGACGATGAACGACTGGCACACCTGCGCTTCGGCCGGTGCGATCCGGGCCTCCAATCCGTGCTCGGAATACATGTTCCTCGACGACACGGCCTGCAACCTGGCCTCGATCAACCTGCTCCCCTACCGCAACGCCGACGGCACGATCGACATCGCCGCCTACGAGCACACGGTGCGGCTGTGGACCGTCGTCCTCGAAATCTCGGTGATGATGGCGCAGTTCCCGTCGAAGGAGATCGCCAAGCAGTCCTACGAATACCGCACGCTCGGCCTCGGCTATGCCAACATTGGCGGCCTGCTGATGACGTCGGGCATCCCCTATGATTCCGACAAGGGCCGCGCCATCTGCGCAGCGCTCACCGCCATCATGACCGGCATTGCCTATGCCACCTCGGCCGAGATGGCCGGCGAGCTCGGCGCCTTCGCCGACTACGACCGTAACGCGCAGAACATGCTGCGCGTCATGCGCAACCATCGCCGTGCCGCCTATGGCGAGAAACAGGGCTACGAGAAACTCGCCGTCAATCCGGTGCCGCTGGTCGCGTCCGACCTGAAGCAGCAGGAATTGGCCACGCACGCCAAGGCTGCCTGGGACCGCGCCATCGAACTCGGCGAAGAGCATGGCTACCGCAACGCGCAGGCGACCGTGATTGCGCCGACCGGCACGATCGGCCTGGTCATGGATTGCGATACCACCGGCATCGAGCCCGACTTCGCGCTGGTGAAGTTCAAGAAGCTCGCTGGCGGCGGCTACTTCAAGATCATCAACCGCGCCGTGCCGGAAGCGCTGCGCACGCTGGGCTATTCCGAGAGCCAGCTCGCCGAGATCGAGGCTTACGCTGTCGGCCACGGCAACATGAACCAGGCGCCGGCGGTCAACCCCGGCTCGCTCAAGGCGAAGGGTTTTACTGACGACAAGATCGCGGCGCTCAATGCGGCGCTGAAGTCGGCCTTCGACATCAAGTTCGTCTTCAACCAGTGGACGCTGGGCGCCGACTGGGTGAAGGAGACGTTCGGCTTCACCGACGAGCAGCTCAACGACTTCTCGTTCGAGATGCTGCCGGCGCTGGGCTTCTCCAGGAAGGACATCGAGGCCGCCAACATCCATGTCTGCGGTGCGATGACGCTGGAAGGCGCGCCCTTCCTCAAGGCCGAGCATCTGGCGGTGTTCGACTGCGCCAGCCCGTGCGGCAAGATCGGCAAGCGCTCGCTGTCCATCAACAGCCACATCCAGATGATGGCGGCGGCACAGCCCTTCATCTCCGGCGCCATCTCCAAGACCATCAACATGCCCAACGATGCGACGGTGGAAGACGCCAAGGGCGCCTACATGCTGTCGTGGAAGCTGGCGCTGAAGGCCAACGCGCTCTATCGCGACGGCTCAAAGCTGTCGCAGCCGCTCAATTCGTCGCTGCTCGCCGACAGCGAGGATGACGAGGACGACGCGGTCGAGCAGCTGATCGCTGCGCCCGCTTCACAGCGCGCCGTGCAAGTGACCGAGAAGATCGTCGAACGCGTCATCGAACGTCTCTATCGCGATCGTGAAAAACTGCCGAACCGCCGCAAGGGATACACCCAGAAAGCGGTCGTCGGCGGCCACAAGGTCTACCTGCGCACCGGCGAATTCGATGACGGCCGCATCGGCGAGATCTTCATAGACATGCACAAGGAAGGCGCTGCTTTCCGGGCGATGATGAACAACTTCGCCATCGCCATCTCGCTTGGCCTGCAATATGGCGTGCCGCTCGAGGAATTCGTCGAGGCCTTCACCTTCACCAAGTTCGAGCCGGCCGGAATGGTGCAGGGCAACGACGCCATCAAGAATGCGACGTCGATCCTTGACTATGTGTTCCGCGAACTCGCTGTGTCCTACCTCGGCCGCCACGACCTCGCCCATGTCGACCAGTCGGATTTCGACAAGACGGCGCTCGGACGCGGCATCAACGAAGGCAAGGCGACGCCGTTCTCGAAGGGCCTTACCCGCGGCGCCTCGCCGGTCAAGTTGGTGTCTGGCCTAGGTGGCGAACCCAAGGGTTTTGCCGGATCACCTGCCGCGGCCCCTGCCCGGGTCACCCCAACTGCGTTCTCAGGCTCCAATGTGCTGGCGCTTAAACCAGCAAGCGACGAAGCCATCGCCTACAAGCGCGACTATGAGGAGCGAGCCAAGGAATTGGTCGAAGATATTGTTTCCGAGGAGGCTGCCGACCCCACCGGGTTGTTCACCGACGAAGCAGCGAAAGAAGCGGCCGAGGCAAAGGCGCTTGCCTCCACGCGCCGTCAGCAATCCTTGATGCAAGGCTACACCGGCAACGAATGCTCGGAATGCCACAACTTCACCATGGTGCGGAACGGCACCTGCGAGAAGTGCGATACTTGTGGATCGACGAGCGGGTGCAGCTGAGGAAAGTCCTAGCGCTAAAACGCAACATCATCGGCCCGGTCGCAAGATCGGGCCGAAATGGTATCGAGAACAAAAAGAGTACGCCACATAAGGATGTCTTTATGTAACATCCCTCAAAACACCAAAGGCCGCCCCTTTCAGGCCGGCCTTTGGTACCGCGATGCGCCGAAGCCCATGCGGGGCGACGAGATCAGAATCCCATCTCCTGAGATTCTGATCAGAGAGTCGAGAAGGCATCGGCAGCTAGTGTGACTTTAACTGCTCCGGAAAGGGCTTTTTTCGTTATGAAGATCGAAGCGAGAATTAGCGCTAATAAGTTGGTTGAATATTGTTTCGCTCGCTCCACGCGGCGAACCGCGATCATTGAAGACATCATCAAACCTAAGAACTTCCTCCTCGACACTCGCTACAACGAGATAGAGCGAGCAATGATGCATTTCATTGAAACTCACGGGCGTGATGACAGCCGATTATCTCAACTCGACAGAGCCTTATTATCGCGCCAACCTGCCACCTCGCACGATGAACAAAGGCTTCTTACGGCTCACGATGCTATCGAACTTTGCCGGACTATGAGCTTGGACAAGCTGCCTACTGCTGCCAGAATAACCGGCATTTCAGATAGCCAGCCAAAATTCGTTCTTGCCGGTGTATCTGTTGGTGTTCGACCGACAAACTCGGTCAAGATGCCACAAACAGGAAAGGGGGAAGTCGGCTTCGGCTTGATCAAACCTTATCTCTGCAAAACACTACCGTTGTCGACAGAAACTTCGGCGCTGCATGGGGCACTTCTCCACTGGTACGCGGAGGAATGTTTCGAAGATGCTGGAGAGCCGCGCGCAGAATTTTGTTTTGTGGTTGACGTGTTCGCCCAGAAGATTTTCGCTGCACCCGGTAGCTTCAGCCAACGCAGAAAGCTGCTGGCTGCCTCATGTCAAGAGATCGCAGACAGGTGGCCGTCAATTCGGGCGAGGTTAATTGCTGACGAAGAGGCCAGCCGGAAACGGCGTTAATGGTCACCCGGTAGTGCTTATCTTCTCCCCTTGTTGTGGGGAGAGGATGAGCGGCACCGGAACACCGTAGCATCCTCTGAAGGAGTGATTGTATGCGTTATGCGGTAGTGATTGAAAAAGCGGCCGATAATTTCTCTGCTTATGTGCCAGACCTGCCCGGCTGCATCGCGACGGGCGCGACAGTGCCTGAAGTGGAAACGGAAATTCGCGACGCTATACGCTTTCACATCGAGGGCTTGCGTGCCGATGGGCTGGAGGTGCCCAAAGGAATCAGTCTCGCGGAATACATAGAGGCATAAGCGGTAGCCTTCAGGACAACATCCTATCCCGGCACCCGCAGCGTCTGATCGTCGAACAGCGGCTCGTCCTGCCCCGCCCGAACGAACAGCACCCTCCGCCCCTCACCCGCCGGCGCCTCGAAATACTGAATACCATCCGGCATTTCGCCCCAGTCGCCGCAGGGCGGTTCGGGGACCTCATCATTGGCGAGCGCTTTCAGTTCTTTTGCATAGTCGGCATCGGGGCTGAATGTGTAGCGTTTGACGCCCGCGGGCACGGTGCCCTCGGTGTAGGGCGTCAGCACGCAGCGGGCGCTGACTGATTTGTCGGTCTTTTCCAGCAACAGGCGCAACACCGCGGCCTCGGCGGTTTCGCCTGATTTGATGTCGAACACCTCGACCAGCGGATCGGGCGCGCCGCCATCGCTGTATTTGATGGCGAGCGCGTTGCCGACGAATTCGAAGTGGATCTGGCGAAAACCGAAATCGCAGCGCTGCACCCAGGCGGCCAAACCGACCGTCTTGTCGGCCAGTTTCTCCCAGACGCATTTGTCGATCGGCGGGCGCGATGGCGCCAGCTCGTCCGCCCGCGCTGCGGCTGATATCGTAGCCGAGGCAAACAGCGTGCAGATCCAGACAATCAGTCTCATGGCGTTATTCATCGCTGCATCCTGTCAAAGTGAAGGCGTCCCAGGCCGAGCCGTCCGGATTGGCATTGGCGAAATCGGCAAATTCGGTGAAGGCCGCGCCGAAATCGGGCAGCAACAGCCCTTTCGGCGCCGGTGTCGCTTCGCGCGAATTCAGCTGCTCGGCGCCGCCTCCGGTCAAGGCATAGACCTGGCCCATCCATATCCGGCAGCGACCGCTGCCATCCTCCAGCCCCGCTTCGCGGTCGTCGTCGGTGCAGGCATAGCGGATGGTGCCGAGCGGAAACGAATTTTTGCCATTGGTCCAGGTGATGTCGGCCGGCAAGCGCGTGTCGGTGTTGGGGACGGTCACCGAAAACACTTCGGCCGTCAGTGCCGCCGGCTCATTGTTCAGCGGCCGGAATTGCAACACCGCGCCCGAACGCGGCTCGCGATAGGTGGCGTGGCTGAGCAGACACTCTCTTGCGCTCGCTGCCTGCACGGCGCCGAGCAGAGCCAGGCAAACGACGGCCAGCCTGCGAACGATCATTGGATGTCTCGTCATGAAAGTGGCGCCTCAGATAAAACCGACCAGCCAAGCCGCGCCGCCCAGAAACGCGGCCGAACAGACCCACAGCAGCCAAAGCCCGCGCACCCGGCATTCGAGCACTGCCGAGGCGGGGTTGGCTGGGTCGTAATGCACGTCGACCTTGCCGCCCTCGGCATAGCTGCGCGCCTGGCCGCTGACGAGGCGGGGCATTGAAGCGGTGACCGCGGCGCCGAAGGTGACGCGGTCTGAGGTGTAGTGCTGGCCTGCGACGCCGTAGCTGTACACGATGCGGGATTTGAAGACGGTGCTCCAGCGTCGATGGCTGCTGTAGTTTCGCAGCGTCTGCAGGCCCGAGGAGTCAATGCGGCCGGGGGCGACCGGCCATTTTGCCGCCTGCTCGGCAAGCGACTTCTGGACGAAGGCCATGCGCAGGATCATCAGGCCCATGAACAGCAGCAGCGCTCCGGCGCCGAGGTTCTGCGGCTTGGGCAGGTGCGGCCGGATCGCCTCCAGCACGCCACCGAGCGAAAACACCAGCACCACCGTGCCGATCACCAGCCCGGCCGAGAGCTTGACCATGAACTTGAAGGCGCCGTCCGGCAGGGTGCGTTCGATCACGGCCTTGCCCGGATCGGCCGGATTGTAGAAGACGGTCACTTCAGCGCCGGTGGGAAACTGCGCCAAGGTTTCGGTGACTTCGAAATTCCCCAGATTCTCCTTCACGCTGTAGCGCGAGCTTTGAAATTTCTTTTTACCGACCTTGTATTCGAAGGTGACCGCCGGAAAATTGCGCATCTCGGTGGTGTCGCTGCTGTCCGAGCCGACGCCCGACCTTCTGACTTCGCGCGCCTCGACGCGCGACGAGATGATCTTGCCCGGCGCCGGCAGCCAGTGGCTCATCGCCTGCACCTCGCGCCATTTGACGAAGGTGATGAACGACAGACCGCCCGCGATCGCGCAGGCAAATCCGACAATCAGAAATTTGAGCTCTACGTCCACCGCGTCCCCCAGGAGTGCCGGAAGCTGCAAATAGATAGCACGGCGAAGGCAATGTCTTGATTATTCGCAAAGGACGAACCGCCCTTCCTCGGGTATCGAAGCCCCCTCAACTTTGTTAAGAGTCGCCCAAACTGTTAGGAGCCATGAGACCAGGATGACAGCACTGCGCGTTCTCTCGGATGCCTTCATTCCGGAACTCCCGAACCACTACAAAGGCAAGGTCCGCGAGAATTACGATCTGCCGGATGGCCGCCGCATCATCATCGCCACCGACCGGCTGAGCGCCTTCGATGTGATCCTGACCGCAATACCGCTCAAGGGAGAGCTGCTGACGCAGACGGCGCGCTACTGGTTCGAGGAAACGGCGGACATCTGCCAAAACCATGTGCTCGATTATCCCGACCCCAATGTCGTTGTCGGCACCAGGCTCGACATTCTGCCGGTGGAAATCGTTGTTCGCGACTATCTCGCCGGCACCACCAGCACTTCGGTGCTGACGAAATACAAGAACGGCGAACGCGATATGTACGGCATCCGCCTGCCGGACGGACTGCGCGACAATGAGAAGCTGCCGCAGGCCATCATCACACCGACCAGCAAGGCGCTCGATGGCGGTCATGACGAGCCCTTGACGCGCGACGAGATTTTGACGCGCGGCCTGTTGTCGGAAGAGCAATGGGACACAGTCTCGCGCTATGCGCTGGCGCTGTTTGCGCGCGGCAAGGCGCTGGCCGCCAAGCGCGGCCTGATCCTGGTCGACACCAAATACGAGTTCGGCACGGACAAGGATGGCACCATCATCCTTGCCGATGAAATCCATACGCCCGATAGCAGCCGCTACTGGCTTGCGGCAAGCTATGAGGAGCGCTTCAAGGCAGGCGAGCGGCCGCAAAGCTTCGACAAGGACTTTATTCGCGCCTGGGTAACCGCGCGCTGCGATCCCTACAAGGACCGTATTCCGAAAATCCCCGCCGAACTCATCGAGCAGACGTCGCGTGTCTATACGCAGGCCTTTGAGACCATCACCGGCAAGACCTTCACCGCTGATAGATCGGGAAAGACGGTGCTGGACCGCATTCGCGAGAACCTGCGCCCTTATTTCTGACGGCGGCTGGCGGCCGCCGGTCAACTTGCCGAGGTCGCGGACACGGACGGTTCTGGCGGAGCGCGCCACGTGCCGAGATATGATCCGCACAGGATGAGCGCGAAAGCCGCTACAATGCCGATATCGAGCGGCTCTGAAAGGACGAGCACGCCGGCTGCCACGGAGACGGCGGGCGCCACATAGGTTATGACGACCGCCCGTTCGGGGCCGATCTCCCGCACCAGCAGAAAATAGGTGGCGAAGGCGATCGCCGTGCAAAACACGCCAAGACCGAGGATTGCGCCAACCACCGTTGTCGACGGCATGGCCGCCGGCCAGGCCAACGCCGCCGGCACGGCGTAGATCAGCGCGGCCCCTGCCAGACAGACTGCCGTCAGCGAGGTTGCCGGCACATCGTTCAGCCAGCGCGACGCGATGATCGAACCCGAGGCATAGCAGGCCGCGGCCATGAGAATCTCGACGACCGCGAGAAATCCGCCACCCAAGGTCGGCAGCGCCAGCACGAAGACACCGGCAAAACCGAGGAAAAGACCGGTCCAGCGGCGTATCCCCAGCCGCTCATCCGAGCCCATCAGCTTTGAGAGCGCGACGGTTACCGCCGGCGTCATGGCAATCAGCAGTCCGGCGGTGGAACTGTCGATGCTGACTTCGCCATGGGTGATCAGCCCCCATGGCAGGATCATCTCGACCAGACAGAATGCGGCGACCGCCGGCCAATGTGTCTTCAGCCATCCGAAACTGCGCTGGACAAGGACGAAGGGCAGCAGCGCCAGGGCGCCGACGGCTGTTCGGGCAAAGACCAGGAAGGGCACCGACACCTCGGCAACCGCCAGCTTGATCAACAAATAGGGAATGCCCCACAGGAGGCTGAGCAGCACGAACAAAAACAGTCCGCGGCGCGTCATGACGGCCTCACAGCCAGAAAGGTGGTCCACTCTTCGCGATCGCGGCCGACGTTGAATTCGTCTCCGACAAGAACCAGCCCGGCGTTTTCGAGTCGGGCCGCGAAGTCGTCCCTGCGCCAGTAGACCGTATGATATTCGCCGCTCTTCTCGCCATCGCCAATGCGCATCGAGACGAGGAAGGCGCCGCCCGGCCGCAGCGACCCGGCAATCTTGGCAAGCACCTGGTCGGCCTGCTCGCGCGGCACGTGGATCAGGACGCACAATGCCAGCACCGCGTCGTAGGGGCCGCCGAGATCGTCGGTGATGAGATCGAGAAACTCACCATGCTTGCCGCGTGCGGCCTGCAACTCGAGAAACCGCTTCGTTGCGTCTGTGCGCCGAACCTGGACACCGAGCCCTTCGACGAAGTCCGCGTCGTATCCGGGTCCCGAACCGACTTCCAGAATCCGGCCACCTTTGCCGGCGATCTTCACCAGGCGCTTCAGCCATTTCTGTTCTCTTTGGTTCGGAACGTGCCGCACCAGAGCGTCGTAGCGTTCGGCATAGTCCTCATAGGCGTTGATCGTTTGGCGGCTCTTCGCCAGATCCTCGGATGGCACAGTCATCTTTCCCTCCCCTGGTCAAAGAGCTTGCTTAGCCAATGGTGCCGGGAGGCACGCGTCCGTCAAGCATACCGATATCCCTGAGGAAATGATCCGACAGCGAGCGGCGGTCGAGCAAGCCGCGCTTGCGAGGCCTGAACGGCGCGGTGAAGAGGTCGAGCACCGGGCGGCGAAGCGTGTTGTAGAGAGCGATGGTGGTGGTCATTGCCGTATCCTCAGGGTTTGATCCGATGAATGCAGCATGCCGTTTTCCGGGCTTGGTTTCCAATCGAACGTCGCGTAGTATGCATCAGCGGGATTGATGCGTCATGAGCTGGGAACTACCACCATTAGGAGCCATCAGGGTCTTTGAAGCCGCGGCCCGGCTGGGCAGTTTCACCAAGGCAGCCGAAGAACTCGGCATGACCCAATCAGCTGCCAGCTATCAGATAAAGGTGCTGGAAGAACGTGCCGGAACGCCGCTTTTCATAAGAAAAACAAGGCAGATCGCGCTGACCGAGGCCGGACAGCAGCTGGCGCCGCACGCAACAGGCGCGTTCTCGACCCTGGCCGACGCATGGGTCGCCACCAAGGGTGGAGCGACCGGCGTGCTGTCGGTGACGACCATGGAAACCTTCGCATCGAACTGGCTGGCCGTATGGCTTGGAACATTCCAGCTGATGCATCCCGATCTTGCCGTGAAGGTGAATACATCGCACGGGCTGGTCGATTTCACGCGCGGCGACATGGATGTCGGCATTCGCACCGGCAGTGGAAAATGGCCGGGCCTGACGGCTCACTATCTGTTCAAGGCGGACTATACGCCGATGCTCAGCCCGAGACTCGCCGAAAGCGTCGGCGGCATCCACCGCCCCGAGGATCTCTACCAAGTGCCGCTATGCTGTGCCGACGATCCCTGGTGGGAAATCTGGTTCAAGGCTGCCGGCGTGCCGTTCGAGCCCGATCGCGTCATCGCTGGCCCGAAGCTGGGTACGCAGGCCTATGATGCGATGGCGGCGCTGACCGACAAGGGCGCCGCGATCCTCACCAGAAACCTTTACAGCGCCCTGTTGGAAAAGGGCCAGTTGATACAGCCATTCGGCGTGCTTGGATCGGACGGCGACGGCTATTGGCTGGTGCATCTGGAGAGCCGCCGCAACGCGCCCAAAATCAAGGTGTTTCGCGACTGGGTGCTGGCGCAGACGGCAGAGATACGCGAACGCGAAAAGCGCTAGACTTTCCCTTCTCCCCTTGTGGGAGAAGGTGGATCGGCGCGATAGCGCCGAGACGGATGAGGGGTGCGTGACGGAGTACCGTCATTGCCAAGCTGGAACACCCCTCATCCGACCGAGCTTCGCTCGGCCACCTTCTCCCACAAGGGGAGAAGGAAGAAGCGCTCAATCCTTGAAGGTCAGCCCGTATTTTGCGACCTGCTCCTTCGGCATATCCGCAAGCGCCTGGCGCGTGGTGTAGCCGCCATAGATCACCTTGCCGTTCTTGATCATCCAGTCCTCGACGTCGGCCTCGGTCACCGTCATCCTGTCGCCCATCTTGTACTTGTTGCCATTGACCGGGACGTCGGCGAGCAGGCCGATATAGGAGCCGTCGCTGTAGCCGACCAGCTGCAGCCAGATATGCTCGGTGGCGCCGTTCTGGGTCAGCGGGAATTTTACCGTGTAGGTGCCGGGTGTGCCGGCGTCCATCAATTCGTGGAAGCGCTTGAGGGTCGAGCGGCCGCTGTCCTTGGCGGCCTGCATCGCCTTGTCCTCGGTGGAATAGGACACGACGTTCTGCTTCGACTCCGCCAGCGAAGCGCCACTTCCGCCCGGCATGTGGCCGAGCGAACTGAAAAACCCGTAGCCGACGGCGGCGGCAAGTGCGACAGCCACAACTGGATTGCGCAATGGATCCCTCCGAAAACCCGATCACGGGCACGTTACCGGAAGGCTGTTGCGATACCGCTAAAGGACACAGTGAGCGGATCGTTAGCGAGACGCTGAAAATTCAACCCAAGGCGCAGCGGCAGGCAGCGCAGGCGCACCGGCACCGGCCTGACGTTCAGTCGGCGTCGGCGACGGTCGTCTGCCCGCCTGCCCATGCCCGCCAGGCGCGCTCGTCGCCATGGAAGACGTTGAGGTCGATGCGGCCGGTCACGCCGTGCGACAGGCCGGAGCCGGAGTACTGCCAGAACAGCCATTTGCGGCCGGGATAGACTTTTGAGGGATGCCGCGCCACGGCGCGCAGCCAGAACGGATAATCGAGAAACGCACCCTTGAGATTGTCGCGATAGAAATCCGGTGCGGTGTAGATGATGGGCCGCTGGCCGTAATGGCGCTCCAGCTTGTCCATGAACACCTTCATCTTTTCCAGCACGGTGGCCCGCGACGGCCGCCGCTTGCAGGAAGATTCGCCGTTCCACTCGACATCGATTACCGGTGGCAGCGCGCCTTCGACCCTCGGCACATTGCGGATGAACCAGTCGGCCTGCTCGCCCGCGGTGCGGCACCAGTAGAAGAAATGATACGCGCCGCGCTTCAGCCCGGCGGCGTCGGCATTGCGCCAGTTCTTCATGAACATCGGGTCGAGATGGTCGCCGCCATCGGTCGCCTTGATGTAGGCGAAGTTGGCGCCCTGGGCACGCAGCTTGCCCCAGTTGACATTGCCCTGCCAGCGCGAGACGTCGACGCCGTGGACGGCAAGGTAGCGTGGCGAAGCCTTGCCGAAATTGATCGGCTTGGCGTCGCGGAAACCGTAGCGGGTGACCGGCGAGGCCAGCATGGCCGGCGCCGCGCGCGTCAACCGCTTCGGCGCAGACATCAGAGCGGCGGGCTCGAGCTGTGGTCTGGTGCTCCCCTGCGGCGTGCCCGCGACGATGGCCTCTTCTTCCTCGACCATGGAAAAGGGCGGCGCATTGTCGGCCACAGCGTTGTCGGCCACCATGTCGGACCGCATCGGCGCGAGGTCGGCGGTCTCCGCCGGAGCCGCTGTGACCGGCGCGCTCGGACGCACGACCGAACTGGTCGTCTCGTTCGACGGCTGCAAGCCATCGACGCCCGCTGTGGACGAACAGCCGGCAAGCCACAGCGATGCCAACATGAAACTGACGACGCCTGAAATCCGCATCTGGACCTGTACGCAAAACACAACAGACCGAAGGCAAACAGACGCCGCCGGACAAACCGGCCTCGATTACTAACGAGAAATTACCAACAAAGTTTGAATCAAGTTATTAGGAATTGGCCGGGGTATGTTCGGCGGCCATAACCTACCTTCGTCATTCTAGGGCAAAGCAGTCGCGAAGCGACGTCGCGCAGACCCTGGAAATCCATGCCGTTACATCCATGGCATGAAGACGGTTCAAGATTGAGTTTGGGCGAAACGGGTCGAGCAAGGAAGCCATTCTCGACCGCGACATACTTCGGCCGACGTCACGGCGTGGATCCTCGGGTCAAGCCCGAGGACGACGAAGGATCATAGCCTTACCTTCCCAGCCATTGCTGCAAACAAGTCTTGGCCACCACATGCGCCGGTGGCACGGCGTCGGCGGCCGGGCGGCGGGCACGTTCGAGCAGCAGGCGAACCTGTTCGGGGCGCACGCGGTCACGCTCCATGACGAGGAGGACCATCGGATCGCTCAAAAGCTCGTCCAGGGTGCTGATTCTGTCGCTCATCGGTCGTCTCCTCGATACCGGCCCGCAGACGATAGATAGGCAGCCAATCATGGCCCGCCAATGACGCTTTGCCGGCTATGTCGTGGTTTCGGGATTAATTTCCGGTAAGGCCGGCGTCAGTTCGGAGGCGGCGCGCCTTCATGGTGCGGCAGGCCGTCATCGAGCTGCAGCCAGGGCTGCTTCGAGGCGGTCCACATATGCATTTCCGGCTTGAACAGCGAGGGATCGTCGAGCGAGCCGGTGGTGATGCCGACGATGCCGGCGGAGTCGCGTCGGGAAAACAGCGTGGTGCCGCAAGCGGCGCAAAAGCCGCGCTTGAGGTCCGGAGAGGTGTTGACCGTCGCCACCTCTCCCTCGACGGTGACATCGTCGATGCGAAACAAAAGGCGGGCGTTGAAGGCCGCGCCTATGACCTTCTGGCAGCGCCGGCAATGGCAGACGCGCTGGTTGAGCGGCGCCGCCTCGGTGCCGTAGCGCACTGCCCCGCAATGGCATCCGCCCTGGTATTTCGTCATCATTCGAACCCATCGCACTGAATGTCTCTTGAAGATATCGACAGGTACCTTTCGGTCAATTGAAAAGCCGTGATGGCGCCATCGATTGCGCCGATAGGACCAATCGCTGCGCCAAGGCTCCGTAGCTTCGCAGGCACAAAAAAGCCGACCGCCTCTTCGAGACGGCCGGCATGTATCTCAGGCAAGCTATTTCGTTTCGCTGAGGACTTCGTCCCAGGTCTTCACCTTGGTTTCGCCATTGAGGAAGGGCAGTGCCGCGGCCGTCAGCTCCGGTGCGAAGAAGACGTCGTAGTGGGTGCGGTTGGGAATGATGGCCAGCCGGTTCTGCGACAGGTTCTCACGCATCCAGCCGGCATCCTTCAGCCCGCCGCCGAGCATCTGGTAGAACTTGATCTCGTGCTCGGGCTTGTACATGTCGCTGTCGCCATAGGCCAGCATAACTGGCATCTTCAGCTTCGCCACATCGGCGGAATAGTCGTAATCCTTGCGCATGAAATTGCCCAGCGCATCGAGCAGTTTAGGGAAATCGTCGGGACGTGGGGCGACGGCGACGTAAGATTTGTACATCGGCGTGTCCTTCATGAAATCGGCGGCGGCCGCGCTCACCTGCGCCTGCTGGCCGCGCATCTCGTCATAGAAGCCATTGGCGGCGAAGCCGGTCGAGACCAGGACCAGACGTCTCACCGTCTCGGGATGCTGGACGGCCATGCGGAAGGCGACGCCGCCGCCCAGCGAATAGCCAAGCACGTCGACCTTGTCATAGCCGAGCGCCTTGACGATACCAGCCATGTCGTCGCCCATCCCCTCCAGGCTGAAGGGTCGCTCGCCGAGCGCGGTGCGGCCATGGCCCTGCAGGTCGACGGCAATGATGGTGCGGTTTTCCGCCAGTCTAGGCAGCAACGGCGCGAACATGTCGGACGTGCCAAGGCCGCCATGCAGCAGAAGCAGCGGTTCGCCCTTGCCGTAGACGGCATAGTAGTAATTCAGGCCGTCGATCGGCAGCAGGCCGGACTTTTCCGGCTTCGGCATGGCTGTTGCTTCGGTGGTCATGGCGGGCTTGGTCTCCTCTGCATTGGCTGGGCCGGGCGCTGCAAACAAGGCAGCGACCGAGGCAAGAATGGCGAAATAGATTCGTCTGGACATGTCGGTCTCCTTGGGTTCCCCCCAAGGACGAGCGAGCACGCCGCGTGCCGACATGCCCTGCGAAAAAATCCGCGGAAGAATGATCGGTTTGGCTGTTGTCGATCGGGTCGCGCGCCTCAGTGGCGCTTGGCCTGCACCAGATAGGCGTCGATCTCGGTCTCGCCGAGCCATTTGGCGGCTTCCAGCCGGTGCAGGCCCTCGACCAGGATGTGGCGCTTGCCGTCATTGCGAACCTGGATCGGCGTCTTCATGCCGTTTTCCAGTATGTCTTCGGCCAGGTGCCGGACCGTTTCGGGATGCAGCGTCTTCTTGCGCGCCGTCGGCACGTAGATGTCGTCGACCTTGACCTTCTGCACTCTCAGCATGCCGGCTCCCGAGGCGGAAAATGCCGCCTCGCCTGAGATAGTCGGTTTGCCGGGTGCGGCCAAGAGCGGCCAAGCAATTGTGTCGTATGCAATTGCTGGCCCGATCGTTTCCATTTGACGCTTGGCCGGCAGATGGCCGAAATGGCGGCCTGTCACTTTTCCGGTGTTCATGACCCATCTGCCAACCGAATTTCCCGATTTCGGACTGACGCCCGAGCAGCGCCGCGAGGCAGTGCGCGGCCATTACTATGAATGGCCGGGAATGGACGGCGAGCGGGGCGAGATCTGGTGTTATTCCAACCGATTTTCCTACCGCGCCGGCGAGACCGTGACGCTGCATGTCAGCTCGACGGCGCCGCGCTTCAGCATTGTCATTGTCCGCGACGGCGGCATCGAGACAAAGGTCTTCGAGCAAACGGGGCTTTCGGCGCGCTGGCCGGATACGCCCGACCAGTGCTCGGTCGAAGGCTGCGGCTGGGAGGCGTCTTTCGAATTTCGCATCGGCAACGATTGGCCATCCGGCGCCTATCGGCTGACGCTGACGGCGGACGGGCGCGACGGCAAAGCTATCCTTTGCCACCACCTCATCATCGTCGCGCTCCTGCCCGGCAGCAAACCCGGTCGCGTGCTGCAGGTGGCGGCGACCGGCACCTGGCTGTCCTACAACACATGGGGCGGCTCCAACGCCTATCAGGGCATCACCGGCCCGGGCCGCGACCAGTATGCGCGCATGGTGTCGACGCAGCGGCCTTGGTGCCGTGGCTTCGTGGTGTTGCCCAAGGACGCGCCGCGCGTGCCGCTGGAGGTTGCCGTGCCGCCGAAAACAGTGCCGCGCTATCCGCATATGGAATGGGCGTACGCCACGGGACATTCGAAGAAATACACCTCCTCCGGCTGGGCGAGCTATGACAGCCACTTCTTCCGCTTTGCCGAGCGCGCCGGCTATGGCGTCGATCTCGCCAGCCAGCACGATTTGCACTTCTCGCCCGAAATCCTCGATGGTTATGACTGTGTGGTCTTCGTCGGCCATGACGAGTACTGGACCTGGGAGATGCGGGACGCCGTCGACAGCTACGTCGAGCGCGGCGGCCATGCGGCGCGCTTTGCCGGCAATTTCATGTGGCAGACAAGGCTCGAGGACGAAGGCCGCCGGCAGGTCTGTTACAAATACCGCGCGCGGGCCGAAGACCCGGCCTATGGCGGCGACGTCACCCGCGCCACCAACTCCTGGGAAGCGCCGGAGATCGGCCGTCCCGGCGCTCTGACCTTCGGCCTTAACGCAACGAGGGGCGTCTATGCCGGCTGGGGCGGCTGCGCGCCGCGCGGCGTGCGCGGCTTTCCGGTCTATCGGCCCGAGCATTGGGCCTTTGCCGGCACCGGAATCTATTATGGCGACCTGCTTGGTGCCGACAGTCATGTCTATGGCTATGAGGTCGACGGGCTCGATTTCGAGATCCGCGGCGGCCTGCCCTATCCGACACCGGACAGCGGTGCGCCTGACGGGCTGCAGGTGCTGGCCGTCGGCATGGCGAGCCAGGTCGAGGAAAGCGCCGATATCCCGATCGAGGACCAGTTTCTCACCGACGAGGATGGCCGCTTTACGGCCGAAACGCTGTTTGGCGAGGCGACCGACGCCAATCTGGAAAAGGTCAAACGCGGCAACGGCATGATCGTCAATTTCCCGCGCGGCAAGGGCGAGGTTTTCCACGCCGGAAGCTGCGAATGGGTCGCCGGCCTGCTCAGGCAGGACCCGATGGTCGAGCGCGTGACCAGGAATGTAATCGATCGCTACCTCGGAAAGTCCTGACATGCAGAAGCCCTCATCAACTGGTTCAGAAACGCGCGCGCCCTCGCACCTGTTCTACCTCTCCAGCCTGCGCCGGCCGCTGATCGACCGCGCCGAAGGCATTTATATGTGGACGCAGGACGGCCGCCGCTTCATCGACGGATCGAGCGGGCCGATGGTCGCCAATATCGGCCATTCCAACCGCAACGTGCTCGACGCCATGAAGCGGCAGATGGACCGCGCCACCTTCGCCTACCGGCTGCATTTCGAGAACGAACCGGCGGAAGAACTGGCGCGGGAACTCGCCGGCAAACTGCCGGAGGGCATGGACCGAATCTTCTTCGTCTCCGGCGGTTCGGAGGCGACGGAATCCTGCATCAAGCTGGCGCGGCAATGGGCGGTCGCGACCGGCCAGCCGAAGCGCTGGAAGGTTATCACGCGTTTTCCCTCCTATCATGGCGGCACGCTGGGTTCGCTTTCGATAACCGGCGACGATGCGCTGGCCGAAACGTTCACACCGATGATGCGGGTGATGCCGACCGTGCCGGCGCCGACGGCATGGCGCGACCGCGACAATCTTTCGATGGAGCAGCGCGGCGTCCGCTATGCCGACATGCTGGAGGAGAAGATCCAGGCCGAGGGTCCGGACAGCGTGCTCGCCTTCATCATGGAGCCGATCGGCGGTGCGGCGACTTCGGCCCTCGTCGCACCGGACAGCTATTATCCGCGTATAGGCGAGATCTGCGACCGCTACGGCATCCTGCTCATCCATGATGAAGTGATGAGCGGCGCCGGCCGCACCGGAAAATTCCTTGGCGGCGACCATTGGAACTGCAAGCCCGACATCGTCGCGCTGTCGAAGGGGCTTGGCTCCGGCTATGCGCCGCTCGGCGCGCTGGCCGCCCCGATGCGGCTGGTCGAGCCGCTGCTGGCGTCGGGCGGCTTCCAGCATGGCCACACCTATGCTGGCAATCCGCTCGCCTGCGCGGCCGGGCTCGCCGTGCTCGGCGAGATGGACCGCCTCGACCTGATCGCCAATGCCGCCGCGATGGGCGACGTGCTGATGGACGGGCTGAAAGGGCTGGCGAAGCGTTTTCCGTTCATCGCCGATGTCCGAGGCAAAGGCCTGCTCACCGGCGCCGAGATGGTTGCCGATCCCGAAACTCTACGGCCGATCGAACAGGGCAAGAAAGCCACGCAGCGCCTGCTCGACCTCGCCTACGAGCGCGGGCTGATCATCTACGGCCGCAGGGTCAAGGGCGGTGTCGACGGCGACAATTTCATGGTGGCGCCGCCGATGATCGTCACGGCTGAAGAGGTCGGCGAGATCATTTCCATCATCGGCGATTCGCTGGAAGTTCTGGCCGCCGAACTCGACCTGCCGGTCGAAGGCTGAGGGCTAAAGAATGGCGCCGAGGAAAGTCATCATCACCTGCGCGGTCACTGGCTCGGTGCACACCCCGTCCATGTCGCCCTATCTGCCGGTGACGCCGGACCAGATCGCGACCGACGCCATCGCGGCGGCCGAGGCTGGCGCCTCAATCCTGCATCTCCACGCCCGCGATCCCAAAGACGGCCGGCCGACCGCCGATCCTGAGGTGTTCATGCAGTTCCTGCCGCGCATCAAGCAAGCGACCGATGCGGTGATCAACATCACCACCGGCGGTTCGTCGCTGATGACGCTCGACCAGCGGCTGGCGGCACCACTGCGGGCCGAGCCGGAAATGTGCTCGCTCAACATGGGCTCGATGAATTTCGCGCTGTTCCCGATGCTCGACAAGCCAAGGGAGTGGCAGCACGAGTGGGAACCAAAGCTGCTCGAAGCCACGCGCGACACCATCTTCAAGAACACCTTTGCCGATATGGAAGGCGTGCTCGAAAAGCTCGGCAAGGGCTGCGGCACGCGCTTTGAGTTCGAATGCTACGATGTCGGCCATCTCTATTCGCTGGCGCATTTTCGCGACCGCGGGCTGGTGTCGGGGCCGCTGTTCATCCAGTTCGTGCTCGGCATTCTCGGCGGCATCGGCGCCGATCCCGACAATCTTATCCATATGAAGCGCATCGCCGACAAGCTGTTCGGCGACAGCTACCAGTTCTCGGTGCTCGCCGCCGGCCGCCATCAGATGCCCCTGATCTCGATCGCGGCGGCGATGGGCGGCAATGTCCGCGTCGGGCTGGAGGACAGTCTCTACGATGGACGGCAATTGGCGAAATCCAATGCCGATCAGGTGCGCAGGATACGCGCCATTCTCGACGGGTTGTCGCTGGAAGTCGCAACGCCGACCGAGGCGCGCGAGATGCTGGCGCTGAAGGGTGGCGATAGGGTGGCGTTTTGAGATGATTGATCTGCGATGATGGCGTTCTGGCACACCCCCCTCTGGCCTGCCGGCCATCTCCCCCTCAAGGGGGGAGATCGGATGTCACTGCGGCCTTCGCCAATCTCAATCGTTGCAAAATGGATGGCAGCGCCAAAGCTGCCAATCTCCCCCCTTGAGGGTGAGATGTCCGGCAGGACAGAGGGGGGTGCCTGGGCGCCTTGCCTATCGTGAGTACAGTCACCCTCCGCCCCGGCACCATCGACGACGTCGACACCATCCATGCCGCGCTGCTCAAGCTCGGCACCCATATCGGCGCGCATCAGGAGATCACGTCCACTGCCGACGATCTCCGCCGCTACGGCTTTGGCGACAAACCGGCCTTCTCCACCCTGATCGCCGAGATCGGCGGCGATTTTGCGGGGCTCTGCCTGCATTTCCCGATCTTCTCGACATGGATGGGGCGGCCCGGCGTCTATATCCAGGACCTCTATGTCGAGGACCGGTTTCGCGGCCGCAAGATCGGCGAAAGACTGCTGCGCCGGGTCGCGCTCGACTGCCGCAAGGACGGCGGCGCCTATCTCAGGCTGTCCGTCGATACCGACAATGACGGCGCCAAGGCTTTTTATGAGCGGCTGGGTATCGCCTGGTCGTGCTACGAGCAGACGCAGAAGATCGTCGGTGATGCCTTTTTCGCCTTTGCCGATGCAGCGCAGAATGGGGACGCGGAATGAAAGCCTTCTTTGCCGAGGAGCAGAAACGCCACGACCCGAAGGCCTTTCTGTCGAGCGGCGCCCCGAAGCCCAATCCCGAACAGCCGGAGCGGGTAGAGCGATTGTTAGCCGGCGCAAAGTCCGCCGGATTGACGATCGAGCGGCCCAGGGATCATGGCCCAGGCCCGGTGGCGGCCGTGCATACGCCGGAGTATCTCGCCTTCCTCGAACACATTTTTGCGCGCTGGCAGCGCATCGAGGGCGCATCCGCCGAAGTCATCCCCAACATCCATCCACTGGCCCGCACAGGGTCCTATCCGGCCTCGGCGGTCGGCCAGGCCGGCTACCACATGGCCGACACCGCTTGCCCGATCTCCGCCGAAACCTGGCACAGCGCGCTGTGGAGCGCCTGGAGTGCAGTCGAGGCAGCCGAAGCGGTGATATCGGGCGCGCCTGCCGCTTATGCGCTCAGCCGGCCGCCCGGCCACCACGCCTTTGCCGATGTCGCTGGCGGCTTTTGCTTCATCAACAATTCGGCGGTCGCAGCCCAGGTGTTGCGCAAGCAGGCGGGGCGGGTGGTGATCCTCGATGTCGACCTGCATCACGGCAATGGCACGCAAGGCATCTTTTATACGCGTTCCGACGTCCTGACGGTGTCGCTGCACGCCGATCCGGTGCGCTTCTATCCGTTCTTCTGGGGCCATGCCGATGAGCGCGGCGAAGGTCCGGGCCTCGGCTATAATTTCAACCTGCCATTGCCGCGCAAATCAGCCGACGCGGCGTTTCTGGAGGCCCTCGAAGTGGCGTTCCAGCGTATCCGCGCCTTTTCGCCGGACGCGCTGGTCGTGGCGCTCGGTCTCGATGCGTTCGAGGGCGATCCGTTCGGCGGGCTTTCGGTGACCACGCCCGGTTTCTCGCGGATCGGCGAGGCAATTGCCAAGCTTGGCCTGCCGACGGTTATCGTCCAGGAAGGCGGCTATCTCTGCGACGCGCTCGGCGACAATCTCACGGCGTTCCTCACCGGTTTCGGCGGCAAACAGCGATAGCGGACTAGCGCTGCTGCCTCAGCATGGCGATCACCCGGTGCACGCTTTCCAACGTCTCGTCGATCTCTGCCGCCGTGTTGTAGTGCGCAATACCGATGCGCACGACTCCCTGCTCGGCCGGAATGCCGAGATGGTGGACGATCTCCCAGGCGTAGTTGTGACCCGACCATAGAAAAATGTTCTCGGCATTCATCTGCCGCACGATCGTCTCTGGCACGATGCCGTCGACGGTGAAGGACACGGTCGGCACGCGCTCAATGACACGCTTCTGATCGGTGATGCCGCGGATGGTCAGGCCCTCGATGGCGGACAGCCCATCGATCAGCCTCAGCACCAGCGGGTTTTCGTAGGCGATCGACACTTCGTATGCCTTTGCGATCTTTTGCCTTCGCGAACCGCCCTCGCCGGCCGCAGCACCGAGTTCGGCGAAGTAATCGACCGCTGCGGTAAGTCCGGCCATCAGTTCGATCTGCGGCGTGCCGAGTTCGAAGCGCTCCGGCAGGCCATTGGACGAGCAACGGCATTTGTAGGGTTTCAGCGCATCGATGATGTCGCGGCGGCCCCAAAGAATGCCCATGTGCGGGCCGAAGAACTTGTAGGCAGAGCAAACCAGGAAGTCGCAGCCGAGGTCTTGCACGTCGACCAGCCCGTGCGGCGCGAACTGGACGGCATCGACATAGACCAGCGCGCCGGCCTGTTTGGCTATTCGCGTCAACGCCTTGACCCGGTTGATCGAGCCGGTCAGGTTCGACGCATAATTCAGCGCCACGAGCCGCGTCTTGCCGGTGACCAGAGCGCCGAGCGCCGCCTCCTCGACCTGCCAGCTCTTTTCGTGGAAGGGCAGCAAGCGCACGACGAGGCCAAGATCTTCGGCCAGCTGCAGCCAGGGCGAGACGTTGCCCTCATGATCCATGCGGGTGACGATGATCTCGTCGCCCGGCTTGAAGCCGCGGCCGAGCGTGCGCGACATGTGATAGGTCAGCGTCGTCATGTTGGCGCCGATGATTATTTCCTCCGCGCTCGCTGCACCCAGGAAATCGGCCATCGCCGCATGGGCGTCGTCGAACACCTTTTGCGCGGCACGCGTGGTTTCGAAATAGCCGCCGAGATTGGCGTTGGTGGTGAGGAGGCAGCGCGCCACCGCGTCGGCAACCGCTTGCGGCACCTGGGTGCCGGCCGGATTGTCGAGATAGATGCGCCGGCGGCCCTTGTCGGTCAGGTCCAGCGCCGGAAATTTTCCCCTGACGGTCTCGATCGGAAAATCCATGGCTGTCCCCTTCCCCTTGTCTTTGCTCGGCAATCCCGGCCAAACGGTCTGCTTATGGGGCACGGATTGCCGACGCGCTGGTGGATCGCATCCACGCCCTTCTGCATCTCGTCGGTCCAGGTCACGTCGGCTGACGACAGCGCCATCTCAAGCTGGGCAATCGTCGTCGCGCCGATGATGCTGGAGGTGACGAACGGCCGGCTGGCGACATAGGCGTTGGCAAACAGCGCAGGTTCAAGGCCGAAGGAGCGCGCCAGTTCGTTGTATGCCAGCTGCGCTTCCGCGGAATTCGGCGTCTCGTAGCGCTGGCCGCGGTTGAACAGCTGCGAGCGCGAGCCTTGCGGTCGCGCGCCATGGTCGTATTTGCCGGTGAGATAGCCTTGCGCCAGCGGCGAATAGGCGAGAAAGCCAACCTCTTCGCGGTCGCAGACTTCGGCGAGGTTCACCTCAAAGGTGCGGTTGACCAGATTGTAGGCGTTCTGCAGCGAAACGATGCGCGGGCCGACGCCCTTGTCGGCCTCGGCAATGAAGCGCATGACGCCCCAGGAGTTCTCGTTCGACAGGCCGAGATGGCGGATCTTTCCCGCCTTCACCAGCTCCTCGAAGACGGCGAGTGTCTCGGCGATCGGCGTCTCGCCGGCCGGCGCGCCAACGGCGTCGGCACGGCGCGGCACAGCACCCACGCGGGTCGGATTGGCGCCCCAGGGAATGTCACGTTCCGGCCAATGGATCTGATAGAGATCAAGATAGTCGGTGCCGAGCTTGGCCAGCGATTTGTCGATGGCGTCAAAGATGTCGGCGCGCACCAGCTTCGACGGCCGGTCGCCACGAAACCAGCGGTTGGCGGTGCGGCCGACCACTTTCGAGGCCAGGATGACCTTGTCGCGATTGCCCTTGGCCTTCATCCAGCTGCCGATGAACTTCTCCGTCCGCCCCTGCGTCTCCTCCTTGGGCGGTATCGGGTAGAGCTCGGCCGTGTCGATGAAATTGACCCCGCGCGCAAAGGCCAGATCCATCTGCGCATGGCCATCGGCCTCGGTGTTCTGCTGGCCCCAGGTCATCGACCCCAGGCAGATCTGGGTAACAAGAAGATCGGTCCGACCGAGACGGCGTTTGTGCATGGGGTTTCTCCGGCGGGAGGTTTGCGCGGCTACGCGGGAAGGAAGCCGCATGTATAGGGAAAGCGGCGCCGCTCTCCAACCCTCAGGGAACCCGACTTTTGCGTGAACCCTGGAAAAGTCAGCGCCGGACGCCGGCCAGCGCGCGCCGCTTGGCCTCATCGATCAGCATGTTGGCCACCTGCATGCGGATCATGGCGCGCTGGCGCAGATGCGGCGCGACGCGGTCGGGGTGGTTGGCGAAGGCGAAGCTGCGGCGCATGCGGCCGAGATCGGCGTTCTTGACTGGATGATCGAGGCCGAGCTCGACGGCGATCGCGTCAGGGTCGATCGGCGGCAGCTTTTCCTCGGGCTTTGCCTCCTCGCCGGCGAGCGCCAGCTTGGCATGATCGAGAAGGGCGGCAAATTCTGCGGCCAGATCGGCTCCCGCCTCGCGGTATTCGGCGGCGAATGTTTCGCCCGAGACCTTGATGCGGCCGGAATGAAGCTCGTCGGCCACGGAGAGATAGTCGAACGGGATCGACGGCCGCGCGCCGGTCTCCTCGCCCGCCTCGTCCTTGTCGGAGGCAACGAACAGATCGTCGAGCAAGGAAGCGAAATCCCGCTTGGCGCCGATGTCAGCCTCCCCCTCGTTTAAGCGTGCGAACAGAGCCGGTCGCAGCATAGAACCGGCTCGTTAAAAATGAATGCCGCTGATCTTAACCAGTTTAGGCGTTTGCGAGGCTTGCGCGGGCCCGGTTGGCGATGTGCAAGACCCAACAAAAAGCCGGACTGCATTTGCATGCAGTCCGGAAATTCGCCAGGAGTGGCGAGGAAAAGCCGGCCATGTGCCAGCGTCTATGCATACGGTGGGGATGCGCCACAAGTTTCAGCGCACGCGGCAATTGTGCCGAAAAAAATTCGCTTGGCATGGCTGCCATGCAAATGCTGCACTGCACAATCTTCACAATTTTCCTATATTCGGCGCCGTGGAGGATCAACAAGGGGCCGAATCATGGGGTTCTTCACTGAAATGTTTGCCCGTCCGCGTCCGCAGGAGCATCAGCGTTATCGTTCCGCCCTGGCACTGCTGCACTCGATGAGCAATGCCGACCGCGCCGACATCGGCGTCAAGCCGGCCGATTTCCCACGCATCGCGCGCGAAATGTCACTGCGTTGAGTAAGCCTTGGCGCTGAACCAGCGTCATACGAAGTTTCCCGGCAGCGGCCGGGAAACCTCGCAACGCGCAATTCGTCAACGATTACCGAGATAGGCGCCCTTGGTCAGCGGCACGCCATTGTGGCGCAGGATGTCGTAGGCGGTGGTCACGTGGAAATAGAAGTTGGGCATGGCGACATGCAGCAGATACTGCATGCCGGGCATCGAGGCTTCGCGCTGGCCAAACTTCAGTTCGACCACCCTTTCATCCGAACCATCGAATTCGGCGGCCGAGAATGACGCCAGCAGATCGAGCGTCTTGGTCAGGCGCGCCTGAAGCTCGGCGAAGGTCGCTTCATTGTCTTCGTATTTCGGCACCTCGCGACGGGCCAGCCGTGATGGCGCGCCCTTGGCGTGGTCGGTGGCGACCTGCACCTGCCTGACCAGCGCGTACATGTCGGGCGCCAACCTCGCGGTCAAAAACACCTGCGGGTCGATCTTGCGCTCGGTTGCATTCTGTTCGGCCGCCGACAGCACGCCGGACAGCGCCTTCAGCCTGGCCGAAAACACCGGCACCGAGGCTTCATACATCGATAGTGTCACGTTCAAATCTCCATTGCGGCTGAAGCGCCGACGGCGGGACGTAGCGCCTTCCCGGAGGATTTTTCAAGCGTCACCACGTCGCCGCAATCGATGTGATAGAATCCTGTCGTGGTGGAGATCCCCGATGAGACTTGTCTTTCTGGCAGCGACCGCTTTTTTCTCCCTTGCTGTATCCAGCCAAGCTTTGTTGGCCGATGATGACCCGGCGACCGATGACCAGGCACCTTATGTCGACGACAGGTCGGATGCCGCAGCGGTGGTCCGTTCGCTCTACAGTGCCATCAACCGGCACGAATTCGCCCGCGCCTGGGCTTACTACGGCGATACCAAGCCGGCAAAGGATTTCGACACTTTCGTCAAGGGCTATGACGGCACCGACAAGGTCGACGTTGAAACCGGCGCCATTTCCGATGAAGGTGCCGCCGGCAGCATCTATTACAGCGTCCCGGTGGCCATCCGCGCCACCGACAAGGACGGCAAGGAAGCAGTCTTCGCCGGCTGCTACACGCTGCGCCAGGTCAGCGCTCAGATCCAGGCCCCGCCGTTCCGACCGATCTTTATCGACAAGGGCGCGCTGAAGCCATCCAAGGCCGATTTCGAGGGGGCGCTGCCGCCAAGCTGTGGTGACGGGCCGCCGCCGCCGAAGAAGGACACCGCACTCGAGCACGTGAAGAAACTGTTCGCCGCTGATTATGGCGATCAGTGTGACAAGCAATTTCTCGGCGAGGAGCCGAACATCTTTTCGATCAAATACAAGGCAAAGGACGCGGCTGCCAGCGATCCCGACAAGGAAACGCGGCTTTTCGAGTTCTACTGCCAAGCGGCAGCCTATAACGCAAGTTCGGTCTACTACATGACCGACGAAGTATCGGGCGTGCGGCAGTTGCAGTTCACCGAGCCCGAAATGGATATCCGTTACGAGAACAATGACAGCGACGGCAAACTGCTGGGCATGGATATCATCGGCTTCCGCACATCCGGCTGGGCGGCCAATTCCGAATATGACGAAGACGCCAAGACGCTGACCACGTTCAACAAATGGCGCGGCATCGGCGACGCCTCGGACAAGGGGATATACCTGTTCCGTAACGGCGATTTTTCCCTCGTCCAATATGATGTGGACGCGTCTTACGATGGCGAGGAGAACCCGCAGACGGTGGTCGACTACAACACCGCGCCGTAGGGATCTTATCAGGAACCGCCGCGCTCAAGCAGTCCTTCACATTCGCCTTCTCGTTTCAGGCCGGGAACGCATCGGCCGGAAGAAGGCGCGAATGTCCTCGACCAGAAGACTCGGTTCCTCCAGCGCAGCGAAATGGCCCCCTCGCGGCATCGATGTCCATCGCTGAACGTCAAAGACCCGCGCCACCCAGGATCGAGGCGGCATCGGCAACTCGCGAGGGAAAAGCGCTACCCCAAATGGCGGCGAAACGCGTTCCAGCGTCTCGAACGCAAGAGGGAACAGTCGATTCTCCTTGTAGAGCCGCAAGGACGAGGTGAGCGCGTTGCTGAACCAATAGAGAGAAACATCCGTAAGGAGCGTGTCCATGCCGAAGGTGCGCTCCACGTCACCGTCGCAATCGCTCCAGCTACGGAACTTCTCGATCATCCAGGCTGCGAGACCGATCGGCGAGTCTGTCAGAGCATAAGCAAGCGTCTGAGGCTTCGTGCCCTGCAGATGGGCATAGGCGCCCTCCGTTGCCGTCCAGGCCGCGGCCTTTTCCAGAAAGGCCTGCTCCTCAACGGTGACAGGTGGCAGACCTGCACCCAAGGGTGGCCGATAGCTCCCGGGAATGTAATTGACGTGGACGCCAAGCACGCTTTCGGAATGGAGCCGTGCCATCCAGGCGGAAACGCCCGCGCCGATGTCGCCTCCTTGGGAAGCGAAGCGGTCGTAGCCGAGCCCGCGCATCAACTGTACCCATAACTCCGCGATGCGGCCGGAATGGAAGCCTGGTTCCGTCGGCGCCTGGGAAAAGCCGTATCCGGGCAAGGAGGGAACTACCACGTGGAAAGCGTCGGCCGGGTCACCACCATGGGCAGCTGGGTCTGCCAGCAATGGAATGACGTGTTCCATTTCGATGAACGAGCCGGGCCAGCCATGCGTTATGATCAGCGGCAGCGGCGCCGGTCCGTTGCCTGGCTGGTGGACAAAGTGGACATCTAGGTTGTTCAGCCTCGTCAGATATTGCGGCAGCCGGTTCAGCCGCTCCTCTTGCACTCTCCAGTCGAAGCGGTCTCGCCAGTAATCCGCAAGGCGTTTGATGAACGGCAGCTCGGCCCCATCGCTCCAGCCCGCTTCGCTTAGCGGAATTGGCCATCGTGTTGCGCTAAGCCGGCGCTGGAGATCTTCAAGTTGTTCGTTCGGAATTTGGATCTTGAAGGGGTGAGCGTCCATCGCTGTGCTTCCGATCTGTTGGATCATATCAGCCTACACCAGTAAGAGGATATCGGCCGAACCACGATCACCAAAACCAACGGGCACCTCTGGGCGATATGCCTCAAGGCGCCTTCGACAGCATCCAGTTCAGCGTTTGGCGCCAGTCCACCATGCGGATCGGCGTGCCGTGGGTGCCGGTCTCGAACCGGACGAACCGGGTCGGATAGGGATAGGCTTTGGAACTCGCAATGATGGAACGGAAGAAGGCTTCCTGCTTCTCCACGGGAAAGACCGGGTCCTTGCTGCCCTGGCCGAAGAACACCGGCACGTGACGCCTGTAAGCCGGGCTCGACAGGAAACTGTCATCCCATAGCGAGCCGAGCAGCAGCAGCCCGTTGATGCGCCGTCCCGTATCGCTGCGGCCGGCCAGCTTCCAGCACAGCGCGCCGCCCATCGAGCCACAGGCGACGAAGATTTTCGCGTCCGGCGAGGCCTCGGCATAATGGCCGATCAGCGCCGCGACCTGGGCCGCGCCCTTGTCGCCGAAATCGGTGAAATCGGGTGAGAGATAGAGGCCGCCATTGCCGGCCATCAGGTTCTTGATTCGGTTGAAGTTGCCGCCGAAGGTGAAGTCGTCGACGCCCTGCTTGCGGCTGCCGCCCTGCCCGTGCAGGTAAAGCACGATGATGCCGGCGCCCTCGGTCTTGCCGACAGCGACATGCCTGACATCGCCGGCATCGGTTTTCAGCAGCAGGTCCTGCTGCACCTTGCGCACGCCGACATCGACATACTTAGCCTGCACCCGGCGCTCCGGCACCTGGTCGCGGGCGTTGATGTCGCGCAGCTCCTGGTAGTCGATGATCGTGTAGGCGCCTTTGTCCGTGGACGAGAGCGTCGCCGGATAGGCGAAGAGATCGTCCTTGTAGGGTTTTAGCTCGAGCGCGTCGGCTGGGGCGGCTGAGAACAGGAAAAGGAGTGAAACCAGAAGGGTATGGAGCGCGGCCGCCCCCCTCTGGCCTGCCGGCCATCTCCCCCTCAAGGGGGGAGATTGGATATCACGCCGCCTTCCGCCAATCTTCAAAGCTGCAGGATAGACGCCGCCATCGAGGCTGCTGATCTCCCCCCTTGAGGGGGAGATGGCCGGCAGGCCAGAGGGGGGTAGAAGCGCTGAGGCAAGTAAAGAGAGAGCCATGCTAAAGGCATGCGTTTTTCGGCTTCGCTTTGTCAATCCTGCAGCACGCCGCCGGCGTCTTCCAGCGCCTCGCGGGTGTCGACATCGATCGACGCGCTGTCGCCGATCTCGACGTCGATGACATCCAGTCCCTCGGCCTCGACCAGATGGCGGGCGCCGGTGTCGCCCTCGAGGTGGGCGATGCCTCCAAACAGCGCGCGTGGCAGCAGCACCGGATTGCCGCGGCGGCCGTCATGGGCGGCACGCACCACTGAGCGGCCGCCGTCCCTACGGAAGGCCTCGATCAGCCTGTCGAGATCGGCCGATGAGATACCCGGCATGTCGCCGAGGACGATCATGGCGCCGGCCGCCTCGGCTCCAACGCGGGCAATGCCGGCTTTTAGAGACGAGGACAGGCCGTCGGCAAAATCCGGGTTGTCGGCAAAGATCACGTCGAGGCCCGAGAGCGCGGCGTGCACCCGCTCGCGCTGATGGCCGGTGACGACAACGGTGCTGGTTGCCTTCGAGGCCAGTGCGCGCTCGACTGTCCGGCGCACCAGCGGCTTGCCGTCGAACAGCGCCAGAAGCTTGTTCGGCCCGCCCATGCGGCTGGAGCGACCGGCGGCCAGAAGCACGATCTCGACCTTCAGCCCGGCTCTCGCCGGCAGCGGCTCGCGCGGCTGCGGCCTGGTCGGGATTTCCATCAAGAGGCCGCCAACGCCCATGCCGGCAATGTCCTTGGCGGTGACGTCGAGACCGGCGATGAGCCTGTCGAGCACCCAATCGAAACCGTTCTCCTTGGGGCTGCGGGCGCAACCGGGCGCGCCGATGACGCGCTTGCCATCGAGCGTGCCCAGCACCAGCAGATTGCCGGGATCGACGGGCATGCCCGCGCGGATCACCGTGCCACCTGCTGCCTCGATCGCCGCCGGAACGACATCGTTGAAATCGCTCATCGCCGAGGCGCCGAAGATCACCACCATGTCGTTGTCGCGCGCCAGCGCGGCCGCTGCCTCGGCTACAGGCGCGATCTCGTGCGGCGTGCGGCGCTCCGTCGTCAGCCGGCCGCCGGAGCGTGCCAGCCGGGCCTCGGTGACGCGCAGCGTTTTGTCGAGCACGCTGGGCTTGATGCCGGGCAGCATCGTCTGAATGACGCCGATGCGCACCGGATGGTAGGCGTTGACGGCGAAGATCTCGCCGCCGGCGCAGATCTTCGTCACCTTGTCGACCAGAGCCGTGGCAACAGCGAACGGGATGATCTTGACCGTCGCCACCATTTGCCCCGTCTCGACAGGTGCGTGCTGCGCTAGCGTGGCGATGGTGATGGTCGGGTCGACGGCATTGATGGCGTCGATCATCGTGGCATCGACGGTGAAGAGACCGGCGGCCTTGGCATGGAGGTTGACGCGGCCGGTCGCGGCGGGTTTTGCCTCGATGTTGCGATGGGCCATGCTTCCGGCGATCTTTTCGGCCGCCGCATCTTCGCTGAGATCATCGGCGGCAAGCACCGCCGCGACGATCTCGGTAATGCCGGCTGCTTTCAGAGCCGCCACGTCCTGTGCGCTCAGCGTGTGCGCCTTGCGGAAACGCCGCTCACCCGCCGTGGTGGCATGCGCGAGCACCGCGCCTTCGGCCTGGTCGATCGGAACCGGGCCGAATCTCACGCTGCGGCGCCTTTCGCTTCCAGCCCTCGCGAGCGAAAGGCATGGATCGTCTGAGCCAGGACGGCGACGGCGATCTCGGCCGGGCTCGCCGCACCGATATCGAGACCGATCGGCGCGTGGATGCGGGCGATCTGGTCGGCGCTGGCGCCCAGCGCCAGCAAACGCTCGACGCGCTTGGCGTGGGTCTTGCGGCTGCCGAGCGCCCCGACATAGAAGCAATTGGCGTCCAGCGCCGCCTTCAGCGCGAAATCGTCGATCTTGGGATCATGGGTGACGGCGGCAAGCGCGGTGTAGCTGTCGAGCGGCTGGCGCTTCAGCACATCCTCCGGCCATTCGGCATGGAGTGCTACATCGGGAAAACGGTCCGGAGTGGCGAAGGCGGTGCGCGGATCGATGATCTCTAGGGGATAGCCGGCGATCCTGGCCATCGGCGCCAGCGCCTGGCTGATATGGACGGCGCCGATCACCACCAGGCGCGGTTGCGGCAGGTGCGCGTTGAGGAAGAAGGTGCGCCCTTCAGCCTCGACCGAACCCGAATTGCCGGTGCGGAAAGCCTTGGCGATCGCTTGCCCGAGATCGCCGGCAACCTGGTCGCCTTCTCGCACGATGCGGTCGCGGCCGTCGCCGAGATCGGTCACCAGGATCGCCGCACGGCGGGCACGGCGTTCGTCATTGAGGGCTTTGAGAGCGTAGGGATCCATGCCTAACCGAGCCGCTCCACATAGACCTTGATGCGGCCGCCGCAGGATAGGCCGACCTGCCAGGCGGTCTCGTCGGCAACGCCGAACTCCAGCATTTTGGCCTTGCCGCTGTCGATGACGTCGATCGCCTCGCTTACCACGGCGCCCTCGACGCAGCCGCCCGAGACCGAGCCGTGGAAATTGCCTTCGGCGTCGATGACCAGATGACTGCCGACCGGCCTCGGCGCCGAACCCCAGGTCTCGACCACAGTGGCGATGGCGACATCCTTGCCGTCCTTCATCCAGCCCTCCGCGATGATCAAGGGGTCGCGGGCCTCATCGAGATAGATGCTGTTGTCCATGATCGCTTGCCTCAAAGTCTGTTTTTCTCTGGGAGCCTGTTTTTCGGAATCCAATATGGCTATGCGGCGCGCCTGACACCAGCGTCCAGCCAGCGACGCGGATCGACCGAAGCGGCCGATTTCTTGTCCAGCGAGGCGCAGAGGTCGGCCAGCGCATCGAGATTGTGTACCGAGCGGAACTCGTCGACATGAGGCAGCATCGCTCTGACGCCGCGGGCCCGCGCCTCGAAGCCGCCAAAGCGCAGAAGCGGGTTGAGCCAGATCAGCCGCCGGCAGGATTTGTGCAGGCGATCCATCTCCTCCGACAGGCCGGAAACATCGTCGCGCTCCAAACCGTCGGTGATCAAAAGCACCACCGCGCCCTGCCCGAGCACGCGGCGTGACCAGTGCTTGTTGAACTCCGCCAGCGTATCGCCGATGCGGGTGCCGCCCGACCAGTCCTTCACCGCCGCCGAGCAGTCGGCAAGGGCGGCATCGGGGTCGCGATGGCGCATCTGCCGCGTGAGATTGGTCAGTCGCGTGCCGAAGACGAAGGTGTGCACGCGCCGCCGTTTTTCGGTCAGCGCATGCAGAAAGTGCAGGAAGATGCGCGTGTACTGGCTCATCGAACCGGAGATATCGGCGAGAACCACCAGCGGCGGATGCACTTCGCGGGCTGAGCGGAATTTCGGCAGGATCAGTTCGCCGCCGGTGCGCGCGGCCGAGCGCATCATGGCGCGTGGATCGATACGGCGGCCATGCAGGTCTGCCTTGAAGCGTCGGGTACGGACCATGTCGAACGGCAGCCGCAGCCGGGCAATCGCCTTCTTGGCGTCTGCCATCTCGTCGGCATTCATCTGGGCAAAGTCCTTGCCGCGCAGCACTTCATTCCCGGAGAAGGTTAGCCGGGCGTCGACTTCGATCTCCGGGATTTCCCTGACCGGCCGATTCTTCTCGTGGCCTTCGAACATGGCCTGGCTGACGCGGTTTTCTGCCGCGCGCGGCTTTTGCTTCTCCCTGGTGTCGGGCGCCACCGGCGAGAACATCACCAGAAGTTTCTCGATCAGCTCGCGCGATTTCCAGAACAGCCGGAAGGCTTCGTCGAAAACAGGGTGATCCTCGTGCCGCGACACCAGCACGGCATGCAGCGTCCAGTAGAAATCGTCGCGCGAACCGATGCCGGCTGCCAGCACCGCCTCGATCCCATCCTTGACCGAAGCCGGCCCGACCCGCATGCCGGATTTGCGCAAGGTGCGGGCGAAATAGACGATGTTGTCGGCGATGCGCCCGTCTTCCGTCGCCTCTCTGGGTTCGGTCTCTTTGGGGTAAGCACCCGGCGCCTTCACTGCCCTACTCCGCCGCCGCCAGTTCGGCCTTGACCTCATCGAGGATGCGCCGGCCCTCGCCCGCGCCGATGCGGGCAATGTCGTCCTGGTATTTCAGCAAAACGCCGATCGTGTCGGAGACGGTTTCGGGATCGAGCGCCACCTTGTCGAGTTCGGTCAGCGCGCCGGCCCAGTCGATGGTCTCGGCAACGCCCGGCGCCTTGAATAGCTCGACCCGGCGCAGCTTCTGGATGAACGACACCACTTCGGCCGAAAGCCGGCTGTTGGCCTGCGGCACCTTGCGCCGCACGATCTCCAGCTCGCGCTCGGCATTGGGATAATCGACCCAGTGATAGAGGCAGCGCCGCTTCAGCGCGTCGTGGATTTCGCGGGTGCGGTTGGTGGTGATGATGACGATCGGCGGCTCCTCCGCCTTGATCGTGCCAAGCTCGGGCACCGTCACCTGGAAATCGGACAGGATTTCGAGCAGGAACGCCTCGAAGGCTTCGTCGGTGCGGTCGAGCTCGTCGATCAGGAACACCGGGGCCGCACCCGCCTTGCCGGTCAGCGCATCGAGCACCGGCCGGCGGATCAGGTATTTTTCGGAAAAGACATTGCGCTCCATGTCGGAGCGGTCGACCGAGCCTGCCGCCTCCTCCATGCGGATCTCTATCATCTGCGCGGCGTAATTCCACTCATAGACAGCGGACGAGACGTCGAGCCCTTCATAGCATTGCAGGCGGATCAGCCGGCGGCCGAGTGCCTGCGCCAGCACCTTGGCGATCTCGGTCTTGCCGACGCCGGCCTCCCCTTCAAGGAACAGCGGCCGCTGCATGCGCAGCGACAGGAACAGCACCGTTGCGAGCGAGCGGTCCGCGACATAGTCCGCGCCGGTCAGGAGATCGAGCGTTTCGTCGATCGTCCGCGGCGCGGGGCGCGGTTTCAGCTCGGTCATTCTTTCTCCGTTGCCGCCTCTGCTCCGCTCTGCAGCACGTGGTAGTCGCGGGCGTGGTAGATCAGCGGCCGCAAATTATCGCCCATGCGCAGGCCTGTCACCTTGCCAAAAAGCACACGATGGGTGGCGAGATCCTTGGTGTCGATCAATTCGCAGTCGAAAACCGCAAGAGCGCCCTTCAGGGTAGGCGCGCCCGTCGTTATGACATCCCACTCGCCAAGCGCGAAACGCTCATCGGCCGACAGCCCGGTCAGGCCTGAAAACGCCACCGATAGGGGCTGCTGGTGCGAAGCCAGCGTGTTCAGCGCAAACCGGCCGTTTTGCATGAACAGCTCGTTCTTGGCATTCTCGCGGTTGAGACAGACGAGAACCGTCGGCGGCGTGTCCGACACCGAACAGGCGGCAATCACCGTCGTGCCGCGTTTGCCGGCGGCCCCTTCGGTGGTCACCACATGGACATGGCCGGCAAAATGCGCCATCGCGTCGCGATAGGCCTGGGGCCCTATGTCGTTCAACTTCAACACCGATGATTTTCCATAAGCGGGAATCCAAGCGTTATATATGGCGGCACACAATAGGCCACAAGCGAAGTGCTTGACGCCAATCCGCAAATTCCCGTGTTGCGCCTGGGGCGGGCAGCCTTTAGGTCTTGGCGGAAGAGACGCTGGAAGCATGCGACCGGCACGGAGGAATTCGTCGTCAGAATGCGACCCCTAACAGCTGTAATAGCGGCACTGCTCTGGCTGCTGCCGGCAAGCGCCGGCGCGCAGACTTTGCTTGTCGGCGTCGCCGCACCCCTGTCCGGTCCGTCGGCGATCCTGGGCAAGCAGATTGAGGCGGGTGCTGCCCTGGCAGCAGAAGCCAACGGCGCCGAGATCAGGACGGTCGACGATGCCTGCACAGCCGATGGCGGCGCCGCCGCCGCGAGGGAGTTCGCGGCGGCGAAGGTCAAGGTCGTCGTCGGCTTCCTCTGCACCGAGGCGATCCAGGCGGCGCTGCCGATCCTCAAGGACGCTGACATACCGGTCATCACCGTTGGCGTGCGCACCGAAAGCCTGACCGATCGCCGCGCCAAAACCGGCTGGCCGGTCTACCGGCTGGGGCCACGCGGCGACGACGAGCGCAATGCGGTGGCCGGCATCCTGACCCGGCTGTGGCAGAGCGAATTGTTCGCCATCGTCGATGACGGCACCATCTATGGCCGCGAAATCACCGAGACGCTGCGCGCAGCGGCCGAACAGGCGGCGCTGAAGCCGGTCTTCACAGATACGTTCCGGCCGCAGCTCGACAACCAGATCGGGCTGATCGGCCGGCTGAAGAAGGCGGGCGCGACGCATGTCTTTGCCGGTGGCGACGGCGACGACATCGCCATTATGGGCCGCGACGCCGGCCAGCTCGAGGCCGGCATTGTCTTTGCCGGCGGCGAGAATTTGCGCACGCCACCCGGCGATGTGCCTTACGCCGTCGGCACGCTGATGATCGCGCCGCCGGAATGGGCCGATGTCGCCGATCCCAAGGTGCTGGCGGCGTTTACGGCCAAGAACATCGCGCCGGATGGCTATGCCTTGCCGGCCTACGCGGCGGTGGAGATTGCCAAGGCGGCCTCGGCCGCGCCCCAGACCTCGGGCAAGGGGCTGGCCGACGCGCTAACCGGGCATGATTTCAACACCGCGATCGGGCCGCTGCGGTTCGACGACAAAGGCGATCTGAGCCAAAACCTCTATCGCGCCTTCCGCTTCGACGGGACGCGTTTCGTGCCGGCGGAGACGAACTGATGTTTCGCACCGGGCCGCGCAATCTGATCACCGATGTCGCCGGCTTGCGCGTCGGCAACGCGTCGGATGCCACGCTGAAATCGGGCGTCACCACCGTATTGTGCGACGAACCGGCGGTCGGTGGCGTGCAGATCCTCGGCGGCGCGCCGGGCACGCGCGAGACCGATTTGCTCGAACCGCACAATTCCATCGAGGCGGTTCATGCCGTCGTGCTTTCGGGCGGTTCGGCCTTCGGCCTCGACGCCGCGTCGGGCGTGCAGGCGGCGTTGCGTGAAAAAGGCATTGGCGTCGATGTCGGCGGCTTTCGGGTGCCGATCGTGCCGGCGGCGATCCTGTTTGACCTGCGCAATGGCGGCGACAAGGATTGGGGCCGTTATCCTCCCTACCGCGACCTCGGCTACGAAGCCGCCCAGGCGGCAACAGTCGACTTTCCGCTCGGCACAATCGGCGCCGGCACCGGCGCGCTAAGCTCCGGGCTGAAGGGCGGCCTCGGCTCGGCCTCGACCGCGCTCGACAGCGGCATCACCATCGGCGCGCTCGCCGCCGCCAACCCGACCGGCTCGGTGACGATTGCGCGTACACGCTATTTCTGGGCGGCACCCTTCGAGATCGGCGATGAGTTCGGAGGCCTCGGCTATCCCTCGCCGATGCCGGACGACGCCAGGCGGATCCTGTTGAAATACCGCGACAAGCGTGTCGGTGGACAAGCCGAGGCCGGTGGCAACACCACCATCGCCGTCATCGCCACCGATGCCGTGCTGACCAAGGCGGCAGCCAAGCGGCTGGCCATTTCAGCGCATGACGGCTTCGTGCGCGCCATCTGGCCGGTGCACACGCCGGCCGACGGCGATCTGGTGTTCGCGCTGGCGACGGGGAAGAGCGGCATAGAACTCAGCGCCGACGATGCCGTCGATTTCTTTGCCACTGCCGGCGTCACCATGGCGCGCGCAATCAGCCGCGGCATCCATGCCGCGACGCCGGCCGAAGGCGACCTGTTTGCGGTGTGGTCGTCGCGCTGATTTTCAGTCAGGTCGGGTCGGACTCCTCTTCCTCGAAGCTGACCGCGACATCCGAATTTGCCGACAGCCAGACTTTCTGGCCCTCGACCTCGGCAAGCAGGCTCAAGGGAATGTAGTGGTGATGCCCCTGATGGGCGCCCTCGCCGCTGTCGGCCTTGGTCAACTTGATCCGCTCGCCATCGACCCTGTCGACGGTGCCGATGTGAACGCCGTCGGCGCCGACCACTTCCATATGCTCGCGAATCTTGCTGGCCTCAGTCATGGGGTGTTCTCCTTTTGAAAACGATCGACGATAACAAACAGAGGCGGAATTGGATGCATCGCCTTTCGAATAGCACGATGTTTTGACTGTCTCGTGATAGGGAACGATCGAACCACGGCAGGCGGAGCGGAACCCCGATGCGAAATCTCGTCCTGATTGGCGTTTGCCTGCTGGTCCATCTGGCATCCGCCATGGCCGCCCGAGCGGGCGATGTCGCCGAGCTTGAAATCCTCGGCTTCAGCAAGGATGGCGGCGTCTTCGCCTTCGAGGAATACGGTGTGGCAGACGGTTCGGGCTTTCCCTATGCCAATCGCTACTACATCAACACCGCCGACGACACGTTCCTGAAGGGCACGCCAATCCGGGTCCGGCTGGAGGATGAGACCGCCTCGCTCGATACGGCCCGTCAGCAGGCCAGGCAGAAGGGCGAAGCCGTCGTTGTGCAGGCCGAACTCACCGCAAACCGCGGCATCACCGTCGGCTTCAACCCGGTGACCGAATTGTCGGCCGACCCGTTCCGCATGGTGGTGAACCCACGGCCGATCTTTTCGCCGGTCGACCCGCCGCTGGAATTCCGGCTGGACGAGATCGGCATGAATGACACCGAAAGCTGCCAGAGCCAGGGCGAGGTCAACGGTTTTCGCCTGCTGCGGATCGAGGCCAGGGATGGCGGCCGGACCCATCTGCTGCATGAGGATAAATCGATCCCGAAAAGCCGTGGCTGCCCGAACGGCTACAGGATCGGCGCGGTGCAGACGTTCTCGATGGACAGCATCAGCGCCTATGCGGTGCTGATCGCAGTGCGCCAATACGGCTTCGAAGGACCGGATTTTCGCTGGATCGCCGTGACCGGACGCCTGTGACATCGCTCGATCAATCCAGTTGGCGCAAGCGCGCCGGAAATCGCGTCAGCCGCGCCGTACCAGCGACGGGCACGGCGCTTGTCGGCGCCTTGCTGTGGGCGATGGCCATGGGCGCCAGCGCGCTGACCGGCCTTTGGCTCGACAATTGGGAGACCCCGGAAAAGATCCGCTTCGTCGCCCTGCTGTTTGCGACCGGCGCGGCATTGGCCTTTCCCGTCGGGTTGTTCGCGGCGCGGCTGGTCTCGCTGGACCGGCACTGGGAGGTGGCGTTCGCCGCCGCCTTCGTCTGTCTGCTTGCCACGACGCTCGCCTTCACCGGCGGGTTGTTTGCGCTGCAATACCGCTCCTATTACGCCGAATGGCACGCGGAGGCCTTCACCGCCCGGTGGGCGTTCGAACTGGTCTTCACCTCGCTGACGGCGCTCTACCAGTTCGTGGTGCTGGGTATCAGGCTCTATTTTCCGCTCGGATTCATCGCGCTTGCCGCCGCCAGCGTGTGGTTTGCACGCCGGCAGCGTTGAGCATTCGGTCCGCCTCTGATAGGAGGCGCACTTAACCACCGACACATCAGGACTGACGGATGATCCCTCGCTATTCCCGGCCGGAAATGGTCGCCATCTGGTCGCCGGAAACCCGCTTCCGCATCTGGTTCGAGATCGAGGCCCATGCCTGCGATGCGCTGGCCGAGCTCGGCGTCATCCCCAGAGAAGCCGCCAAGACCATCTGGGAAAAAGGCGGCGCCGCCCAATTCGACGTCGGCAAGATCGACGAGATCGAGGCCGTCACCAAGCACGACGTCATCGCCTTCCTCACCCATCTCGCCGAATTCGTCGGGCCGCATGCGCGTTTCATCCACCAGGGCATGACCTCGTCAGATGTTCTCGACACCTGCCTTGCGGTGCAGCTCGGCCGCGCCAGCGATATCCTGCTGGCCGACCTCGACGGCCTGCTCGCCGCGCTGAAGCGCCGGGCCTTCGAGCACAAGGACACCGTCACCATCGGCCGCAGCCACGGCATCCACGCCGAGCCGACCACGTTCGGCGTCAAGCTGGCGCAGGCCTATGCCGAGTTCTCACGCTGCCGCGAGCGGCTGGTGCACGCGCGAGAGGATATTGCCACCTGCGCTATCTCGGGCGCGATCGGCACCTTCGCCAACATCGACCCTTATGTCGAAGAGCATGTGGCGAAAAAGCTTGGGCTGAAGCCGGAGCCGGTGTCGACGCAGGTCATCCCGCGCGACCGCCACGCCATGTTCTTTGCCACGCTCGGGGTCATCGCCTCGTCGGTCGAGCGGCTGGCGACCGAGATCCGCCATCTGCAGCGCACTGAGGTGCTGGAAGCGGAAGAGTATTTTTCGCCGGGCCAGAAGGGCTCGTCGGCAATGCCGCACAAGCGCAACCCGGTGCTGACCGAAAACCTCACCGGCCTTGCCCGCATGGTGCGGTCCATGGCCTTGCCGGCAATGGAGAATGTGGCGCTCTGGCACGAGCGCGACATTTCGCATTCCTCGGTCGAGCGTATGATCGGCCCGGACGCCACGGTAACACTCGATTTCGCGCTGTCGCGGTTGACCGGCGTCGTCGACAAATTGCTGGTCTATCCCGACAACATGCTGAAGAACATGAACAAGTTCCGTGGCCTGGTGCATTCGCAGCGCGTGCTTTTGGCGCTGACGCAAGCCGGCGTCAGCCGCGAGGATGCCTACCGCCTGGTGCAGCGCAACGCCATGAAGGTATGGGAACATGGCGCTGATTTCCTTGAGGAATTGTTGGCCGACAAGGAAGTTACCGCAGCGCTGCCAGAAGCCCAGATCCGCGAGAAATTCGACCTTGGCTATCACACCAAGCATGTCGACACGATCTTCAAGCGGGTTTTCGGATAGGTTTTTCGATGCGGCTGGCCGTCCTTTCCGACATCCATGGGAATCTGCGCGCGCTTGAGGCGGTTCATGCGCAGATCAAAGACGCTTCTCCCGACATAATCGTCAATCTGGGCGATTGTCTTTCCGGGCCGCTACGGCCTGAAGAAACCGCGCAATATCTGATGGCGCAGAATTGGCCGACCGTGCGCGGCAATCACGACCGTGTGCTGGTCGAGCCGCCTGCTTCCGGGTTGGAAGACGTCGATGCTTTCACCCACCAACGCCTCTCTGAAACATCCCTGACCTGGCTCTCGGCCTTGCCGGTCACCCTGTCGCCTGCCCCGGACATCCTGCTTTGCCATGGCAGCCCCAGTGACGACGACGTGTTCCTGCTCGAGGAAGACGGAGGCAGCCACTTCTACCCCTCCAATGAAAAGCAGATCAGGCATAAGCTGGGCAGCGCCGGCGCCGGGCTGACCTTGTGCGGCCATACACATACGCCGCGCGTTGTGCGCTTGTCGGACAACCGGACAATCCTCAATCCCGGCAGCGTCGGCGTCCAGGCATTCCCCGGCCTGACCGTGACCGGCAGTCCGCATGCCCGCTACGCCATCGCGACGCGCAAGGACGGACAATGGTCGTTCAGCCATCACGTGGTCAATTATGACTGGACCGAAGCATCCGGCCGCGCCACGGCGACCGGATTCGACAACTGGGCGCACGGGCTGCTGACGGGCTACGCCGCCGGCTCGGTGTAGGACCCGAACCGCCGCTCAGCCTGCGGTGCCCGGCACGGTGCGGATAACCGTGCCCCACAGATCTTCACGGCTCGTTTCCTCGGTTGCCTTGTCCGAGCGCATCTCGACCCAGGCCAGCCCCGAGCGGGACGGATCGCGGCGGCCGGCGCCGGCGCTGTGCCACGAATTGCCACCGATATGATGGTGGTAGCCTCCCGACGACAGGAACACCGCCTGCCCTCCATACTTAGCGACCGTGTCGAAGCCAAATTCGTCGTGCCACCAGGCCTCGGCATCTTCCGGCCGGCCGACGCGCAGATGGACATGGCCGATAATGCTGTTTTGCGGCGCGCCCTGCCAGCCGGCGTCACCGGCCGGCACGCTGCCAACCACGGCGGCCAGATTCAGCCGCTCGGTCGCCATGGCGATCTTGTCGCCGTTCCACTTCCACTCCTGCGGCAGACGGTCCCTATAGATTTCAATGCCGTTGCCTTCGGGGTCGGTCAGGTACAAAGCCTCGCTGACCAGATGGTCGGAGGCGCCCTCGATGCGGATCTTGTTGGCGGCGGCATGGTTTATCCAACGGCCGAGATCGGCGCGGCTGGGCAGAAGGAAAGCGGTGTGGAAAAGGCCGGCGCTGCGCGGATCGTCGGGCTTGGCCGCTGCGTCAGGCTCTATGACCAGCAGCGGGCGCTCGGCAGCGCCCAGCGTGATGGCGCCATCGGCGCGGCTCAATTCCTGCAGGCCGACAACAGCCCGGTAGTAATCGGCAAGTCCTTCGGCGTCGCGCGCCTTCAGGCCCACGCGTGACACGCTGACGGGGGTCGTCGCGGCAAAAGGCAGTTCGCTCATAAAACTCTCCGTTCAGCGCATTATCCCAGGCCGCGCCACCAGTCTATTCTGTTGTCCATCTCTTCCTGCCTCAAATCGTCGATCCTGATCGTTCACACAAGATGGAAAGAATCGAACAGGTTGTTCACGATTGTGATGCACCGCATGCGTCAGCGCGGGTTGCACGAGACACGGCCGCTCGCTATCTCAGCGCCATGAAAGTCAAAGACGCAGATATTCTGATCGTGCCGGGCTACACCAATTCCGGCCCCGAACACTGGCAGACACGCTGGCAATCGAAACTGTCGACGGCGCGCCGGGTCGAGCAGGCGGAGTGGTCGAAGCCGGTGCGCGAGGACTGGACGACGAGCGTGGCGAACGCTGTCAACGAGGCCGAGCGACCGGTGGTGATCGTTGCCCATTCCCTCGGTGTGGCGGCCGCGGTGCAGGCCATTCCGCAGTTCAGGAAGCCGGTCGCCGGCGCGTTTTTTGTCGCGCCGCCCGACGTCGCCAACCCGGAGATAAGGCCGCGTCACCTGATGACCTTTGGTCCCTATGCGCGCGAACCGCTGCCCTTCCCGTCCATCGTCATCGCCAGCCGCAACGATCCGTTCTGCGCCTTCGAGGTTGCCGAGGACATTGCCGGCGCCTGGGGTTCGCTGTTCATCGATGCCGGCGAAACCGGTCACCTCAATGAGGATGCCGGCTTCGGCCCTTGGCCGGAAGGGTCGATGACCTTCGCCAAGTTCCTGACCGACCTCAAGGCCTGACCGGGCAAGGCACCACGCCTCAGCCCTTTATCGAATCGTTCATGCTTTTGATGAGTATCTTTGCGCCGAGCGAAATCAGCGCATGGTCCGAGCCCATCGCCAGCAGCCGGTAGCCCATCGCCACGACGCGGCCGGCAATCGCCGGCTCAACGACGTAGATCGCCGGATGCTTGCCCGCCTTGCGCGTCCGCTCGGCGATGGAGGCGACGGTTTCCATCATGCTTTCCAGCGTCGAATTGACGGTGGTGCCATTCGACCAGGCGATGGAGAAATCCGATGGGCCGAGGAAGATGCCGTCAATGCCCCGCGTGTCGAGGATGCCGTCCAGCGCATCGAGTGCGGCGCGCGTTTCGATCATGGCAAAGGCCATGGTGCGTTGATTGGTGTCGCGCAGCCATTCGGCGTGGTCGCCTTTGCCATGGCGCGGAAAAGCATAGGTCGGGCCCCAGGAGCGCTCGCCCATCGGCGGATATTTCATCGCCGCGGCAAAGAGTTTTGCATCGGCCACCGAATTCACCATCGGTGCAATCACCGCCTCGGCACCGAAATCGAGGGCGCGGCTGGCCATGTCGAAGCGGCCGACCGGAATGCGCACCAGCGCCGGCTTGTTGGCGGCGAGCACCGGTACGAGGCCGCGCAAGACCGAGTCTTCGTGGTGTCCGCCATGCTGCATGTCGAGGGTGACGGCGTCAAAACCCTGCTTGGCGATGATTTCGACCGTCAAAGCGTCCGGAACGCCGGACCAGGCGGTGAACAGCGTTTCATCCGCCGCCAGGCGTGACTTCAGGGACATGGGTGCTTTCCTCGTTGGGTAGAGGCTTGTAACAGGTCTACGCACAGTTCAGCCGGAAAAGGCTGAAAAGGCAAAGAAAAACCGCCCGGCTGGACCGGGCGGTCGATTGGTCCAGCGCTACTCGCTCTAGGTGTTCTTGATCTGCTCGATCGCCTGCGCCATCAGTTCGTCCATGGTGCGGCGGATCTGGTGATCCGACTGGTCGACGCCGGCGGCGTCGAAATCCTTGCGGATCTTGCGGAATACGTCGTGATCGCCGGCTTCCTCGATGTCGGAAACCACAACTTCCTTGGCATAGGCGTCGGCGTCAGTGCCGGACTTGCCCAGCTTTTCAGCTGCCCACAGGCCAAGCGCCTTGTTGCGGCGTGCCGAAGCCTTGAAGCGAAGTTCTTCGTCGAAGGCGAATTTGCGCTCAAAACCCTCTTCGCGGTCTTTCATGCTGCTCATGGCTTCCCTCCGATGAAATCGATTCGCGTTGGCGATGGATATGTGTGTTGCCGCAGCACAAACCAAAAGGGCGCGGGCCGGTCAATATGCTACATCACTTGCTGCGCTGCGGCATTTCATTCCTGAAAGCGGTCGATGGAAAGGATTTGCCGATTGAGCAAACGCTGTGATTGGGATAGACCCGGCATTGAACCCCACCCGTCGCCGCACCAATTTAGGCAGACGGACAGGAACTGGTCGCTTGCCGCCTGCCCGCAAATCCAGAGAAAAATCAGATGAAAAATCGCCGCCGCATTTATGAAGGCAAGGCCAAGATCCTCTATGAGGGACCGGAACCGGGCACACTTATCCAGTTCTTCAAGGATGATGCGACCGCATTCAACAAGAAGAAACATGAGGTCATCGACGGCAAGGGTGTGCTCAACAACCGCATTTCCGAGTACATCTTCAACCATCTGAACCGCATGGGCATTCCGACCCACTTCATCCGCCGGCTCAACATGCGCGAGCAGTTGATCAAGGAAGTCGAGATCATTCCGCTCGAAGTGGTGGTGCGCAATGTCGCCGCCGGCTCGCTGTCCAAGCGCCTCGGCATCGAGGAAGGCACCGTTCTGCCGCGCTCGATCATCGAATTCTATTATAAGGCCGATGCGCTCGACGATCCGATGGTGTCGGAAGAGCACATCACCGCTTTCGGCTGGGCAAGCCCGCAGGAGATCGACGACGTCATGGCGCTGGCCATCCGCGTCAACGACTTCCTCTCCGGCCTGTTCATGGGTGTCGGCATCCAACTCGTGGATTTCAAGATCGAATGCGGCCGCCTGTTCGAGGGCGACATGATGCGCATCGTCGTTGCCGACGAGATCTCGCCGGATTCGTGCCGGCTGTGGGACGTGGCAACGCAGGACAAGCTCGACAAGGACCGTTTCCGCCGCGATATGGGCGGCCTCGTCGAAGCCTATCAGGAAGTTGCCCGCCGCCTTGGCATCATGAACGAGAACGAGCCGCCGCGCCCGACCGGCCCGGTGCTCGTCGCCTCGACCGATGGCCTCAAAGGCAAGCCGCACTAAGTCTTCATTTCTTGACGCAATTCCGGACGAAAAACCGCTTCAGACTTTTCCTGGAATTGCTAAGTCTTCGAACAGGAACCTGTCCAGCATGATCAAGGCCCGCATCACCGTCACCCTCAAGAACGGCGTGCTCGACCCGCAGGGAAAAGCCATAGAGCACGCTCTGTCCGGACTGGGGTTCGGCGGCGTCGGCCAGGTGCGGCAAGGCAAGGTCTTCGACCTCGAACTTTCAGAGACCGACAAGGCCAAGGCCGAAGCCGATCTGAAAGCCATGTGCGACAAGCTGCTGGCGAACACGGTGATCGAGAATTACGCGGTGGAGATCGCTTGATATGAAATCAGCTGTCGTTCTTCTCCCCGGCCTCAACCGCGACCGCGACATGATTGCGGCGCTGACCAAGATTTCCGGGCAGGCGCCGGCGACCGTCTGGCAGACCGACACCGAAATCCCCGATGTCGACCTGATCGCCATTCCCGGCGGCTTCTCCTTCGGCGATTATCTGCGCTGCGGCGCGATTGCCGCGCGGATGCCGGTGATGCGGGCAGTCGCTGAAAAGGCCGCCAAGGGCGTCATGGTCATTGGCGTCTGCAACGGGTTCCAGATTCTGGTCGAGGCCGGCCTGCTGCCCGGCGCGCTGATGCGCAATGCTTCGCTGAAATTCGTTTGCCGTGAGGTGAAGCTGCAGATCGCCAACGCCAACACCATGTTCACCCGCCGCTATCAGCCGGGCCAAATCATCCGCACGCCGGTTGCGCATCATGACGGCAATTATTTCGCCGATGCCGACACGCTTGCGCGCCTCGAGGGCGAAGGACAGGTGGTGTTCCGCTATGCCGAAGGCACCAATCCCAATGGCTCGATCAACGACATTGCCGGCATCATCAGCGAGAAGGGCAATGTGCTCGGCCTGATGCCGCATCCGGAAAACCTGATCGAGGCCGCGCATGGCGGCAGTGACGGCCGGGCGCTGTTCGAAGGCGCACTCGGCATCGCCGCCTGATATCTCTTCGAATTCCTTTCAAAACGCGGGGGCGGTTGACCATGAGACTGACGATTGTTCGCCTAGGTCCCCTGGCTGCTGCCGGCTTGGCGTTGGCGTCCTGCCAGTCCAGCCCGAAGAGCGCGCCGGTCCCCACGGGCAAGAGCGCTTCGCTGCTGGCCATGGAACAGGTAGCGATATCGGCCCACAAATGCTGGATCGCCAGCAAGGATCCCGCCTTCAAATCCTATCAGATGGCCAATGAGCTGAATTCGTTCAGCGGCACGCCCCGCTTCCTGCTGGTGCCGGCCAAGCATTATGGCGGCAAGCCGCTGCTGGTCGTCCAGGCGCAAGGCAATTCCAGCCGCGTCGACGTGTTCGGTCCGCTGATGGACGATCCGCTCGGCGCGCGCATCGGATCCGACATTGCGCGCTGGCAAACGGGCAACCCCTCCTGCAACGCGGCCGCCTGACGCCATGGGCCGCTTCCTGCAGTTTGCGGGATTGATCATCGGTCTGGCCGGGCTTGTCCTGCAAGCGTGCATCACCATCCCGGCATCGATGGAAGCCGGCCGCAGTTTTCTCGGCTCCATCGTCTTTCTGTTCAGCTTCTTCACCATCCTGACCAACATCGGTGCAGTGCTGGTCCATGTCTCGCTGCTGTCGCCTTCGGGCTACGCCTGGCTGCCGGCCTTTGCCGGGCCGCGGATGCGGGCGGGCGTGGCGGCTTCCATCGCCCTGGTCTTCATCGTCTACGCGACAGTTCTGGCGCAGCTCTGGCAGCCGCAGGGGCTGTTCCTGCTCTGTGACGTGCTGCTGCACTATGTGACGCCGGTGCTGTTCGTGCTGTGGTGGCTTGTTGCAGGCGCTGACGGCAGGACACGCTGGAGCGACATTTCGTGGTGGATGGCCTATCCGATCGCCTATCTCGCCTATTCGCTGGCGCGCGCACCGATCGCAGGCGAAGTGCCCTACCCGTTCCTCGACGTTGCGAAAAACGGCGCGGCCAACGTCGCCCTTGCGGCGCTGGCCGTCACCGGTGTTTTCCTGGTGCTGTGCATCCTCGCCGTGCTTGCCGATAGGGGCGTCTCACGCCTCAGGGCTCCGGGCACACGCCGCTGACCAGACTACAAGTTAGTCCCAGAATCGCCTGATGCCTTCGCGGTGAGCGTCGTCACGCGACACACCGATGTCCCTGAGCTGCTCGTCGGTCATTTCGAGCAAAGCCAGGCGGCCGCGACGGCGCTCGATCAGCACGTCGATCCATCGCGCCAGCGATCTGACCACATGCACGATCCGGCCGACAAAGCCTCGCCGGCTGGACGGGCGCGGCCCGACCAATTCAATGCCCGCGCAGTGGATTGTCTCGATTGTATCCATTGTCTTTCTGCCAACCTTGCAAATTGTACCCATCTTGGTACGGTTCTGATATGCATTGACACCCGATCTGGTGCAATATACAGAATTGTCACCATGACAAATTGGGTCCCTGACCTCACCATCGGTTCCGGCCCGCTTTACCAGCGCCTTGCCGGCAGCATCGAGTCGGACATCGACAAGGGCGTTATCGATGCCGGGGCAAAATTGCCGCCGCAGCGCGATCTCGCCTATGACATCGGCACGACGGTCGGCACGATCGGCCGGGCCTATCAGCTGCTGCGCGAACGCGGGCTGGTGAGCGGCGAAGTCGGACGCGGGACCTATGTGCTGGCGCAGCAATCGGAAGCGGCGTCACCCGAATTCGCCGAGCCGGCCGTGCAAGGCACGCGCTATGTCGATGCACCGCCCGGCAAGCTGCGTTTCGACAGCACTGCCGCGCCCGACATCGGCCAGGGCGCCATTGTCGCTGACATGCTCTCGCGCACGGTGCAGGATCACCCGCACGAGATTTCGAGCTACACTAGGGATTTTCCGGAGCGCTGGTTCGAGGCTGGCGCCCGCTGGCTGTCGCGCAATTCGTTCCGTCCGGCGGCCGACACCATCGTTCCCACGCTTGGCACACATGCCGCGGTGATGGCGGCGATCGCGGCGCTGACCACGCCGGGCGACTATGTCGCCTTCGAGCACCTCACCTATTCGCAGATCGCCCGCAGCGCCGGGCTGATCGGGCGGCGCATTGCACTTGTCGCATCGGACGTGGAAGGCCTCGATCCCGAGGATTTCGAACGCGTCTGCGCGCAAAAGCACCCGAAGATGATTTTCCTGATGCCGACGGTGCAGAACCCGACGCTGGCGATCCTGTCGGTTTCGCGCCGCGAGGCGATCGCCCGCGTCGCGCGCGCGTACAATGTCATCGTCATCGAGGACGATCTCTATGGCGGCCTGACCGAAGATCCGACGCCGCTCATCGCCGAATATGCGCCCGAGCGCACCATTGTCGCCGGCGGTCTGTCGAAATCGGTCGCGGCAGGTGTTCGCGGCGGCTGGCTCTCCTGCCCGCCCGCCTATCGCCATCGCATCCGCGTCGCCCACAAGATGATGACCGGCGGGATGCCGTTCCTGCTGGCGGAGGTGAATGCGCGGCTGGTGCTGTCTGGGCAGGCTGGCGATATCCGCAAACGCAGCATTGCCGAAATTGCCGCCCGCATCGCCATCGTGCGCGAGACACTGGCGGGTTTCGCCTTCAAGTCACACGGCAGCGTGCCCTTCGTCTGGCTGACGCTGCCCGATCCCTGGCTGTCCGGCACTTTCAGGAGCGCATGCCTCGAAAATGGCGTGCTCCTCGACGACGAGGACGAGTTCAAGGCGGGGCGTTCCGAGCAGGTTTTTCACGGCGTGCGTTTCGGCGTCTCGCAGCCAAGGCGGCGCGAGGACATCACCGGCGGCGTCGCGGTGATCCGGCGGCTGCTGGAGGAAGGCCGCGCCGGCTACGACAGTTCGTCCTGAATCGTTGGCGCTAAACCGTGCCCCTGCGTACCGATCTCAGGTTCAGCCCTCTGCCTTGAAGTTTTTGGCTTCCTTCGCGCCCTTGTCCTTGCCGTGCTTCTCGGCCAGGTCCTTGGCCTGCTTGGGCGAAACGTCGGTGGTCTCGGCAATATGCATGGCCTCCTTGTCGGAGAGGCGATTGTCTTTCTTGCCTTGCTTGGTGGCCATGTCGAAATCTCCTGATTGGTTTGAGGCCTAACGGCCGGGATGCCATACCGTTCCCCAGCGGCTCCCCGCTACCATCGTCGCCCTGTGGTTTTCCGGCGTTTTTCGTCATCCAATGGGGTGTATCACGCCAAAGCTTGCGATATGAGGGGACTCAAATTCCCCTCTCCCATGGACATCAATCGCCGCCCATGACCATTTCCAATTCCGTGCCGATCACCCCGGAACTCATCGCCGCGCATGGGCTGAAGCCCGACGAATACCAGCGCATCCTCGACCTAGTCGGGCGCGAACCGAGCTTTACCGAACTCGGCATCTTCTCGGCGATGTGGAATGAGCACTGCTCCTACAAATCCTCGAAGAAATGGCTGCGCACGCTACCGACCACCGGGCCTCAGGTCATCCAGGGTCCGGGCGAGAATGCCGGGGTGGTCGATATCGGCGATGGCGACTGCGTCGTCTTCAAGATGGAGAGCCACAACCATCCCTCCTACATCGAGCCCTACCAGGGTGCGGCGACCGGCGTCGGCGGCATATTGCGCGATGTCTTCACCATGGGCGCGCGGCCGATTGCGGCGATGAATGCGCTGCGCTTCGGCGCACCCGACCATCCCAAGACCAGGCACCTGGTCAGCGGTGTGGTTTCCGGCGTTGGCGGCTACGGCAATGCGTTCGGCGTGCCGACGGTCGGCGGCGAGGTCAATTTCGACGCCCGCTACAACGGCAACATCCTGGTCAACGCCTTTGCCGCGGGCCTCGCCAAGACCGATGCGATCTTCCTGTCGGAAGCCAAGGGCGTAGGCCTGCCGGTCGTCTATCTCGGCGCCAAGACCGGCCGCGACGGCGTCGGCGGCGCCACGATGGCCTCGGCCGAGTTCGACGACAAGATCGACGAGAAGCGCCCGACCGTGCAGGTCGGCGATCCCTTCACCGAAAAATGCCTGCTCGAAGCCTGCCTTGAACTGATGGCGTCCGGCGCCGTCATCGCCATCCAGGACATGGGTGCGGCCGGCCTCACCTGTTCGGCGGTCGAGATGGGCGCCAAGGGCGACCTCGGCATCGAGCTTCACCTCGACCAGGTGCCGGTGCGCGAAGAGCGCATGAGCGCCTATGAGATGATGCTGTCGGAGAGCCAGGAGCGCATGCTGATGGTGCTGCGCCCGGAGAAGGAAAAGGAAGCCGAGGCGATCTTCCACAAATGGGGCCTCGACTTCGCCATTGTCGGCAAGACCACCGACGATCTGCGCTTCCGCGTCATTCACCAGGGTGACGAGGTCGCCAACCTGCCGATCAAGGACCTTGGCGACAAGGCGCCGGAATATGACCGCCCCTGGGTCGAGCCGAAGAAGCCTGCGGCGCTTGCCGCCGGCGATGCGCCGAAGGCCGATGTCGCCGATGCGCTGTTGAAACTGCTCGGCGGGCCGGACCTGTCGTCGCGCCGGTGGGTGTGGGAGCAGTACGACACGCTGATCCAGGGCAATTCGCTGCAGCTTCCGGGCGGCGACGCCGGCGTTGTGCGCGTCGAAGGCCATCCGACCAAGGCGCTCGCCTTCTCCTCCGACGTGACGCCGCGCTATTGCGAGGCCGACCCGTATGAAGGCGGCAAGCAGGCTGTGGCCGAATGCTGGCGCAACCTTACCGCCACCGGCGCGCTGCCGCTGGCGGCGACGGACAACCTCAATTTCGGCAATCCGGAACGGCCTGAGATCATGGGCCAACTGGTCGGCGCGGTGAAAGGCATTGGCGATGCCTGCCGCGCGCTCGGCTTCCCGATCGTGTCGGGCAATGTCTCGCTCTACAATGAAACCAACGGCCAGGGCATCCTGCCGACGCCGACCATCGGCGGCGTCGGGCTGATTGCCGACTGGTCGAAGATGACCCGTATCGGCTTTGCCGCCGAGGGCCAGATGATCCTGCTGGTCGGCGCACCCGCAAGCTGGGGCAGCCATCTCGGCCAGTCCGCCTATTTCAGGGACATCCATGGCCGTACCGACGGGCCGCCGCCATCCGTCGACCTCGCCCATGAAAAGCGCGTCGGCGACCACGTGCGCGCGCTGATCGCGTCGGGCGTCGTGACCGCGGCGCATGACCTTTCCGATGGCGGCTTGGCGATAGCCCTGGCCGAAATGGCGATGGCGTCCGGCATCGGCGCCACCATTCCGGGGCTCGCCGGCACCGACCCGATCCCGGTCTGGTTCGGCGAAGACCAGGGCCGCTACCTCCTGACGCTGTCCGTCGATCCGCAGAGCAAGGAATGGGACGCCATCCGCGACGAACAGAGCAAGCTCGGCATCTTTGCGCCATGGATCGGCTCGACCGGTGGAAACGAACTGAAGCTCGGCGATGCCAGGGCGATCCCGGTCAGCGAATTGACCGCCGCCCACGAAGGCTGGTTCCCGAACTTCATGGACAAGTCCAGTTGACCAGCCTGGCAGCCCGGACGCTGATCGCAGTCGTCTTCTGGCCGTCGCTGTTCTTCTTCTGGTTCCTCGGGCCGTTCGTCTTTTTCCTGCTGTCGACGACCTCGAGCGAGGTCTGTCCGCTGCTGGAAAGGCGTGACCAGTTCCTTGAGGCGGCCAATGGCACACTGCCGATGCTGGCTTTGCAGAGCCTGATCTATGCGATTCCCATCGTCTGCCTTGTGCTGTGGAGCCGCCTTTTGCCGAACCCGGCGCGCGCAAGGCATGTCGCCACCTGCATCAAGCTATTTGCCATTGCGGTCATTACCGGCGCGCTGTGGGAATACGGGTCATCGCTGATCTGCGACGGCTATGGCCAACCATTCTTTTCGCCCTTGTGGCAGATGACCAGCTATCTCCCGATTATCACCCTGGCGCTCAACATCCCGCTCTATGTCCTGGTGTTCAGCCTTGGCCGGGGGTTCTCGACCCGCGACGACATTACAGAAGATGGTGTGGTTCACCCGCGGCAGGATGGCCCTTAGACACTGCGTCGCCGACAGAACGGCTTCAACCCGGACCAGAAAGGCTTTAGGCTGCCGTCCGAGTCACTCGTGCCTAGCCGCCCAGAACAGGATTTTGCCATGGCAATGGATGCCCACGACATCGAAAAACTGATCAAGGACGGCATTCCGGACGCCAAGGTGACGATCCGCGACCTCGCCGGTGACGGCGATCACTATGCAGCCGAAGTGGTGGCCGAAAGCTTCCGCGGAAAGAGCCGCGTCCAGCAGCACCAGATGGTCTATGATGCGCTGAAGGGCAATATGGGCGGCGTGCTGCACGCGCTGGCCCTGCAGACCAGCGTGCCGGACTGAAGCCAGACTGGCCTACTGTTTCTGCGGCTGCTTCGCCGACACTGACGTGATCGGCTTCGCCGACACTGAGATGATCGGGCCCGCCGGGTATTTTCCGCCGACGATCATTCTTTTCCCATCCGACAGCGCGGAAACCGCGCCGTCGAGGAACAGCGCGTTGCGGCATTGTAGCGCGTCGCGAAACAGCCGCGCAAAGCTGCCGAAACTGACCTCAGACCGCGAGATCGCCAGCAAAACGGTGTTTTCATCGCGCACGCCGACGCCGTTGCGGATGTAGCGCGAGGTGCCATTCGCCTCGAAGCGCGGATGTAGCACGCCATCGATCACCAGCATCGGGCCGGACTGCGTGGCGAAGGCAACATCGCGTTTGGTGACCGCATAGGCGTTGCTTTCCATGACAGCCGCCTTGCCGTCATTGCCCACCAGAAAGACGCCGTTCGGTTTCAGGAAGAAATTGCCTTCGCCGTCGGCAAGATTGAGCCGTGACTTTTCGCTGCCGTTCTCGACCAGCAGGCCGACCGGCGACAAATCCTCGTGATACATGCCGCCATTCATGGCGAGCAGCACCGGCCTCCCCTCGCCCGCAACCGCCTTGTCGAAGGCTTCGAGCGAACCAAAAGGCTTGCCATCGGCGCTGGCGTGGAAAACACCGATGCTGTCGGCGCGAAGATCGATCTCGCAGACGACATAGGTCACCGCCTCGAAGGCGACATTCCGGCAAGACGCGGGCAGGTCACCGCCAATGACCAGTGGCGGCGGCTCCGGGCGTCTCGGCCACCAGACAACGGCAATCGCCGCCAGCAGGATGGCGATCGGAAGGGCGGCGCCATATCGTCTTTTCATCATGTCCCGGAGGCTGCAATCGGCTCGGATGCTTGGCCCAAGACAGGCGATCCTTTGCGCCATTTCCGCGACGGCGGCGCAAACATCTTGTTTCGGCCCATCTATGGGTTTATTTGATGGCTATGCTTCGAGCCTGACTCCCACAGGCGTGAAAGGATATCTCATGAGCGGCATCAACGACTACATCGACAGCGAAGTGAAGGGCAACGACGTCGTCCTTTTCATGAAGGGCACGCCCGGTTTTCCGCAGTGCGGCTTTTCCGGCCAGGTCGTCCAGATCCTCGATTACATCGGCGCCGACTACAAGGGCGTCGACGTGCTGACCTCGGCCGAACTGCGCCAAGGCATCAAGGAATATTCGAACTGGCCGACGATCCCGCAGCTTTACGTCAAGGGCGAATTCGTCGGCGGCTGCGACATCATCCGCGAAATGTTCCAGGCAGGCGAGTTGCAGACGTTGCTCGTCGACAAGGGCGTCAGCGTCAAAGCGACAGCCTGATTCTGAGTTGAGACGGGGCAGCCCCGCCCCGGCAAAATGTTACCTCCCCCTATCGGAGTGAGGACGAACTTATGCGCCGGCATGCCGGCGCATATTCGTTTTGAAGATCGGACCCGCCGTGGACCAGCCAGCAAAAGCGCCGCAACAGGCACGCAAATTGCCTATTCCGCGCTGGGAATTCATCGCGCTGTGCGCGGCACTGATGGCGTTGAACTCGCTGGCCATTGACATCATGCTGCCGGCACTGCAGCAAATCGGCGCCACGCTTGGCGTTGAGAATGAAAACCACCGCCAGTATGTGATCACCGCCTATATATTGGGCTTCGGTGGCGGACAGCTTTTCTTCGGACCGATCTCGGACCGGTTCGGGCGCCGCGCGCCGCTCGTTGCCGGGCTGGCGATCTATGTCGTGGCGGCGGCAGCTGCCGCCATCGCCCCGTCATTCGCCGTCCTGCTGCTGTGCCGGCTGGTGCAAGGCATCGGTGCGGCGGCGACCCGCGTCATCGCCGTCTCGATCGTGCGCGACACGTTCGACGGTCGGCGCATGGCCGAGGTGATGTCTCTGATCTTCATGGTGTTCATGGCCATCCCGGTGATCGCGCCCGGGATCGGCCAGGTCATCATGCTGTTCGCAACATGGCACTGGATCTTCGTCACCATGGCCGTCGGAGCGCTGATCGTGTCGGCGTGGTCGCTGCTGCGGCTGCCGGAGACGCTGCATCCGGAGTACCGCCGGCCGCTGACAGTCTCATCCGTCGTCGGTGGTTTCCGCATCGTGCTCACCAACCGCATGGCGCTTTGCTACGCCTTTGCCAGCACCTTTATTTTCGCCGCCATGTTCGGCTTCATCGCCTCCGCACAGCAGATCTATGTCGACATTTTTCATGTCGGCGAATTGTTTCCTGTCATCTTCGCGGGTGTCGCCGGCGTTCTCGCTTTTTCGAACTACCTCAACTCGCGCCTGGTCGGCCGCATCGGCATGCGCCGCCTGTCGCAGAGCGCACTGCTGTTGTTCCTGGTGATCAGCCTTGCCTGGCTCACCGTGTCGCTTCAAATGAAGATGCCACTCTGGCTGTTCATCACCTTCTTCGCCAGCGCGATGCTCCCGTTCGGCGCGCTCGGCGCCAATTTCAACGCGCTCGCGATGGAGCCGCTCGGCCAACTGGCGGGCACCGCGTCGTCCATCCTGGGCTTCATGCAGACTTTTCTCGGCGGCATCCTCGGCACGCTGATCGGCCAGGCCTTCAACGGCACGGTGACGCCGCTTGCCGCCGGCTTCTGCAGCGTCTCGGTCGCGGCCCTCCTGATGATCCTGATCGCCGAGCGCGGCAAGATGTTCCAGCCGCACAACCCACCCATTTCAGGGCACGTCACCGACCTGCATTGAGCAACTGTTCTGCGCTACGAGTTTTATTTGTCTCAGACCGCAGCCACCTTCAAGCGACGCGTTTCAGGATGCGCCGCCAATCACTGCCATGAAACGAGGGAACAGCGGGCGCCCTGCGATGGCGCCACCCATGCTGTCCGAAAGAGGCATCGGCAGAGCCTTGTCGAGAGCTTCGAGCATGGATGACACAAAGACCCGGTTGAGCGAGGCATCATCTCCCATATGGGAGAAAGTGGCGCGCGGTTTGCCCATCAGCGTGCCGTTTTTGCGAATTGAAAAACTCAGCGTCAGGGTCAGGCCAGCACTTCCAGGCGGCGGCTGCCAACAGGCAAAGATCGCGTCGAACATTTCGTCGATGGTGTCGATGGGATCGGGGCTACGACACGCGCGCTCCTGCGATCGTGCCTCAGTGGCGCAGGCGACCAGGGCAAGTGCAAGTGCCGTTGCGACAATTGCGGACCGATGTTTCATTTCGCGGCTCCGGCTTCGCGAGCGATTGGACCACTATAACAGAGCCAATATACTTGACGAAAGCGTCTACCGGCAGTTGGACCGACTATTGCGCCCAGAGTTCCCTGCGCAACTCCTGCCAGCTTTCCTTGTCCGGGGCGACAAGAATGCCGCCGTCGATATGCGAGGGCAGATAGGCGCTACCGTCGATCCGCGCGGTGTAGCCGCCGGCCTCGGCGTGGATCAGCACACCGACCAGATGGTCCCACGGCATCAGTTTGTTGTAGACGACGAAATGGGCATGGCCGCTGGCCAGAAGACGGTATTCATGTGCCGCGCAGCGATAGCCGAACTGCGATAGGGTCTTGGTCTGGTTGCGCGCCAAGAGCGAGCGTTGCGGTTCCGCCAGATATTGCCAGGAGACGGAGCCGGTCATCTGCGAGATCGGCACGGCATCGGCGACATGCACCGTCTCCAGCGCGCCATGCGCATGGCGGATATGGCTGCCGGCGCCCTTGGCGCCGATCAGCCAGTCCCGGCCTACGGGGTCATGGATGATACCGGCGACGGTTTCGCCCTTGACGACGACGCTCAGCATGACGCCGAAGAGCGGCACGCCGGAGGCGAAGTTGAAGGTGCCGTCGACCGGGTCGACGACGAAGGCGAGGTCGGCATCACCGAGCCCCTGAAGCAGCGCCGGATTGTCGGAACAGGCTTCCTCGCCGACGATCATCGCCGTGGGATAGCGCTCGCGCAGCCTGGCCGTGATCAGCCGCTCGGCGTTGATGTCGGCCTCGGTCACCAGGTCGGCAGCCGAGGTCTTCTGTCTGATGTCGCCCTCGCCCAGCCGGCGAAAGCGTGGCATGATTTCGGCCTTGGCTGCATCGGCGAGAAGCTCGGCCAGCCAGTCGATCGCTTGGTCGTCAAATATCATCGGAAATGTCTTGTCCTGTGCTGAGGCTGCCATTGAGGGCGGCAAAGTCGAACAGCTTTCTGTCGAGCAGATGCGACGGCCTGGTGTTGGACAGCGCGCGCAGCATCGTATCCTTGCGGCCCGGCATGCGCTTTTCCATATCGTCCAGCATCGCCTTCATGGCGTTGCGCTGCAGGCCTTCCTGGCTGCCGCAGAGATCGCAGGGAATGATCGGGAATTTCATCGCGGCGGCGAATTTTTCCAGATCGACCTCGGCGCAGTAGCTCAGCGGCCGCAGCACCATGACGTCGCCGTCGTCGTTGAGCAGCTTTGGCGGCATGGCGGCAAGGCGGCCGCCATGGATTAGATTCATGAAGAAGGTTTCGAGAATGTCCTCGCGGTGGTGGCCGAGCACCAGCGCCGAACAGCCCTCCTCGCGCGCGATGCGATAGAGATGGCCGCGCCGCAGCCGCGAGCACAGCGAACAATAGGTGCTGCCCTGAGGCAGCTTGTCGGTGACCACCGAATAGGTGTCCTGATACTCGATGCGATGGGCAATGCCATGCGCATCGAGGTAGTCGGGCAAAATGTGCTTCGGAAAGTTCGGCTGGCCCTGGTCGAGATTGCAGGCCAGCAGCTCGACCGGCAGCAGCCCGCGCCATTTGAGATCGAGCAGCACGGCCAGCAGCCCGTAGGAATCCTTGCCGCCGGACAAGGCCACCAGCCAGCGGTCGCCGGGCCTCGCCATGGCGAAATCCTCGACCGCCTGACGGGTCAACCGCAACAGCCGCTTGCGCAGTTTGTTGAACTCGACGGAAGACGGCACGTCGGCAAACAGCGGATGGAAGCCGCCTTCAGCAATCGGTTCAACTGTTTCGATGTCTGCCAGCATGTTCATGGCTTGTCGCTTTCCATAGCCGAGAGTGCCGGATTAGCGGACATGGCCGACAAAGAAAAGGCCGCCTCGACGGGCGGCCCTTTCCAGTATCGCAGAAAAGCGATCGCTTAGCGCGAATAGAATTCGACGACCAGGTTCGGCTCCATCTGCACGGCGAACGGAACATCGGCCAGGCCGGGGATGCGCGAGAAGGTCGCGACCATCTTGTTGTGATCGACTTCGATATAGTCCGGCACGTCGCGCTCGGCGAGGCCGACCGCTTCCAGCACGATGACCAGCTGCTTCGACTTTTCCCGCACTTCGACGACATCGCCCGGCTTGCAACGGTACGACCCGATGTTGACGCGCTTGCCGTTGACGTTGACGTGGCCGTGGTTGACGAACTGGCGAGCCGCGAAAATGGTCGGCACGAACTTGGAGCGGTAGACGACCGCGTCGAGACGCGACTCGAGCAGGCCGATCAGGTTCTCGGAGGTGTCGCCCTTGCGGCGATCAGCCTCTTCATAGACTTTGCGGAACTGCTTTTCGGAGACATCACCATAGTGACCCTTCAGCTTCTGCTTGGCGCGCAGCTGCAGGCCGAAATCGGAAAGCTTGCCCTTGCGGCGCTGGCCGTGCTGGCCGGGGCCGTATTCACGCTTGTTGACCGGGGACTTCGGGCGGCCCCAGATGTTTTCGCCGAGACGGCGGTCGATCTTGTACTTCGCGGATTCGCGCTTGCTCATCGCATTCCCTTTCAAAACAAACCACCCGGAGCCTCATGGTCCGGGTGAAGGAAACGCGCCCTCCTCTGGCCTCCGTTTTCGAGGCCTGACAGGGTTTTCCCACGCAACGCGGCGGAAAACCCACGGGACACGTCAGTCTAGACAAAACCCAGGAAACGATAAACCTGCTTTCCCGCGCTTGCCATGCAAAAGAAACAACCGGGCATTGCGGCCCGGTGTTGGTGCGCTCGTTAAACGGAGATTTGAGCAGAGTCAAGCGCGTCGCTGGCGTTGGGCCCGGCAACCATATCACGTCTTTGGCGTTGAGTGCCGTGCCGGATGCGGCGGGAGGTTGTTGCGCCGACGGCATTTAGGAAGGGACTGGAGCCAAAGGAGCCCGAAGTCGCATGAAGAAGTTTTTCCTCTCGTTGGTCGGTGCAGCCGTCCTGGCCGGGACGATGTCGATCGCCGTGCCCGAGCCAGCGATGGCCAAGCATTGGCAGGGCCACAAGCATCGTCAGACCTGCCATGTCGTGGTGAAGAAGAAGGTCATCTGGCGGCATGGCCACAAGAAGGTCATCCGCTACAAGGTGAAGCGCTGCTGGTGACGTCAGGGGTTTCGGGCTTGGCCTGAACCGAAGAAGCCCGTGGTTTCGGCCACGGGCTTTGTTTATCGACTCGGTTCAAGGTTTCAGTCTGCCGATTTCTTCTCCGGCAGGCCTTTGCGCTTGGTCTCTGCGAATTCCTCGAGCTGTTTTTCGCTCATCGAATTGTACATCGACTTCGACGCGCCTTGAAGTTCGCTCTTCCTGGTCTCGCCGCGCTTGGCCGACAGGGCTGCTCCAGCGGCCTTTTGCTGTGCTTTTGAGGTTGCAGGCATATCGGCACCTCCTTTGCTGACAGAGGAAGAAACGTTGCGCTCCGGCGACGGTTCCAGCGCTGGCGGTCAACTTCCGTTCCGCGCTCATGCCTGCCCATGGTCGGCCAACTGCCGGCAAAACCACCTTCCCGTGCCCGCAACGCCGGTGTAGGACGGCGCCATGAAATCGTTGAACGATCCCTCGCAGGCACTCGCTACCGGCCTCGCGAAAATCCGCACCGAGTTCCATGTGCCGGAGGCATTTCCCCCTGATGTAATGGCCATGGCACAGACGGCGGCCAGGCGCGTGCCCGACCAGCATGCCGACCGCACGGCGATGCCCTTCGTGACGCTCGATCCCGCGGCTTCCACCGATCTTGACCAAGCGTTTTCGATCGAAGCGAGCGGTAGCGACCTTCTGTTGCACTATGCGATTGCCGACGTAGCCTGGTTCGTCGCGGACGGCGACGCGGTGGATCGCGAAGCCTGGGCGCGAGGCGAAACCCTGTATTTGCCGGACGGCAAGGCCGGGCTCTATCCCCGGGTGCTTGCCGAGGGCGCCGCGAGCTTGCTACCCGGCGGTCCGCGTCCGGCTGTCATCTTCACGGTCCGGATCGTCGACGACGGAGCGGTAAGGCTGGATGGCGCGGAGCGGGCAATCATTCAAAGCCGCGCCAAGCTCGCCTATGACAGCGTGCAGGCCGCCGACGTCCCAGTCGGCTTCGCCGAAATCGCGCGGCGCATGGCGGCGGCCGAAGACCGTCGCGGCGCTTCGCGCGTCGACCCGCCCGAGCAGGAGGTGGAACAGCTTGCCGATGGCACGTTCCAGCTTGCGTTCAGACCGCTGCTGCAATCCGAGCAAGACAACGCAGCACTTTCGCTGGCCGCCAACATGGCGATTGCCGACGCCATGCTGGCACACCGGACCGGCTTGTTCCGGGTGATGGCGCCGCCCGATGCTTCCAAAGTGCAAAGACTGCGCAGCGCGGCACGGGCCTTAGGCCTGTCCTGGCCTCCTTCGACCAGCCTGCCCGACTATCAGCGAACCCTCGATCCTGCCAACATGCAACAGGCAGCGCTGATGCTGGAAATCCGCCGCGCCGGCTCCGGTGCGTCCTACCAGCCCTATGAGGAAGGCGTTGTCCCCTGGCACGAGGCGATGGCCGCGACCTATGCCCACGCCACCGCACCCCTGAGGCGGCTGGCCGATCGCTATGTCGTGCGCTGCGTGCTGGCCATCGTCAACGGCCAGCCGGTGCCGCAAGTGTTAACGAGGCGTTTTCCAGACTGCCGAAGGTGATGGGCCGCGCAGGCGCCCGCGCCTCGCAAATCAACCACGCGGCCATCGACCTTGCCGAGGCGGTGATGCTGAGGGGGCGCGTGGGTGAAACATTCAAGGCCGTCGTCACCGACGTCGGTGATCAGCGTGCGCGCGTTCAGCTCTCGGACATGCCTGTCGTTGCGAATGTGAAGGCCTCAGGGTTCAGGCAGGGCGATGGCCTGACGCTAAGGCTTGTTTCGGCCGATCCGGATCGGCGCGTCATTGTCTTCGAACCTGTCTAAAGCGCGTCGGCGACGCGCTTTAGTTTTTTTGTTTTTATGCATGTCCTTGTCCCAAAACCGCTGCGCACTTTTGGGCGACATGCATTAGCGTGCGCTCAATCCAAAACCCTGCATCAGCCGGCTGATGGCGAAGTCCGCCTTTCCCGAGGTAAAGACGGCGATGTCGGGCTCGCTTTGCGGCAATGGCCCGTCGACAGCCGGAAGCAGCGACAGAGCGCGCCGCGCAATCGCCTCGGCCGGGTCGATCCAGTCGACCGGCCAGGGCGCGGTCTTGCGCATGCGATTGGCCAGGAACGGATAGTGCGTGCAGGCGAGCACGACGATGTCCGTGCGCAAATCGTCATGCTGGACAAAACACGGTGCGATCTCGGCACGCACGGCCTCCTCGTCGACAAAGCCCTCGCGCATGTAGGCCTCGGCCAGTCCGGCGAGATTGTTGCTGCCGACCAGCCGGACATGGCATTTCTGCGCCCATTTGCCGATCAGGTCGCGCGTGTACTGGCGCTTCACCGTGCCCGGCGTCGCCAGCACCGAGACCAGCCCGGACCGGGTGCGCTCGGCAGCCGGCTTGATTGCCGGCACCGTGCCGACAAAGGGATGGCCAGGGAATTTTTCCCGCAAGGCATCGATCACCAGCGTCGAAGCGGTATTGCAGGCGACGACCGAAATTTCCGGATCAAAACGGTCGAGCAGCTTGGCGAAGAGCTCGACTATATGGGCCTGCAGCGCCGGCTCTTCCCACGCGCCGTAGGGAAAGGCCTTGTCATCGGCGACGTAGACGAAGCGCCGGTCGGGCATCAGCACGCGCGCTTCGCGCAGCACGGTCAATCCGCCAACGCCGGAATCGAACATCAGGATCGGACGGTGGCTCATTGATATCGGACCATGAAAGAGGCTGGATCAGAAGGCTTGGCGGTCATTGGCCAATGCCGTTCTTCTATCTGCAACCATCATGGTCTTGAAGTGGCGAATGTCAGCAAGTTCTATGCAAAGCCGGCGAAGACGACCTTGCCTCGGGCTAGAGCCCGCGCTTGCCGAAGCCGGCGGGCCTCGGGCGGCCCTTAGGCTGGGCGGACGGCACCGAGCGCGTGGCCGGTGTGGCGTTGCGCATGGAAGACTGTGCCATGCTGCTGGCCATCCGACCGGATCCCGCAGGCATGGGCGTATCGCCATCGAAATCGAAAACCGATGTCAGTTCGTCGATATTGATGCCCGCCACCGGCTTAGCCACCAGGATCGTGCACCAAAGGCCAAAGATCGACAGCGCCAGCAGGTTCAAACCGCTGGACGTGCTTTCCGGGTTCTTGAAATCGATGACCAGCAGCGTGCCTGCCTGCAGAAAGGCGTAGATGGCGCAGAACACGATGTAGGACCACAGGATCCAGGCTTTGCCGTTGGCGTCGCGGCTGCGTCGCCAGGCGATGTTGGCACGCATGACCACGGCCAGGAGGGAAACGACCAGAACCGCGCCTGCCATGCCTTGCCGCGATGGACCGGGCGCCGAGTTGACCAGCCCCTCAAAGCCGATCGTGCCAACGATGCACAGCACGGCAAGAACGGCCTCGAGCAGGGCTACGCCGAGCGAATAGAAGAAGAAGCGCATACGGCCGATTTTGGACGTGAACATTTGCCACCCCACCGTTTTGACAACAATGGACGAGAGGCAAATAAAATTCGGTTAGTTCAGCCGTTCGAAGCTTAGCGATTTCTAATCTTCTTTGTCTGCCTGGCGTTTTCGCGCAGCGGCCGGCAAACGCCTTGGATCGTCTCCCGGCGAGCCGTCACCGCGCGGCATGGCCGGCGAAAACCGGTCGAGCGACGAGATGATGCCACGCAGCACTTTCAGTTCCGGCTCGGCGAAACCGGCGCGCGTCAAGACGGCGCGCAGATTGTCGACCATCTTGGGTTTCTTGGGCGCCGGGCGGAAATAGCCGCGCGCTTCGAGCGCGCCTTCGAGATAGGCAAACAGCCCGTGCAACTCTTCCTTGCTTGCCGGCTTCATTTCAGGGCTGGAGAAATTGGTCGCCGTCTCGTCTTCCAGGCCCGACTTCATCCATTCATAGGACATCAACAGCACGGCCTGGGCGATGTTGAGCGACGAAAAGCCGGGATCCACCGGGAAGGTGACGATCTCGTCGGCCAGCCCGACCTCGTCATTGTAGAGCCCAAAACGCTCGCGGCCGAACAAGATGCCGGTGCGCAGGCCGGCCATCTGACGCGCCCTCAGCGCCCTGCCCGCTTCGACCGGACCACGCACGGGTTTGAAGCCGTCGCGCTCCCGCGCCGTGGTGGCGAAGACGAAGTTGAGGTCGGCGACGGCGGACGCCAGGTCGCCGAACACTGTTACGGCATCGATGACATGGTCGGCGCGGCTGGCGGCGGCGCGCGCCTTCTCGCTCGGCCAGCCGTCACGCGGGTTGACCAGTCTCAGTTCGGCAAGGCCGAAATTGGCCATGGCGCGCGCAACCATGCCGATATTCTCGCCGAGCTGCGGCTCGACCAGGATGATCGCCGGCCCGGCGGCGGATGCGATTTCAGGATGATCGACGGCGGACATGATCTCAATGAACTGCTGTTTGCGGCATTTCAGCGTTCCCTGCCACATCCGCTCGGCAAAATGAAGCTTTTGCAAAACACCGGTCGCGGCACAGACGACCCATTCTGCACGGATCGGCGTTTGCGCGGCCAAATAGGCTTTGATATACGCTCCGCATCCCCGGCCGAAGCCATGCGGGCAAGGCCGTTTAGTTCCCCAAAAGCGAGGCATTCTTTTCATGGCGAAGATCAAGGTGGCGAACCCGGTCGTCGAGCTCGACGGCGACGAGATGACCCGCATCATCTGGCAGTTCATCAAGGACAAGCTGATTCACCCTTATCTCGACCTGAAGCTCGAATATTACGACCTCGGCGTCGAGCACCGCGACGCCACCAACGACCAGGTGACCATCGATTCGGCCAATGCCATCAAGAAATGGGGCGTCGGTGTGAAATGCGCGACGATCACGCCCGACGAGCAGCGCGTCGAGGAATTCAAGCTGAAGAAGATGTGGAAGTCGCCCAACGGCACCATCCGTAACATTCTCGGCGGTACCATTTTCCGCGAACCGATCATCATGAAGAACGTGCCGCGTCTCGTGCCGGGATGGACCAAGCCGATCATCGTCGGCCGTCATGCCTTCGGCGACCAGTATCGCGCCACCGACTTCCGCTTCCCCGGCAAGGGCAAGCTGACCATCAAGTTCGTCGGCGAGGACGGCAAGGTGATCGAGCACGACGTGTACGACGCACCCGGCGCCGGTGTTGCCATGGCGATGTACAATCTCGACGACTCCATCCGCGAATTCGCCCGCGCCTCGCTGAATTACGGCCTGCTGCGCAATTATCCGGTTTATCTCTCGACCAAGAACACCATCCTCAAAGCCTATGATGGCCGCTTCAAGGACATTTTCCAGGAGGTCTACGAGGCTGAATTCGAGGCCGAGTTCAAGGCGAAGAAGCTGTGGTACGAGCACCGGCTGATCGACGACATGGTGGCCTCCGCCCTGAAATGGTCTGGCGGCTACGTCTGGGCCTGCAAGAATTATGACGGCGACGTCCAGTCCGACACGGTGGCGCAAGGTTTTGGCTCGCTTGGCCTGATGACCTCCGTGCTGATGACGCCGGACGGCAAGACGGTGGAAGCGGAGGCCGCGCACGGCACCGTGACGCGCCACTATCGCCAGCACCAGAAGGGCGAGGAAACCTCGACCAATTCGATCGCCTCGATCTTCGCCTGGACGCGCGGCCTCGCCCACCGCGCCAAGCTCGACGATAATGCCGAGTTGAAGCGATTTGCCGACACGCTGGAGAAGGTCTGCATCCAGACGGTTGAGAGCGGCTTCATGACCAAGGACCTGTCGCTCTTGATCGGTCCCGACCAACCATGGCTGTCGACCACCGGCTTCCTCGACAAGATCGACGAGAATTTGCAGAAGGCGATGGCGTAAGCCGGCAGCCATGGCCAAGCCGGTCGTCTACGGGGCGGACTACAGCGTCTATGTGCGCATCGTCCGCCTCGTGCTGGCGGAAAAAGGCATCGACTACGACCTTGTGCCGGTCGATGTCTTTGCCGCCGAGGGCACTCCCGCCTGGTACTTCGAGCATCACCCTTTCGGCCGCATTCCGGCCGTCGAGCATGACGGGTTTCGCCTGTTCGAAACCAGCGCAATCGCCCGCTATGTCGACGAGGCGTTCGACGGCCCGGCACTGCAGCCAAAAGACGCCCGCACCCGCGCAACGATGAACCAGATCATCGGCATGCTCGACGCCTATGCCTACAGATCGATGGTCTGGGACGTCGCCGTCGAGCGGCTTGAGAAGGAAGCGCCAGACGAGGCACTGGTCGCCAACGGGCTGCGCCAGGCGGAAACGGTGCTGCGGGTGCTCACCGCACTCAAGCCTCCCGGGCCGTGGCTGCTCGGCGACCAGCTGACGCTGGCCGACCTGCATGCGGCATCCATCATCGCCTATTTCGTCAAGGTCGCCGACGGGCAAAAGCTGCTTGCGGCGTTCGCCGACATCCAGGCCTGGTGGGACGGCATCGCAAAACGTCCGAGCCTGGCGGCGGGCTGATATGGGTTCGGGCCATGGCTGACCCATCTCGCCAGGACGCGCTCACCATCGCCAGAATTGTCAGGGTCAACCACGCCGGTGAGTTCGGTGCGATCAGGATCTATTCGGCGCAGATTCTTGTCGCCAGGCGCTTCTGGCCGGATTGCGTGCCATCCTTGTCGGAGATGCTCGGGCACGAGCGCACGCATTGCGCCGCCTTCCGTGCCGCCATGCCGGCGCGGAAGGCGCGACCGTGCCGGGTGATGCAATTCTGGAGCTGGGGTGGCTGGCTGCTGGGTTCTGTCACCGCCCTGCTCGGTCCGCAAGGCATCTGGGCCTGCACGGCGGCGGTTGAAGCGGCGGTGCATCGCCATCTGGACGATCAGCTGTTTTTCCTCGCCAATCGCGACCACGACTTGCAAGGCATCATCCTGGCGATCCGCGAGGAAGAGCTCGCCCATCTCCATCACGCCGAAGAGCAGCTGAAATCGCCCGGCCCGGCGCTGAACTTTTTACGGTCGCTGATTTCGATCGCCACGGACGTGCTGATCTGGCTGTCCACCTGGGGCGATTCCAGCAGAATGACGCGCGCCCTGAAGGCGGCGAAAAGAACTGGACTAGCTAGACGGACCGTCTAAGAGCTGATTGCCGGCTTGCCACTATCAGCCACAGAATGGCAAGCACGGCGGCGAAGGCCGGAAAGCCGCACACGAACCAGATACGACATAGGGTGGCTTTCAGGCTGCCTCCAGCGCCGCCCTCACCGCGGCGATCGCATCATTGGCCTTCGAGGCGTCCGGGCCGCCGGCTTGCGCCATGTCGGGCCGTCCGCCACCGCCCTGCCCGCCCAATGCGGCCGAGGCAACGCGCACAAGATCGACAGCGCTGAAGCGGCCGACGAGATCGTCCGTCACGGCGACCACGACGCTTGCCTTGTTGTCTTCGCCCGCACCGACGAAGACGACGACGCCTGAGCCGAGCGAAGTCTTGCCGGCATCGGCCAGCGGCTTCAAATCCTTCGGCGACACGCCGGAAACCGCTTTGCCGAGGAAGCCGATACCGGCGACGGTTTCGGTGGTGGCCGGAGCATCGGCCGCGGCACCACCGCCCAGCGCGAGTTTCTTGCGCGCTTCGCTCAGCTCCTTCTCGAGCTTCTTGCGCTCCTCGAGCAGCGTCTCGACACGCGCCGGCACGTCGGCCGGCGAGATCTTCAGCACAGCCGCCGTCGCCTTCAGGCGCCTGTCCTGCTCGTCGAGATATTTTCGTGCGGCTTCGCCGGTCAGCGCCTCGATGCGGCGCACGCCGGCGGCGACTGCGCTGTCGGAGACGACACGGACCAGGCCGATATCGCCGGTCGCCCGGACATGGGTGCCGCCACAAAGTTCGACGGAATAGGGTCTATTGGCCTTGGCGCCATGCACGCCGGTGCCCATCGAGACGACACGCACCTCGTCGCCGTATTTTTCGCCGAACAGCGCCATGGCGCCTTCGGCGATGGCGTCGTCGACCGACATCAGCCGCGTCGTCACCGGGCTGTTCTGGACGACGATTTCGTTGGCCATGCGCTCGACCTCTTCGAGATCTTCGGCCGAGATCGGCTTGTTGTGCGAGATGTCGAAGCGCAGGCGCTCGGGCGCGACCAGCGATCCTTTCTGCGCGACATGGGTGCCCAGCACCTCGCGCAGCGCCTCATGGATCAGATGCGTTGCCGAATGGTTGGCACGCAGCCGGGTGCGGCGCGCATGGTCAACCTTCAGCTCGACGGCTGCACCTGGCTTGACCGTGCCGTTCGTCACCTTGCCCAGATGCACGAACAGGCCGTCGGCCTTTTTCTGCGTGTCGGAAACCTCGATCGAGAAACCTTCGCCGGAGATGATGCCGGTGTCGCCCATCTGGCCGCCCGACTCGCCATAGAACGGCGTCTGGTTGACGACCACCGCCACCACGTCGCCCTTGCCGGCGCTATCGACTGTCTTGCCGTCCTTGACCAGGGCCTGGATGAGGCCTTCCGCCTGTTCGGTCTCGTAGCCGAGGAATTCGGTGGCGCCGGCCTTCTCGCGTACAGAAAACCAGATGGTCTCGGTGGCCGCGTCGCCGGAGCCAGCCCAATGCTTGCGCGCTTCGGCCTTCTGCTGCTCCATCGCATGGGTGAAGCCGGCAAGGTCGACCGAGATGTTGCGCTGGCGCAGTGCGTCCTGCGTCAGATCGAGCGGGAAGCCGTACGTGTCATAGAGCTTGAACGCCGTCTCGCCATCCAGCATATCGCCGGCGTGCAGCGTATCCGTCGCCTCCGAGAGCAGGCCGAGGCCGCGCACCAGCGTCTTGCGGAACCTGGTCTCTTCGAGCTTCAGCGTCTCGGTAATCAGCTGTTCGCCGCGCAGCAGTTCGGGATAGGCCTGGCCCATCTCACGCACTAGCGCCGGCACCAGCTTCCACATCAACGGCTCCTTGGCGCCGAGCAACTGCGCATGGCGCATGGCGCGGCGCATGATGCGGCGCAGCACATAGCCGCGGCCTTCGTTCGACGGCAGCACGCCGTCGGCAACCAGGAAAGAGGACGAGCGCAGATGATCGGCAATGACGCGGAAGGAGGCAACCGTCTCCTTGTCGGGTCCCTGCCCGAGCGCCGACGAGGCCGCATCGATCAGATGACGGAACAGGTCGGTCTCGAAGACGCTCTCCACCCCTTGCAGGATGGAGGCCATGCGCTCCAGGCCCATGCCGGTGTCGATCGACGGCCGCGGCAGGTCGATGCGCTCATCCTTGGTGACCTGCTCATATTGCATGAACACCAGGTTCCAGAATTCAAGGAAGCGGTCGCCGTCCTCCTCCGGGCTGCCGGGAGGGCCGCCCCAGATGTGCTCGCCACGGTCGATGAAGATTTCCGAGCACGGCCCGCACGGTCCGGTGTCGCCCATAGCCCAGAAATTGTCGGAGGTCGGGATGCGGATGATGCGGTCATCGGAGAAACCGGCGATCTTCTTCCAGAAGCCGGCCGCCTCGTCATCGGTGTGATAGACGGTGACCAGCAGCTTGTCCTTGTTCAGCCCGAACTCCTTGGTGATCAGGTTCCAGGCCAGTTCGATGGCGCGCTCCTTGAAATAGTCGCCGAAGGAGAAATTGCCGAGCATTTCGAAGAAGGTCAGATGGCGCGCGGTGTAGCCGACATTGTCGAGGTCGTTGTGCTTGCCGCCGGCGCGCACGCTTTTCTGCGCAGTGGTGGCACGCGAATAGGACCGCTTCTCCAGGCCGGTGAAGACGTTCTTGAACTGCACCATGCCAGCATTGGTGAACATCAGCGTCGGGTCGTTGCGCGGCACCAGCGGGCTCGAGGCCACGACCTCGTGGCCCTCCTTGCGGAAATAGTCGAGGAATGTCGACCGGATCTCGTTCACGCCACTCATGACTGCTGCCTTTTCGCGAAAACCGCCGGCACGGCCGGCGGACACTGGTCTCTGCTTTTTTAGAAGATTGACTTGGCCTTTTAGCGGGCACGCCCCACCCTGTCCAGAAACACGGAATTGGGCCATCCCGGCAACTGCCAAGCCGGCTTCACGCTCCCCAAAAACGAAAACCGCCGGCGCGAAGGCCGGCGGTTTGAAACGCAATACTAAAGAACTCGGTTACTTAAGCATCGGGTAATAGACCGGATTTATGGCCGTGCCCTACATAGCGCCGGATTCTTCCTCGAAGCCGTCGTCGCTTTCGCCGCGCTCGGGGCCGCCATTTTCAAGAAATTTCTCGGCGATCAGCCCGGCATTCTGCCGCAGCGCAAGTTCGATCTCGCGCGCCGTGTCGGGATTGTCGCGCAGGAACAGTTTGGCGTTTTCGCGACCTTGGCCGAGACGCTGCGAATTGTAGGAGAACCAGGCGCCGGACTTCTCGACCACGCCGGCCTTGACGCCGAGATCGACCAGTTCGCCGGTCTTGGAGACGCCCTCGCCATACATGATGTCGAACTCGACCACCTTGAAGGGCGGCGCCAGCTTGTTCTTGACCACCTTGACCCGGGTCTGGTTGCCGACGACCTCGTCGCGGTCCTTGACCGAGCCGATGCGGCGGATGTCGAGGCGCACCGAAGCGTAGAATTTCAGCGCGTTGCCGCCGGTCGTGGTTTCGGGCGAACCGAACATGACGCCGATCTTCATGCGGATCTGGTTGATGAAGATGACCATGGTGTTGGAGCGCGAGATCGAGGCGGTCAGCTTGCGCAGCGCCTGGCTCATCAGACGCGCCTGAAGACCGGGCAGAGAATCGCCCATCTCGCCTTCGATTTCGGCGCGCGGCGTCAGCGCCGCCACCGAATCGACGACCAGCACGTCGATGGCGCCTGAACGCACCAGCGTGTCGCATATTTCCAGCGCCTGCTCGCCGGTGTCCGGCTGCGAGATCAAGAGGTTTTCCAGATCGACGCCGAGCTTGCGGGCATAGACCGGATCGAGTGCGTGCTCGGCATCGACGAAGGCGCAGATACCGCCTTTCTTCTGGGCTTCGGCAACTGTGTGCAGCGCCAGTGTCGTCTTGCCCGAGCTTTCCGGCCCGTAGATCTCGACGATACGGCCGCGCGGCAGGCCGCCGACGCCAAGCGCGATGTCGAGGCCCAGCGATCCGGTCGGCACGGTTTCGATCTCGACGACCTGCTCGTTGGCGCCAAGCCGCATGATCGAGCCCTTGCCGAAGGCGCGCTCGATTTGCGACAGCGCCGCGTCCAGAGCCTTTGATTTGTCCACCGCTTTGTCCTCTACAAGCCGCAAAGAATTCTGAGCCATGATACATCACCCCTTGGTCGTCAATGAAGGCCGGACAATCCGTAATCCCTGCCCATTTTGTACTACTTTTGTTCTCGTTTGGCAAGAGGGGTCAAATATCTGAAAAGCAATCTTTATCCGGATCTGTTCTTTTTTTGTCTCATGGTTTCGTTTCCGGATGTATCCACCATTGGGCCAGATGCTCCGGCTGTTTCGATCGGCCGAATCGCCGGCTCGCCTGCGAAGCTCCGTCGCACAGCCTAGCGCTTGTCCGGTTCGAAAAACAAAGGTCATATCGCCGGCATGGTGAAATCAGCAAAGATACTGGCGGTGGGCGGCGCCCATATCGATCGCCGCGGCCAGGTGTCGGGCACGTACGTGCCCGCGGCGTCCAACCCCGGCACGATGCGCGAGGATGTCGGCGGCGGCGTCTTCAACGCGCTGCGCAGCCTGGTGCGGCGCGGCGTCTCGGCCTCGCTTTTGTCGGTGCGCGGCGGCGATGCCTCGGCCGAGACGGTTGCGCGCGCCATCGCCGACTCCGGCATTGCCGACCTGTCGGCGGTTTTCCTCGACCGCACGACGCCGAGCTACACCGCGCTGATCGACAGGGATGGCGAGCTGATCACCGGCTTTGCCGACATGGCGCTCTACGATTTGGCGTTCCCCAAGCAGATCCGCCGCTCCAAGGTGCGCGAGGTGGTCGCCGAGGTCGATGCGGTGCTCTGCGACGCCAATCTGCCATCAACGGCGCTGGAGCGGCTGGTGGGGGTCGCCGCCGGCAAGCCGGTGTTCGCCATCGCCATTTCGCCGGCCAAGGTGGTGCGGCTGATACCGGTGCTGAAGGAACTCGCACAGGTCTTCATGAACCGGCGCGAGGCCATGGTGCTGGCCGGCGTCGATGCCAATGCCACCGAGCGCGAGACCGTCGACGGACTGCGCTGCAGCGGCCTCACCAGTGGCGTGGTGACGGCGGGCGACGGCCTGGTGCTGGGATTCGACGAAGCCGGCGCCTTCTCTATCCTGCCGCCGGCGCCGAGAAAAGTCGCCGACGTCACCGGCGCCGGCGACGCGCTGGCCGGCGCCACCATCGCTGCCCTGCTGCGCGGCCTGGCATTGCGCCAGGCCCTCCGCGAAGGCGTTGCCGCGGCGACGCTCGCCATCGAAAGTTCGGATGCCGTGCCGGCCTTCACCGCCGCGACCTTCACCGAGGCACTGGCTCTTGTGCCCGACGCACAGGAAATGGCATGAGGGCGGCCAATTGCCATTGCCGGAGCGCGACGTCCAAGCGGACGCGCGGATCTCCGGATCGGAGACCATCATGACACCGCAAAGCGCCCGCCCCTTCATCGACATCCACGCGCCCGTGGCCGAGGCGCTCGCCGCTGGCCGCCCCGTCGTGGCGCTGGAAAGCACCATCATCACCCATGGCATGCCTTACCCCGACAATGGCGCCATGGCCGCCAATGTCGAAAAGATCATCCTCGACAATGGCGCGGTGCCGGCGACGATCGCCGTGGTTGCCGGCCGCATCAAGATCGGGCTGTCCGACGGCGAGCGCGAGTCGCTGGCGATGACCGGCGACGCCATGAAGCTGTCGCGCGCCGATCTCGGCTTTGCGGTGGCGCAAGGCCGCACCGGCGGCACCACGGTCGCCGCCACCATGATCGCGGCCGACATGGTCGGGATCAAGGTGTTCGCCACCGGCGGCATTGGCGGCGTCCACAAGGGCGCGGAAAAGAGCTTCGACATCTCGGCCGATCTCGACGAGTTGGCGCGCACGCCGGTCATCGTCGTCTCGGCCGGCGCCAAGGCGATCCTCGACATCGAAAAGACGCTGGAAGTGCTGGAGACGCGCGGCGTGCCGGTGATTGGCCATGGCTGCGAGACGATGCCGGCCTTCTGGTCGCGGCATTCCCCGTTCCGCGCGCCGCTGACCCTGCACAGACCGGAAGAGATCGCGCATTTCTACAAGACCAGGGCGGCACTTGGCCTGGTCGGCGGCATGCTGATCGCCAACCCGGTGCCGCAGGACGATGAAATCCCGGCCGACGAGATGGCCGGCTATATCGAGGCCGCGCAGAAGGCGGCCGAGGCGCAGAATGTGACCGGTAAGGCGGTGACGCCGTTCCTGCTGGGCAAAATCCTCGACCTGACCGGCGGCCGGAGCTTGAAGACCAACATCGCGCTGGTCGAGAACAATGCGCGGTTGGCGGCGAGGATTGCGAAGGCGCTGTAGGATCGCCTACGTCGGCGGGACAGCACCCCCCTCTGGCCTGCCGGCCATCTCCCCCGCAAGGAGGGAGATTAACAGCTTAGCCGCAGGCTCCCATTTTCAACGTTGGTGATTGGCGAAGGCCAATGTGACAACTGATCTCCCCCCTTGCGGGGGAGATGTCCGGCAGGACAGAGGGGGGTGGGAAGAAACGCGGCGGTCCCGGTTCACTTCCCCGCCCTTCGTCCCGCCTCATAAGCCCGACGCGCCCACACCCTCATCTCGTCAGGATCATCAAACGCGTCGTCGGGAATGCTCCAGTACGGCATCGCGACCAGCTTGCCGTGGCGGGTGCCGGTATAGGTCCATTGCTTGCAGCCGGCGGCTTCGAAGTCGGGCGCGCTTTGCTCGTCAGCCTTGAGCAGCAATTCGCCGCGCAGCACGATAGCGACGATGACGCCGTCGAAATAGATACCCTTGCCGCCGAACAGTTTTCGGATACTGACCGGGCCGAGGCCTTCGAACAGTTCTTCGATGCGTTCATTGTCCATGCCGCAATCATGTCACCGGGCTTGCCACAGCTGCAACCAAAAACCATGCTGGCAAGTTGAGAGCCATCCGTCGGAGTTCTGTCATGCCGCTGCTGCTCAAGGGATCCTGCCGCTGCGATGCCGTCCATTTCGAGGTGGAGAGCAACACGCCGGTGCCGTTCATGCTGTGCTACTGCTCGATCTGCCGCAAGCAGCAGGGCGGCGGCGGCTTCGCCATCAATCTCGGCGCCGATTACAAGACGCTGAAAATCAAGGGCAAGCGCAATCTCGGCGTCTACCAGGCCGAGATCGCGGACGACGAGCATCCAAACTGCGAGATTTCGACCGGCGAGCGCAATTTCTGCAAGAAGTGCGGTTCGGCGCTCTGGCTCTACGATCCGACCTGGCCGGAACTGGTGCACCCGTTCGCCTCGGCAATCGACAGCGAGTTGCCGAAGCCGCCGGAGAAGGTGCATCTGATGTTGAAATACAAGGCGAGTTGGGTCGAGCCGGTGATCGGCAAAAAGGACAAGGCGTTCGACGTCTATCCCGAGGAATCGATCGCCGACTGGCACAAGCGGACGAAGATGTGGGTGAAGTGAGGGCTCGGAGCGCGACTTCCGATGGTTGGCGCTGCCCCTCACCCGGCCCTTCGGGCCGTTCGTCATTCGAAAAGCCAAGCAATTGGCTTTTCGCCCGCTGCGCGGACCATTCCTCACCTCCCCGTGAACGGGGAGAAGGAAGATCAGGCCGAAGCGCGCGCCTCAGCCAGCGCCTTCAGGTCGGCGGGCTTCAGTTCGACGGATTCGCCGCAGCCACAGGCCGAACTCTGGTTCGGGTTGTGGAAGGTGAAGCCGGTGCGCAGCGTCGTCTGCTCGAAATCCATCTCGGTGCCGAACAGGAAAAGGGCAGCCTCGGGCGCGACATAGACATGCGCGCCGTCGCGTTCGATATGGTCGTCCTTGGTGTTGGGCTCGGTCACCAGGTCCACCGTATATTCCATGCCGGCGCAACCGCCCTTCTTGATGCCGAGGCGAATGCCATGCGCATTGTCGCGCGTGGCGACGATCTCGCGCACCCGGTCGGCGGCCTTTTCGGTCATCGTGATGACGGCGAAACGTCCCATTCTTTTTCCTCTTCCATTCCATGCAGGTTCAAGGCCTGCCGAATGATTCCTCACCTAAAATGGTGAAGTTTTACCACTGGTGCAAGTGCACCAACCTCAGTCAACCTAGTACCAGCCCACCGCCACCTGCGCCTCTTCCGACATGCGGTCGGGCGACCAGGGCGGGTCGAAGGTCATGTTGACCTCGACGCCGGAGACGCCTTCGACGGCGCCGACGGCGTTTTCCACCCAGCCTGGCATTTCGCCGGCCACCGGACAGCCGGGTGCGGTCAGCGTCATGTCGATCTTGACCGCGCGGTTGTCCTCGATGTCGATCTTGTAGATGAGGCCGAGCTCGTAGATGTCGGCGGGGATTTCCGGGTCGTAGACCGTCTTCAGCGCCGAGACGATGTCGTCGGTCAGCCGCGCCAGCTCGTCGGCGGGAATGGCCGAGGCGGAAACCAGCGGATTGATGGCTGCTTCCGGCGCGGTGGTGTGGCTCGCATCATCCATGGTCGTCATCCAAAGAACCTGTCACCCGAAGAACTTGCGCGCTTTTTCCAGCGCATCGGCCAAAGCGTCGACTTCGGCCCTGGTATTATACATGCCGAACGATGCCCTGCATGTGGAGGTTACGCCAAAGCGTTTCAACAGCGGCTGGGCGCAATGGGTGCCCGCGCGGACGGCAACACCCTGCCTGTCTATCACCATCGACACGTCATGGGCATGAATGCCCTGCAACTCGAAGGAAATGATGGCGCCCTTGTCCGGCGCGTCGCCGAAGATGCGCAGCGAGTTGATGGCGCGCAGCCGCTCGTGCGCGTAGGTCTTGAGGTCGGCCTCGTGCGCGGCGATGCGCTCGCGGCCGATCTTTTCCATGTATTCCAATGCTGCACCCAGCCCGATCGCCTGGACGATCGGCGGCGTGCCGGCCTCGAAGCGGTGCGGCGGCTCGTTGTAGGTGACGACGTCTTCCGTCACTTCCTCGATCATCTCGCCGCCGCCCATGAAAGGGCGCATGGCCGAGAGAATATCCTTCTTGCCGTAGAGCACGCCGATGCCGGAGGGCCCGTAGACCTTGTGGCCGGTGAAGACGAAGAAATCGCAATCGAGGTCCTGGACGTCGATCGGCATGTGCACGGCGCTCTGGCTGCCGTCGACAAGTACGGGAATTCCACGCGAATGCGCGATGCGCACGATCTCCTTGATCGGGGTTACCGTGCCCAGCGCGTTCGACATATGCGTGATGGCGACGAGCTTGGTCTTGTCGGTCAGGCGCTTTTCGAATTCCTCGATGTGGAAGATGCCGAGATCGTCGACCGGCACCCAGACCAGCTTGGCGCCCTGCCGTTCCCGGATGAAATGCCACGGCACGATGTTGGAGTGGTGCTCCATGATCGACAGCACGATCTCGTCGCCCGCGCCGATATTGGGCATGCCATAGCCGTAAGCGACGGTGTTGATGGCGGCTGTCGTGTTGGAGGTGAAGACGATGTTGTCGGTGCTTGGCGCGTTGAGGAAGCGACGCACCGCCTCGCGCGCCTTCTCATAGGCGTCGGTTGCGGCATTGGACAGGAAATGCAGGCCGCGATGGACGTTGGCGTATTCCTGGGAATAGGCGTGCTGGATCGTATCCAGCACCACCTGCGGCTTCTGCGCCGAGGCGCCATTGTCGAGATAGACGAGCGGTTTGCCGTAGACTTCGCGCGACAGGATCGGGAAGTCGCGGCGGATCGCCTCGACGTCGTATGGGGCTGTTTCGATCTTCTGGTCCATTACAAGCTCTCTTGAGGCACCGCCTCACTTCGTCACGCACCCCTCATCCGACCGAGCTTCGCTCGGCCACCGCCCGGGGTGAGTCACTTGCCTCGCCCGTCCTTCGGACCCCACAAGGGGAGAAGGGAAAGAGGCGCTTACCCGTGCGCCACGAACCAGTCGTCCAGCCTTGTTTCCAGGGCCTCGACGATGGTTTCGTCGTCCAGTTCCTCGATCACTTCGGCCACGAACGCCTTCACCAGCAAGCCGCGGGCGCTCTTCTCGTCGATGCCGCGCGCCATCAGGTAGAACAGATGGTTGTGGTCGATCTCGGTAACGGTCGCGCCGTGGCCGCAGATGACGTCGTCGGCGAAGATTTCCAGCTCCGGCTTGGTCGAGAACTCGCCATCATCCGACAAAAGCAGCGTGTTGCAGGCCATCTTGGCGTTGGTCTTCTGCGCGTATTGGTGGACGTTGATGCGGCCCTGGAAGACGCCGCGCGCCTTGCCGGTCACCACATTGCGGATCACTTCCGTCGATGTCGTATGCGGCACGGCATGGTCGAGCACCATGGTCACGTCGGTGTGGGTGTCGCCGGCCAGAAGGTTGATGCCGCGCAATTTGAAATCGGCGCCTTCGCCCGTGGTCTTCACCACGATCTCCTGGCGCACAAGCTTGCCGCCGGCATTCATGAAGAACAGCGTCAGCTTCGAATTCTTGCCGAGATGCGCCTTGAACTGCGCCAGATGGGTGGCCGTTTCCGGCTGTTCCTGGATGATCAGCCAGGTCACCTCGGCGCCCTCGCCCAACACCAGCTGGCTGACGGAGCTGGCCAGAGCCGCGCCCTCGCCCGCCTGACGCTCGACGATCGCAGCCTTGGCGCCGGCGCCGACACGCACGGGAAAGCGCACATGGGTCTGTCCGCCGGCTTGCAGGTTCTGCAATTCGATCGGCTTTTCCAGTGCTGCGCCATCGGCGATGTCGACGAAATAGCCGTCGGCGACGAAAGCAGTGTTCAGCGCGCCGATGGCGTCATCGCTGCCATAGGGGTCGAGGCCGGGTGCAATCGAGCCGTCGGTCAGCTTTTCCGACAGGCGCTGGATCGTCACGCCCTCGATCGCGGGGAATTTCGCACTCGAGACGCCGTTCAGAACCGCCAGCACGGCGGAACCTTCGACGATGGGCGTTAGCGTTTTGGCGGCGGCCGTCGGATCGAATGCCGGCACCGCGGTCAACAGCCGGCGCAGGTCAGTGTAATGCCAGGATTCGATGCGCCGCGTCGGCAGGCCGTGCTTGATCACCTCGATGGCGTCGTCGCGCTTCAGCATCACCGCACCGTCGCCCGGCAGCAGCGACAGCCGCTCGCCGAAAGCGTCGATCAACGCCGTTTCAGCCTGGGTGCGCTGGGGTGTCGAATGCATGTTCATAAGCTTGGCCCTGTCTTTTGGTACAAAATGACCTGGCATCTCACGCGGCTTCGCCGATCACGCCGGCATAGCCATTGGCTTCGAGATCGAGCGCCAGCGACTTGTCGCCGGACTTGATCACCTGGCCCTTGTAAAGCACATGCACGCTATCCGGCACGATGTGCTCGAGCAGGCGCTGGTAGTGGGTGATGACGATGATGGCACGGTCGGGCGAACGCAGCGCGTTGACGCCGTCCGAGACGATCTTCAGCGCATCGATGTCTAGGCCCGAATCGGTCTCGTCGAGCACGCAGAGCTTTGGCTCCAGCAGCTTCATCTGCAGGATCTCGGCCCGCTTCTTCTCGCCGCCGGAAAAGCCGACATTGAGCGGCCGCTTCAGCATCGCCATGTCCATGTTGAGCGAGGCTGCCGCCTCTTTCACCCGCTTCAAAAATTCCGGAATTTTTAGCGGCTCCTCGCCGCGCGCCTTGCGCTGCTCGTTCATCGCCACCTTCAGGAATTCCATGGTCGCGACACCCGGTATCTCCATCGGATACTGGAAGGCGAGGAAGATGCCCGCGGTGGCGCGCTCGGCCGGATCCATTTCGAGGATCGACTGGCCGTTATAGAGGATGTCGCCTTCGGTGACCTCATAGTCCTCGCGGCCGGCGAGGATATAGGACAGCGTCGATTTGCCCGAGCCGTTCGGGCCCATAATGGCGGCGACCTCGCCGTTTTTCACCGTCAGGTTCAGGCCGCGGATGATCTCGGTGCCGTCATCGACGATGCGGGCATGCAGGTTCTTGATCTCAAGCATTCTTTATTCTTTCTAACTAACCTAACGATACGGCGGTCGTTGCGTCTCTAAATCTTAGTTGATCCTGACCTTGAACTGATGAATAGGCCCCACATCATCGACCGTCAGAGTTTCCGGCTTTTGCCAGACAAGGTATCCAGCCAGCACAGCGACCGCCGTCCAGCAGGCAAGCCCAAGGGCGATCAGTTTCTGATTGCGTTTCATCGAACTAGGCATCGTTCTTTTCTCTGAAAATAATCCTCTTAGGTGCCCATCCGAGCGCCTACGCCCAGTTATTCCACATCTGCATCAGGGCTTCCCAAAGTCCCTGCCAAAAGCCATCCGGCGAATAGGCCGCGACGAGCAGCGCAACGCCCATCGCACATAACAAAAACGCAAGCTCTAGACCGCCAAACCAGCTGTCCATCCGATCCCGCAGATAAACGTGCTCTTCTCCAGAGTTGCGTTTGCGCGTCTTTGTCACCCCACGCTACCCTCAAGGCTGATGCCGATCAGCTTCTGCGCTTCGACCGCGAACTCCATCGGCAATTGCTGGATGACATCCTTGACGAAGCCGTTGACGATCAGCGCGATCGCCTCCTCTTCCGGGATGCCGCGCTGCATGACGTAGAACTTCTGGTCCTCGGAAATCTTCGAGGTCGTCGCCTCATGCTCGAACTGCGCCGTCGAATTCTTGGCTTCCATGTAGGGCACGGTGTGCGCGCCGCACTGGTCGCCGATCAGGAGACTATCGCAATTGGTGAAGTTGCGGGCGTTGGTCGCCTTGCGGTGCGCCGAGACCTGGCCGCGATAAGTGTTCTGCGAGAAGCCGGCGGCGATGCCCTTGGAGATGATGCGGCTCGACGTGTTCTTGCCGAGATGGATCATCTTGGTGCCGCTGTCGACCTGCTGGTAGCCGTTCGACACGGCGATCGAATAGAACTCGCCGGAGGAATCATCGCCGCGCAGGATGCAGCTCGGATATTTCCAGGTGATCGCCGAACCGGTCTCGACCTGCGTCCACGAGATCTTCGAACGGTGGCCGCGGCAGTCGCCGCGCTTGGTGACGAAATTGTAGATGCCGCCCTTGCCCTCGGCATCGCCGGGGTACCAGTTCTGCACCGTCGAATATTTGATCTCGGCATCGTCGAGCGCCACCAGTTCGACGACGGCGGCATGCAGCTGGTTCTCGTCGCGCTGCGGCGCCGTGCAGCCTTCGAGATAGGAGACGTAAGCCCCCTCCTCGGCGATGATCAGCGTGCGCTCGAACTGGCCGGTGTTCTTCTCGTTCATGCGGAAATAGGTCGACAGCTCCATCGGGCAGCGCACGCCCTTGGGCACGAAGACGAACGAGCCGTCGGTGAAGACAGCCGAATTCAGCGTGGCGTAGAAATTGTCGGATGTCGGCACGACCGAGCCGAGATATTTCTGCACCAGCTCCGGATGCTCGCGGATGGCTTCCGAGATCGAGCAGAAGATGACGCCGGCATGCGCCAGTTCCTTCTTGAACGTGGTGACGACGGAAACGGAATCAAACACCGCGTCGACCGCGACACGGCCCGATTTGTAGACATTGTCGCTGGGCTCCTCGAGATCGGAGACGTCGGTCTTCTGCACGCCAGCGAGGATTTCTTGTTCCCGCAGCGGAATGCCGAGCTTCTCGTAGACCTTCAACAGCTCGGGATCGACGTCCCTCAGCGAGGTCGGGCCGGGCGTGCTCTTGGGCGCCGCGTAGTAATAGAGGTCCTGAAAGTCGATCTTCGGATAATGGACGCGCGCCCAGGTCGGCTCTTCCAGCGTCAGCCAGCGCCGATAGGCTTCCAGACGCCATTCCAGCATCCAGGACGGTTCATCCTTCTTGGCCGAGATGAAGCGAATAATGTCTTCGCTCAGGCCCTTGGGGGCCTTGTCCATCGCGATCTCTGTCTGGAATCCGTATTTGTACTGGTCGACGTCGATCTTTCGGACCCGATCGATCGTGTCCTGCACAGCAGGCATAAGCGTTCTCCATCCACGCCGGGGTCAAGGCCCGACAGTTTTCAAACTATGGCATCGCCGAGGGCTGCCCATGAGGCGCCGAAGGCGGCGTAAGTTTCATATAGTGCGTCTCGGCCGGGAATTCACCCGGCCACTTGCAAACGCACGGCTCTACCAGGCCGCGAGGCCTGAATTCTTTGTCGCCGCCTCAGGCGGCTTGTTCCCTGCCCGCCCGGCGCTGGGCAATACCGGCCAGCGCAGCACGGAACAGTTCGATATCCCCGGCACTCGTTGCGTGGCCGATGGACACGCGCAAAGCGCCCAGGCTGTCGCCGTAACCCATGGCTTTCAGCACATGGCTCGGCCCGACCATGCCCGACGAACAGGCCGATCCCGCCGACAGCGCAACGCCAGCCAGATCGAAAGCGATCTGCGCCGTCTCGGCCTTGATGCCGGGAATAGCGAAGAATGTCGTATTGGCAAGCCTTGGCGCGCCGGTTCCGAAGATTTCTGCGTCCGGCACCAGTGTTTTGATGATGGTTTCGACCTCGCCGCGCCGGTGCGCGAGCGTATCGACATGGTTCAGTCCAGCCAAAGCCTGCCGCGCCGCGGCGCCAAAGCCGGCGATGGCCGCCAGGTTTTCGGTGCCGCCGCGATGGCCCTTTTCCTGGCCGCCGCCATTGATCAGCGGCTTCGGCATCATCAGATCGGCTGCCGCAACGACGGCGCCGACACCCTTGGGGCCGCCGATCTTGTGCGAAGACAGAATCAAATAGTCGGCGTAAGCCGCTGACATATCGATGGGACCACGGCCCGCAGCCTGCACCGCGTCGACCACCAGAATGCCGCCCGCCGCCTTGACGATTGCAGCGATTGCCTCGATCGGCTGGATGACGCCGGTCTCGTTGTTGGCCGCATGGATCGCGACCAACGGCAGGCCTTCGGCCTTGTCATGCGCGGCCAGAGCGGCTGTCAGCTGAGCGAGGTCGGCAATGCCATCGGCGTCGACGCCGATCCGCGAAACCTGTGTTGCCGGGAAGCGGCCGCCGTTCAACAGGCAAGGGTGGTCGGCCTCGCACACATAGAGCCGGCTCATGCGCACCGTGCCACGGCCCATCCGCCAATCCGGCGTCAGCAGCGTCGATGCGGCTTCCGTCGCGCCCGAGGTGAAGACGACATGCTCGGCCTTGGCGCCGACAAGTGCCGCCACATCGCGCCGGGCAGTGTCGATCAGGCGCCGCGCCGCGCGCCCCTCGGCATGCACCGACGACGGATTGGCGACGAGATCGAGCGCGGCAATCATCGCCTCGCGCGCCTCGGTAATGAGCGGCGCGCTGGCATTGTAGTCGAGATAGGCGCGTGCTGCGGCCATTTTCACCCAATCGATCCCGTCAAGACCCTTTCCGCAAGGATAGCGCGTTATTTCCTTGAAATTGCAAGGCAAGACGTCCTATTTACGCGGCTTGCGGCGAGGATGGCCGGGCCGTCACGGCTGGCTATCCAGTTTTGAACAATTCTAAACTAGCTTCTAAGAAGACGCTTGCCCTGCGTCAAGGCCCGGAAGGGCTGGGGCTAGAGTAAAGAGTTGTTCCGGGCGCCGCGCATTCGTATGCCATTTGGAGTAGTTCATGCCTGAGGTCATTTTCACCGGTCCGGCCGGCCGCCTGGAGGGCCGCTACCAGCCTTCCAAGGAGAAGAGCGCGCCGATAGCCATCGTGTTGCATCCGCATCCGCAATTCGGCGGCACGATGAACAACAAGATCGTCTATGACCTCTTCTACATGTTCCAGAAGCGCGATTTCACCACGCTTCGCTTCAACTTCCGCGGCATCGGCCGCAGCCAGGGCGAATTCGACCACGGCACCGGCGAATTGTCGGATGCCGCCGCAGCGCTCGACTGGGTGCAGTCGCTGCATCCGGATTCCAAGAGCTGCTGGGTGGCCGGTTATTCCTTCGGCTCCTGGATCGGCATGCAGCTTCTGATGCGCCGGCCCGAGATCGAGGGCTTCATCTCGATCGCGCCGCAGCCCAACACCTATGATTTCTCCTTCCTGGCGCCCTGCCCGTCATCGGGTCTGATCATCCATGGCGATGCCGACAAGGTGGCGCCGCCCAAGGATGTGCAGGGCCTGGTCGACAAGCTGCACACGCAAAAGGGCATCACAATCACGCAGAAGACCTTGCCCGGCGCCAACCACTTCTTCGCCAACGACGCCGATCTGCTGCTCGAGGAATGCGCCGACTATCTCGACCGGCGGCTGGCCGGCGAATTGTCCGATCCGCGGCCGAAGCGGCTGCGCTAAGAGCAATTCCAGGAAAAGTGTAACGGGTTTTCCGTCCGGAATTGCGTCAAAGCAAAAACTCCCGGTCCGATGCCGTGCACAGTCGTGCCCATGACGGGCGCGACAATGCCATTTCGGCTGATCCAAACGGTGAAGCCCGCCTGACATGTGGCGCGGCTCGGCTGAACGGTGCACAATGCCGGTTCAGCCAGCGGAAGAGCATGACCGATCATGTACCAGCCTCCCCATTTCCAGGAAACGCGGCCGGACGTCCTGCACGGGCTGATCCGGACGCATCCGCTGGGGTTGCTGATCTCCAACGGCACCGATGGCCCGGTCGCCAATGCCATTCCCTTCCTGCTTGATGCAGAGGTTGGGCCGAATGGCCGGCTGCGCGCCCATCTGGCCAGGGCCAACCCGCAATGGCGTCAGCTGGCCGACAATCCGACATCGCCGGTGCTGGTCGTCTTCCAGGGCGCCGACGCCTACGTGACGCCGTCCTGGTACGAGACCAAGCGCGAGACCGGCAAGGTCGTGCCGACCTGGAACTACGCCATTGTCCAGGTGCGAGGAACCGTCAGAGTGATCGAGGATTCCGCCTGGATCGCACAGCAGATCACCGAGCTGACGCTGTCGCAGGAAGGCGCCCGCGAGGCACCCTGGGCGGTGACCGATGCGCCGCCGACCTTCATCCAGTCGCAAATCAAGGGCATTGTCGGGCTTGAGATCGAGATCGCCGAAATCAGCGGCAAGTGGAAAGTCAGCCAGAACCGGCCTGTCGCCGACCGCGTCGGTGTCGCCGAAGGGCTGGAGAAGGAAGCCGCCAGCGCGCCTGACATGGCTCGGCTGGTGCGGAGCTGGGGTGGCATCGACAGCTAGCTGGGGTGGTCTTAGATGGTTCCAAAGGCGTCAGCAATTCAGTTGCTTGCCGGCGCTGCTCCAATGCGGAAATTCGTCTTGTCTCGGCGCATCGTTTTGGTTTGGTTTGCGAGCCCGACGGAATAGGCGGAACGTAGTTTTTGCCACCGGCAACCCCGACGCCGTGTAGCGGAAGATACATCCCAGCCGGCCAAGCACCATCGCGCAAACGATGGCAACAGCACAGCCAAGGCCGAAGCCGGCGACAGTGTCGCTCGGATAGTGCGCGCCGATAAAGATCCGGGTCGATGCGACCGACAAGGTTGCAGCCAGCAGCACCCATCTGCGCTGGGGCAACAACAGCAGTGCAATGCCGAAAATGACGCCCATGGTCGTGGCATGGCCGGACGGGAAGCTGGCAAAGCGCGCCTCCAAGGAAAAAGGATGCAGCGACAGATCGCCGAGCTTGTCGAAATTCATCGGCCTGGCTCTGCCCACGCCATATTTCAGCACGTTGACGACCATGGCCGAGAGTGCGATCGAACCCAGCACCATGAAAGCAAAGCAGGTCCAGTTGTAGAAGGTCATCCGCGCGCGCCGGGAAAGGCTGCGCCAATCCGCCAGATTCGCCGCAATCAGCACCAGTACCGACGGGACAAGATACCAGCCGCCTAGGCCGAAGAAGGTAAAAAACGCGGCGATGCGAAAGACATTGGTCGAGCCTGAAGCCCACTGCCTCGCCATGGTGCCCGCAAGATGGTCGAAACGGAGCGACACCGCGACCGTCAGCAAAAGCCAGGCCACCACCCAGACCGACCACAGGATTTTCGGGTAGCGCGCCGGGCGCGTCGCCAGGCGATGCCGTACAATCCCGAAAGTATCGCGGAAATTATCGACAGACTGCCGGAGCATGGCAGGCATAGCGGCACGCGCCGGTGATGGCGACTTCGTCAACATGCGGAGCTCGGCGCGATCATCGAAGAGATATCAGTTCGCCACACGGTACAGGCCGAGCGACAATTTATCACCTGACGAATAGTTGATGCCGTCGATCTCGGCGACGCGGCTGGCCTTCTTGCCTTGCCCTGCCAGAAGGTCATCCAGCCGTTTTTGATCGCCGACCGGCGCCAGGCCCAGCGCGCAGGCCGGATCGCCAAGCAGATGTTGCGCAACCCCGTCGACATCGGTCAGTACCGTCTTTGTGCCCACCAGAAATACCAGGCTCGGTTCGTGATATTGCGCGGAGGCGAGCACGCTCATCTCACAGGGACGATAGGCGCGAACCGCCGCCTCGATTTCCCGGCTCATCCAAATCGGTTTCAGTGACGGCACGGTGACACCGAACAGCAGGGCGTAGGTTATACCGGCGCAAACCGCAGCCCCGCCGATGCGGACCAGCGGCACCAGCGTCTGGCGCGAAACAGCGAGGTAGCCGGCGCCCAATGCTGCCGCGGCGGCCGGAACGCTCCACCATAAAAATGTCTTCATGAGATAGATCGGCGCACCGACGCAAAGCACGGCGAGACCGACTGTCACCAGAACGGTGCCGAATGCGGTCGCCCACCACAGCCATGTCTGCCAGCGCCTGAGCGGCGCATTTGCCTCTTGCGGTGTCAGCGTCAAAAGCCAGCCGATGAGCAGGGCCATGCCGGGATAGGCCGGCAGCACATAATGCGGCAGTTTCGTCGGGATCAATTCGAAGACCAGCCAGAACGGAATGTACCAGGCGAGGCAGAAACGCAGGCGCGGATCGTCGCGCAATCGGTTGAGCGCCTGCAGTCCGGCGCCGAGCGCCACAAGGCCGAACGGCCACATGAACAGGCAATAGGTCAGCACGTAGAAGCCCGGCGGAACGCCGTGCGACTCCTCGCCTTGCGCGACCTTGCCGAGCATATCCTTGCCGACGGCCTGCTGCAGGAAGGCGCCGTTGCTCTTCCAGGTGATAAGGGCGAGCCAGGGCAGCACGATGAGCAGAACCAGAGCCAGCCCTCGCGCCGCTTTCAGCTTTGCCAGCCAGCGCCAATCGCGCTCGAAGGCAACCAGCGTGAGCACCGTCAGCGCCGACAGCAGCGGTGCAATCGGCCCCTTGATGAGGATCGCCGCCCCCTGCGCCGCCCAGAAAATCCACGGCAGATGGCCGGCGACCGGCTCGTCGCGGCGCGATGCCAGATAAATCTGCGCCAGCGCGCCTTGCGCCAGAACGCAGCAGGCAAGCAGCATCGCGTCGGTCTTGGCGTCGCGGCCTTCGAAGGCGGTGGCGAAAATCGCCGCCATGACCAGGCCGGCGGCAAGACCGGCATTGGCGCCGAACAGATTGGCCCCGGTCCAGGCGATTGCGACGACGGCGATGGCGATGCCCAGCGCCGAGATCAGCCGGTAGATCCAGATCGGCGCCTGTGCCCCCTGGCCGCTCAGCGTCACCGCCGCCGATTGCAGCCAGTAGATGCCGATCGGCTTCTGGTAGCGCGACGCGTCCTGGAAGCGGATGTCGACATAGTCGCCGGTCTCCGTCATCTGCTTGGTCGCCTGGACGAAGCGCGGCTCGTCGCGGTCGAGCGGCGGCATAGAGGCCAGTCCCGACGCCGTCATCATCAGGCTGAACAGGAAGAGAAAGATGTAGTTCCTGCTCATTTCGACACCGGACAGACTAAATTCGGCGGGACTGGTGGCTCAGTCGACCTTGGTCATCGCCGCCTTGCGCTCATTGGCGATGAGCCATAAATTTCTGACATAGATCACCATGCCCATGGCCTGGCCGGCGATGAACACCGGATCCTCACGCTGGATGGCATAGACCAGCAGCAGCCCGCCGCCGAACAGCGAGAAGAACCAGAAAGCGATCGGCACGACGCTGCGCTTGGCCTTTTCCGAAGCGATCCACTGCACCAGGAAGCGCATGGTGAAGAAGAACTGGGCAACGAAGCCGAGCAGAACCCAGGCGTCGAACTGCTTGACGAAAACCTGGTGCAGCCAGGTCGCCAATTCCTGAAACACGTTAGCCATGCGTGATTTCCTCTACCTTTGGCATTCTGCGGCGCCGGCGCCGAAGCCACCAGACGCCGGCGAGATCGAGCGCGCCCTGCAGGCCGCGATCGAAGATGCCGTAATTCGACTTGCCGTGGCGGCGGGAGCGGTCGACGACGTCGCAATGGACGACGCGGTAGCCTTCCTGGATGACCAGCGCCGGAACGAAACGATGCGTGCCGTCGAAAAACGGCAGTTTGCGCAAAATATCGGTGTGGATGGCCTTCAGGCCGCAACCGGTGTCGCGGGTGTCGTCATGCAGGATCGCGCCGCGCAGCCAGTTGGCGAAACGCGATGCCAATTGCTTGATCTTGCTGTCGCGGCGCTTCAATCGCTGCCCCTGCGCGGCGCCGAAATCGGGCCCTGCCCGACGCAGCGCATCGACCAGCACGGGGATATATTGCGGGTCGTTCTGGCCGTCGCCGTCGATGGTGGCGATTATCGAGCCGCGCGCCGCCCAGGCGCCCGAGCGCACCGAAAGCGACTGGCCGGCGGATTTTTCGTGCCGAAGCTGCCGAAGCGGAAACGGACGTGTGGCGGCTTCAGCGGCAAGCACCGAAGCGGTGTCGTCAGTCGAACCGTCATTGACAACGATGATTTCGAAGTCGCGCCCGGTCATCGCCGCCTCGATCTCGTCGATCAGCAGCGGCAGGTTCGCCGCCTCGTTGCGGCAGGGAATGACGATGGATATCAATGCGTCCGGCATATCGCGTCGGGCTCTGTCACAAGATATGGCATTCGGTGGATGCCGTGCGGTGCCGTTCCAGCGGATCGAACCCGTTGGCGCGGCGCCTCATTACGCCAGCCGACAGGATGAAGCAAGCATGCGCGGCAGTGCAGAATAGGCTGTCCATGCCGGCGCAAAATCGGAAACCACTTTTGCTTGACGCGCTTGGATGCTAAACGCCCGCGTTCAGGCCATGCCGGGCCGTTCGGACCCGGCGCTTTCAGGAAGAAACAATGCCCGCCTTCAAGTCCGATTTCCTGCGCGTCATGAGCGAGCGCGGCTTCATCCACCAGATTTCGGATGAGACCGGGCTGGATCAACTTTTCGCGAAGGAAACCGTGACCGCCTATGTCGGCTACGACGCCACGGCGACCAGCCTGCACATCGGCAATCTGATATCGGCGACCATGCTCTACTGGATGCAGGAGACCGGCCACCGGCCGATCGCACTGATGGGCGGCGGCACCTCGATGATCGGCGACCCGTCCTTCCGTGACGACCAGCGCAGCCTTTTGACGCCCGAGGCGATCGCCACCAACATCGAGGGCATCAAGCGAATTTTTGGCCGCATCCTGCGCTTCGGCGACACTGGCAGCGACGCCATCATGGTCAACAATGCCGACTGGCTGATGAAGCTCAACTATGTCGAGTTCCTGCGCGATGTCGGCCGCCACTTTTCGGTCAACCGGATGCTGACCTTCGACAGCGTCAGGCTGCGGCTCGAGCGCGAACAGTCGCTGTCCTTCCTCGAATTCAACTACATGATCCTGCAAGGCTATGATTTCGTCGAGCTCAGCCGCCGCCACGACTGCCGGCTGCAGATGGGCGGTTCGGACCAGTGGGGCAACATCATCAACGGCGTCGATCTCGGCCACCGCATGGGCACGCCGCAGCTTTATGCGCTGACCACGCCGCTGCTGACGACATCGTCGGGCGCCAAGATGGGCAAATCGGCCAAGGGCGCGGTGTGGCTGAACGGCGACCTCTTCTCGCCCTATGATTTCTGGCAATACTGGCGCAACACCGAGGATGCCGACGTCGAGCGCTTCCTGAAGATCTTCACCCGGCTGCCGCTTTCGGAGATCGCGCGGTTGGCCGCCCTTGGCGGCTCGGAGATCAACGAGGCCAAGAAGGTGCTGGCCACCGAAACCACGGCCATCGTGCACGGCCGCGAGGCGGCGCTCGCGGCCGAGGAAACCGCGCGCAAGACGTTCGAGGAAGGCGTGACGGCCGAAACCCTGCCGAGCGTCGAGGTGGATGGCGCAGCGCTGGAAGCTGGCATCGGCATCCTGTCGCTGCTGGTCACCGCGGGCCTTGCCGGGTCGAACGGCGAGGCGCGCCGGCATATCCAGGGCGGCGCCGTGCGCCTCAACGACCAGCCGGTGGCGGACGACCGGCGGATGGTGACGCCTCAGGATTTGAGTCCGGAAAACGTCGCAAAGCTTTCAGTGGGCAAGAAAAAGCACGTGCTTGTGCGGCCTGCCTGAGCCGTCTTCTGGGATCCTCAGCGATACTCGAAGATCGACCGGAAAATGCCCGGCGCGATTACCGATAGCGGGTTGATGTCCAGCACCGGCTTGTTGGCGTTGCCCTTAAGCCGGTAGGTGACGCCGATCAGGCCTCGGTCGCGGCCGTTGCCGAGCAGAACGCCGACCAACGGCAACTCGCCGAAGATGCGGTTGAGGCCATAGGCCGGCATGAAGGTTCCGGTCATGTCCATATTGTTGTTCTGGTCGTAGAGCGTGCCTTGGAAGGTGGTGCCGATGCGCGGGCCGCGCAGCACGCCATTCGCCAATTTCAAATAGCCCGACCCCTTGTCGATCTCGGTAAAGCCGCGCTCGAACTTTACCCGCGAAGTGTCGATCTTGCCCTTGACCGCTTCGTTCAGGCTGCGGCTGTCGCCGGCTGGCGTAGTCGATACGATGGACGCAAGCTTCGGTTCATTGACGATGAAGAAGTTGCTCGAATCGACCTGTCCCCGCATCGGGCCGTCGGCTGCGCCACTGAGCGCCAGCGTGATCGATCCGCCTTCCATATGCTCGTAGATGTTGAGGAAGCGCAATATGGCGCCTGCGTCGGCCGACTTCATGGTGAGCGCGCGAGCACCATTGCCTGCCGTATTGCTGATGGTGATGGCGGCGCCGGAACTTGCCGCGGCGCTGACCTTGAGCCTGTTCACCCTGGAGCCGGCGGCACTGTAGTCGAGCTTCAAATTGGACAGGACCTCGTCATGGAACCCGCTTAGCGAATTGACGTCGGCGCTAACCGAAACCGCGTCCGTGCCGGTGGTTTTGGTGGCGGTATCGACATCGGAGGTGAACTGCTTGATCAGCGAGCGGGCATCGAGCGCGTTGCCGCTGACATCGACTGCGAAGCCCTTGCCCGACCGCTTCACCGTCACGGCGACATCGTCGCCCCGGTTCAAGGCGACTTTGCTGAAGCGGGCCGAAGACAGCGCGCCCTTGACCAGGACGACATCGCCTTCGACCGAAAAGCTCTTTCCGTCGAGGTCGAAGTCAGACAGCGTCGTGGTATCGCCGGACTTGCTCATTGTAAAAGTGGCATTGGCGGCAATGCCCGGCCCCTTGCTCCAGCCTGCCCAGGGAATGTCCAGCCTGGCGCTCGTCAGGTCAACGTCGACGTTCTGGCTGCCGCCTTCGCCGCTCTTGTCGATTGTCACCTTGATGGTGCCGGAAATCAGCGGCGACAGGCCAGGCATGGCGATGGCGCGCGTCTTGTCGTCGAGCACAAGCGCCACCTTGCGGCTGCGCGGCGGCCCGCCATCCCTGAGCGGCTCAACCAGATCGAGCTCGGCTGGAATGCCGTTCAGCCGCGCCTTGGCAGAGATCACCGCCTTGCCGGGCCCGACTTCGATCGAGCCGTCGGCATCGGTCACCATCTGGCCTTCGAACGGCTTGGCGAGCGACAGGTCCTTGTAGTCGAGCGATACCAGCCAATCGAGCTTCGACGTGTCGACGCCGGATTGCAACGGAATGTCGGCCTTGACGTGGCCGGTCACCGTGCCCGACAGGTCGTCCGGCAAGATGCCGACATGGCGCATGGCGTTGATCGGTTCGTAGGAGGCAAGTTCGGCGATGGCCGGCGCCTCGCCGGCGACGTCGATGTCGAGCGCGCCGATCACCGGCGGGTGGTTTGCCGCCTTTACCGACAGTGTGCCATTGCTTGCCGCCACGGTGCGGCCGCTCGGCATATAGACGCTGCCCGACGACAGCGCGACGTCGACATCGTTGCCGTGGAAGGAAACGACGCCGACGGCATCGCGTATCGGCGGGATGCGGCCGGCGGTGTCGAAACGCGAGCCCTCGACCTGGAAGCGGCCGAACACCTCGTCGGCCGAAAGCGGCACGCCGTTGCCGAGACGCCCCGGCACGACCTGGAACTGCAGGCTGGCATCGACGACGCGGCCGCCAAACAGGTTCTGCAGCACCCACAGCCGCGCGTTCTTGGCCGAGAACCAGGGCCACAATTGCTTGACGTGCGAGACCGCCATGTCGTGGACGTTGAGCGACACCGAGATACCCGGCGGTCCGTTGTCGATGAAGGAAACCGCAGCGGTTCCCAGCACTTCGCTCCCCGATCCCGACCTGATGCCGATCTGGTCGGCGACAAGCTTGCGGCTCTTGATCTGATAGACGCCGGCGATGCGGGCGAAGAAATTCAGCGCCGGCTCGGGCGATTCCGAAGGCGCCAGCGTCGAGCCGTCGCTGGTCAGGTCGTAACGATAGGAAGGCTCCTCGCCGGCCGCGCCGGTCGACGGCTTTGGCCCGATCGAGCCGGCGAAATTGAACGCCGAGCGCCCGGTCTTTAGAACCAGCCTGCCGACATCGATCTTGTTGGAGCCGGAGACAAGGGCGGCGTCGACATCGACATCGGCCGGCAACAGCCCGCGTGTGCCGAGGTCGAGCACCGAGCCGGTTAGCGACAGCGAGCCCGTCAGCCGCGAATCGGTCTCGCCCGAGCCTTCGGATCCCGTGAGCTTCAAAGCCATCGCGCCGGTTCGCCCGCCGGCCGCCGGCGTTGTCTCCGCGACATCCGCCATGTCGATGGCGGCGTTCAAGGCGGTAACGCGCATCGAGCTCGTATCGCGGGTGGCGGTGGCCGTGACGGTGAGCGCGCGGCCATCGACATCCGCCTCGGACGAGAACTCCATGCTGCCGGGGCCTGACTGCAGCACCGTGGCGTTGGCGATCGTGACCAGCTTGACCGATCCGGCCTCGGGCAGCTCGAACGCGACATTTCTAAGATCGATGCGGCGCATCGAATCCTCGCGCACGGCATCGAGTGCACGATTGACGTCACTGAAGACGACGGCGGCCAGTTTTTCCGGATCGATGAGACCGTCTTGATTGCGCAGGCGCGCTATCCAGTCACCACCCGACGGCATTGCCGCGGTGACGATATGGGCGTCGGAAATCCTGGCGCTGGTCAGCCGAACCTCGCCCGAAAGCAGCGGGACCAGCCGGATGCCGAAGCGGACGCGCCCGGCATCGGCCATCGGCTTGCCGTCGGCCGTCTCGACGCTGACATCCTTGACCTGCAGCGCAATGAAGCTCGATCCGTCAAGTGTCAGGCTGGCAGGACCGACGGCGACTTTGACGTCGAAACCGGCCAGTTTCTCGATCGCCGTTTCGGCTTCCAACCGCAGCCGTTCGCTGCCGATGCCGGTGGCGCCGATGACGTAGACGGCGGCCGCCGCCAGCAGCACAAGGGCTCCAATGCCGGCAAACAGCCGGGCAAGGATGCGAAAGCCGCGGCCGATCCGTGCCTTGCCGAGCGGCGGCACGCGGCAAGCGGACGGGAAAGCCCCCAGGTCGGTGATCTCGTCACGCCTGAACCGGATTTTCTCGTGCTGCGGTTCTTCCTGATCCACGCAATTTTCCGTTGTGCGAATTCGATCGTGGACGAATCCCCGCCCGACACTATAACGACGCAGGCTAGAGCATGATGCCGAAAAGTGTGAGGCGGTTTTCTCGGACAAACGGTTTCCGTTTGTCCAGACATCATGCTCTATCTCTTTGATTTAGGGCCGCGTAACCTCAAACAAGGGCATCGATATGGCTGATCTCGACGTTGGCGACGTTGCGCCGCAATTCGATCTTCCGCGCGACGGCGGCGGCTCGATCAGCCTTGCCTCGATGCGGGGGAAGCCCGTTGTACTTTATTTCTATCCGCAGGACGACACCACAAGTTGTACCAATGAGGCGATCAGCTTTTCGCAGCTGAAGCCGGAGTTCGAAAAGGCCGGCGCCGTGGTGATCGGCCTGTCGCCGGACAGCGTGAAGAAGCACGACAAGTTCAAAACCAAATACGATCTCACCGTCGACCTGGTTGCCGACGAGGAGCGCAAGGTGATCGAGGCTTACAATCTGTGGGTCGAAAAGACGATGTATGGCCGCAACTATATGGGCGTCGAGCGGGCGACGTTCCTGATCGGCAAGGACGGGCGGATCGCCGGGATCTGGCGCAAGGTCCGGGTGAAAGGCCATGCCGAAGCAGTGCTGGAGGCGGTCCGCGCGCTCTGAGGCGCCACCGATCTGGCCAACGCCGCGCAGTGCATTAGGGGCATAAGACATATATGCGGTTGGCTGACACCGTTGGTCACTAGCGCGCCCGCGAACGGCAAAACTTTGTTAACCCTAATAATGTGTAATCGGGCTTCGTTGGTGTCGTAACGAAAGCTTGGTCCCGTGAACCTAACCGGTCAGTCAGCGGTCTTCGGCAGGCGCAAGGAGCCGCATACGGTCATCATTGCGCGGGGCAATGAAATACGACATTTCACCATCCGGCCGTGGCTCGTCGCCTTTCTCGGCTCGGCACTGGCGGCGATCGCCATCGGCTATCTCTTGGCGACCTCCTATCTCGTGCTGCGCGACGATCTGATCGGCGCCACCACGGCCCGGCAGGCGCGCATGCAGCAGGCCTATGAGGATCGCATCTCGGCGCTTCGCGCGCAGGTCGACCGCATCACCAGCCGCCAGCTTCTCGACCAGAAACTGATGGAGACCAAGGTCAGCGAATTGATCGAGCGGCAGAGCCAGCTCAGCCAGCGCCATGGCCGCCTCGGCCCGATTCTCGAGCGGGCCGAAAACGAGGTCGGGACGCCGCCAACCGCTGATGCCGCAGCGACAACAAAACCCGACGAACATGCCGAACTGACTGGCGGCGAGCCACTCGCCTATTCGGTCGCCAGCCTTGGTTCGGGCGACACCAGGCCATTCTCGCTGTGGTCGACACGTTCCGATCCGCTGCCCAGCGAAACGGCTGCGGACCGTGCCGACAAATTGTTCGTCTCGATCAATGATTCACTGAAGGCTATCGAAAGCCAGCAACTCACCCGCATCGAAACCCTGGCCGACAACGCCTACAAGAACGCCGATGCCATCACCCAGGCGCTGGAAGCGGCCGGTCTGCCGGTCGACAGTGATTTCGGCAAAAACGAAAGCGATGTCGGCGGACCGCTGATCCCGCTTGACAGCTCGATGATGTTCGACAGCAAGGTCAAGGAACTGGACGAGGCGCTGGATACGCTCGACCAGTTGAAGAAAGAGGCGCGGCGGCTGCCGCTCGCCAACCCGGCGCCGGGCCACTCCGTCACCAGCCCGTTCGGCGTGCGCACTGACCCCATCCTCGGCACCGCTGCCCTGCACTCGGGCATGGATTTCCGCGCGCCGGTCGGCATGGCAGCCAAGGTCACGGCGGCCGGAATCGTTACCAAGGCCGGCTGGAACGGCGGCTATGGCCGCATGGTCGAGGTCGATCACGGCAACGGCTTTGCCACGCGCTACGGCCATCTGAGCGAGATCGACGTTGCCGTCGGCCAAAAACTCGCAGCCGGCGACATCATTGGCAAAACCGGCAGCAGCGGCCGTTCGACCGGCCCGCACCTGCACTACGAAGTCCGCCACAATGGCGAGGCCATCGACCCGCTGCGCTTCCTGACCGTCGGCAAGAAGGTCGAGCAGTATCTGTAGGGTCAAGCCAGGCGGCTGGTTGCACGCCCCCGCCTCCTTCACCCGTTGTACTATCCTGTTGTTTGGCAATCCGACATCGCGTGCTCCGGCGTCACGTTCTGGAGCCTGCGGCTGCCGCGCGCTTTGCCGATGCTGTTCTCATCGCTGAGGATTGCCTCGGCCACCGCCGTGATCGGCGCCATTGTCGGCGAATGGATCGGCTCCGACCAAGGACTTGGCGCGCTGATCATCCAGGCGTCCTTCAACTACCAGTCGGACCGCCTCTACGCGGCGATCGTGCTGTCATCGGGCCTGTCGATCGTCCTGTTTTGTCTTGTGGTGCTGATCGAGCGCCGGACGATCCAATATTGAGCAGATGCGTCAGGCGGGTCGCGGTGGCGTCCGTCGTGGCTGACCGGTCAGGATTTGACATGGATGTCTCGCGGGAATTTGGTCAGCGTCTCATGGCCGGTCTCGGTCACCAGAATGGTCTCGCTGATCTCGATGCCCCAGCCATCCATCCACATGCCAAGAATGGAGTGCAGGACGTTGCCGGGTTGCAGCGCGGTCTTGTCGCCGGGCCGCAGGCTGATCGTGTGCTCGCCCCAATCCGGGGGATAAGCGACGCCAATGGAGTAGCCGATGCGCGATTCCTTCTTCAGCCCGTAGCGCTGGATAACCTTGCGCCATGCGGCCTCGACCGCTTCGGCTGTGGTCCCCGGCCTGACCGCGTCGAGCACCGCATCCATGCCTTCGATCACCGCCTTTGCGGTGTCGGCGACACGGGCCGGCGTCTTGCCGAGCTGCATCGTTCGGGCGAGGCCTGCGGCATAGCGGCGGCAGACGCCGGCAAGTTCGAGCGCAATCGTCTCGTCCTTTCCGAACCGCCGGTCACTCCACATGATGTGCGGAGCCGATGCATTCTCGCCGCCGAGGATGGTCGGCGGCAGTGCCGTGATGTCGCCGGCGAAGTCCGGGCTGCCGGCGATCTGCGCCGCCTGGATCGCGGCAATCGCATCGCATTCGCGCACACCTGGCGCGATGACTTCGAAGGCCCGCGCAACAGCTGCTTCAGCCAAGGTCGACGCCTTGCGCAGGTAGGCAATTTCCGGAGCGGATTTCACGGCGCGGATCCAGTTCACCAGGAGATCGGCGTCGTGCCATTTCGCATTGGGCAGGCCAGCGACCAGCCGGGCATGCGCCTTCGGCGAGAAATAATAAGCTTCGAGCTCGATGCCGATATGTCTCGCGCCCCAGCCCTTGGCGACGATGCAGGCCGCTATCCAGTCCATCGGATGGCGATCGGCGCGCTGCACGTGGTCCTCGGGGAAGCCGACCACATTCTCCGGCTTCATCCAGGCCGTCAGCAAGCCGCCTGCCGCATCCATGGCGCGGCCGATCCAGACCGGCTCGGCCTCGTTTTCGATCGGGACAAGCACGACCTGCGGCGTGTAGAACGACCAGCCGTCATAGCCGGTGATGTAATGCTGGTTGGCGACATCGTTGACGACCAGCAGTTCCAGCCCACGCGCCGCCATCTCGGCGCGGATCTTCTTGAGCCGCCGCTGGTACTCATCGCGCGCAAAAGGCAATTCGATCATCGGTTTTCCTGCTGGATCACTGGTCGGGCGAGCCCCGCGCCCGCCTGACGTCATTCACCATTGCGGTGGTTTCAGCCCGGCTGCAATCGGCCAGCGCGGCGCATGGGACAGGTCCTGCACCGCGTCTGGGAACCATTCCGAATTATTTTTGAATTCCATTTGACTGAATAAATTGCCTGTGCAAGTCTTAGCCTTCCTAAAGGGCGCGGGACATGGCACTGCGGGGAACCAATCAGGAGTTCGGGCGGCCTTACAACCGGCGCATCGTGCTGGAGTCCATCCGCCTTCACGGTCCCATAGCTCGCGGCGACATTGCCGGCCGCGTTGGCCTCACCGTCCAGACCGTATCGACCATCGTTCGCGAACTCGAAGAGCATGGCTATGTGCTGTCGCTGCGCGAAGAGCCGCGCGGACGCGGGTTGCCGCCGGCGACGCTCAGGATCAACCCCGAGGGCGGCTATGCCGTCGGCGTCCACCTCACCCCGCTGGGGATCGACGCGGCGCTCATCAATCTCAGCGGCGATGTCATCGAGAGCATGCATCGCGAGGCGCCGCATGCGACGCCCGACCATGCCTTCGAGCTGATCGGCGCGATGGTGCCCGAGCTGACCGCGCTGCGGCCCGGCGGACGCGTGCTCGGCATCGGCATGGCGCTGCCTGGACCGTTCGGCGTGGAGTCGATGAGCTTCGTCGGCCCGACGACCATGGCCGGCTGGAAGGATGTCGCGCTGCCGGAACGGCTGGCGGCGTCGACCGGGCTGCCGGCCTTCTTCGAAACCGACATGGCGGCGGCGGCCATGGGCGAACGGCTTTACGGTCTCGGCTCCGGTTATTCCGAATACTACTACCTCTATTTCGGCGTCGGCCTCGGCGGCGTCATCGTGCATGACGGCGCGGTGATGCGCGGCGCCTGGGGCAATGCCGGCGAAATCGGACACATCCCTGCCGTTCCCGGTGGCGAGCCTTGCCCATGCGGTAACAGCGGCTGCCTCGAACGGTATCTCTCGCTAGAAGCACGTCGCCGCCGCAACATCAGCGACGCCGCCTGGGTGGCCGAGATCGCGCCGATCTTCCGCAACGCCATCGTCACAATCGAGAATGTATTCGACCCCGAAACCGTCATCCTCGGCGGGCTCGCCCCCACCGACCTCCTGGAAAAGCTGGTCGGCGCGGCGGGACAGCTTCCCAATTCGGTCTCGGCGCGGCGCGACCGCAAGACACCGCGCGTGACGGTGGCGACCGGCGGCAAGCATTCGGTGCTGCGCGGCGCTGCCGCCCTTGCAGTGTCCGGTGTGCTTTCGCCGCGCTTCGGCCAGATGTTCATCGCCGAGCGCGAGCGCCGGTCCGACCTCATGCACAGCAAGGGAGTGGCGGCATGACCGAACCGCTGCTGGTACTCGAAAACGTCACCAAGAATTACGGCGCCATCCATGCGCTGAGAGGCATCAGCTTCTCGATCGGCAAGGGCGAAGTCGTGGCGCTGCTCGGCGACAATGGCGCCGGCAAGTCGACGCTGGTCAAGATCATCGCCGGCGGCCTCGAACCCAGTTCCGGCCGCATGCTGTTCGAGGGCAAGGAATTCCTGGCGAAAACGCCGGCCGAGGCCAAGGCTGCCGGCATCGAGACCGTCTACCAGGACCTGTCGCTCTGCACCAATGTCGACGTCGTCGCCAATTTCTTCATGGGCCGCGAAATCACCCGCAAGGTTCTCGGTGTCCCCATCCTCGACGAGCGCGCCATGGAGGCCGTGGTCGGCAAGGCGCTGGCAAGTGCCGGCACCCGCATCCCGTCGCTGCGCACCAATGTCGAGCATCTCTCGGGCGGCCAACGCCAGGCCATCGAGCTCAACCGCTTCGTGCACTGGGGCGGCAAGCTGGTGCTGCTGGACGAGCCGTTCGCGGCACTCGGCGTCGAGCAGACCAGGCGCGGCCTCGAGATGATCCGCCAGGTGGCCAACCAGGGCATCGGCGTCGTGATCATCACCCACATCATGCAACAGGCCTTCCAGGTCGCCGACCGGATCGTGGTGATCCGGCAAGGCGTCGTGGCCGGCGATGTCGCACGCAACAAAACAAGTCCCGATGCGGTGATCAACATGATCACCGGTGAGACGCTTGCCGGTGCCGGACCGGCAAGTTGAGGGACAAAAGAGGGGTCCGGTATAAAAGAGGAGCGAACGACATGAAGCGAATACTGGTTCTTGTCTTCGGTATCCTGGCACTGGCTCTTGCCTCGCTCACGCCGGCATTGGCCCAGACCAAGGGCATCGTCTATTATATGGTTCCGACCCTGCTCGATGAATTCCAGACCGGCTCGGTGAGCGCGCTGGAGCTGTTCCTCAAGCAGGTCGGCTATGAGGTGAAAACACTCAACGCCGACAACAAGACCGACGCGCAGCAATCGCAGATGAACGACGTCATCGCGCTGAAGCCGGCGGCGATCATCCTGGCCGCCGTCGATTTCAACGCCTTGAAGCCGTCTATCGAAGCCGCCCGCGCGGCCGGCATCCCGGTGGTCGAGTTCGACCGCCAGATCACCTCGACCCCGTCCGACTTCACGTCGGTCGCGGGCACGGTCGAGATCGGCTACGTCGCCGCCGACCAGGCGCAAAAGCTTCTGACCGCCAAGAACGGCTCGGTGAAGGGCAAGATTCTGCAGGTGCTGGGCGATCCCGGCGATCCCTACACGCTCGACATCCAGAAGGGTTTCGAGGAGAAGTTGAAGGCGTTTCCTGACGTCAAGATCATCTCGCTGCCGGCCATGCAATGGGAAGCCAGCAACGCCGGCACGATCGTTGCCGACCAGATGCTCGCCAACCCCGACATCGACCTGATCTTCAGCCATGCCGCGCACCTCTCGGTTGCAGCCGTCGCCTCGCTCGAGGCCGCCGGCAAGAAGCCGGGCGACGTCATGCTGATGAGCTCGAACGGCGCTCCGGTCGGTCTCGACCTGATCCGCAAGGGCTGGCTCAATGTCGAAGTCGAGCAACCGCTCTACGCGCAGGCCGCAGCCGTCGCCATGTTCATGGACAAGATCGCCGGCAAGCAGGAAATCAAGCCTGGCGAGTATGACGTGCTCGGCTTGAAGTCGACCGTGACCAAGGAGAGCTGGGGCCCCAACATCAAGATCCCGGGCGCCGCCATCACCAAGGAAAACGTCGACAATCCGGCCTTCTGGGGCAACCAGAAGCCGCCGACGGACACGATCAAGTCTGTCGAATAGTCGCCTAGCGAAGCGCTCCGGGCCATTGCGGCCCGGAGCCTGCCCTTCACGACGCCGCGTCCAGGACGCCGTGGCGAACCTAAACCCGCGCCTGAACCCGACGAAATCGAGTTGATTTCTCAGCCTGATTTTCTCGGGGGCGCCAACCGGATCAGCCCATGAACCCGCGCAGCCGCAAAGCCCTGGAGTTCGTCCTCGACAACCTCGTCTGGTTCATGCTGATCTTTGTGCTGGTTGTCTTTTCCATCTTCGTCCCCAACTATTTCCAGCTCGGCATCTTCGCCAACATCATCGAGGCCTCGAGCGTTCTCGGCGTGATGTCGATCGGCCTGTCGCTGGTCATCATTGCCGGCCATATGGACCTGTCGGTAGAATCGGTGGCCGCACTCAGCGCCATGACCGTCGGCATCCTGTTCTGCTCGTCGGGCATCGGCATGGGCATACAGCTCAATCCGCAGTGGCTGATGGTTCCGGTTTCGCTGCTGGTTGCGCTCGCCGTCGGCGGCCTCATCGGCGCCTTCAACGGCTATCTGGTGGTCAAGGTGAAGATGAGCGCCTTTATCATTACGCTGGCGTCCTACATCTGGGTGCGCGGCCTGGTGCTGGTGATTTCCGGCGGCCGCTCGGCACAGGATCTGGCGCCGGCCATCCGCTGGTTCGGCATCCAGCGGCTGGCCGGCCTGCCGCTAACCGCCTGGATCGCCGTCGCCTGTTTCGTCCTGTTCTCGCTGATCATGGCCAAGACGCCGTTCGGCCGCCACCTCGTGATGATCGGCGGCAACGAGACAGCGACCTTCCGCGCCGGCATCCGCGTCAACCGCAATCTGATCATCGCCTTCGTACTTGCCGGCGCCATTGCCGGCCTCGCCGGCTGGCTGCTCGCCATCCGCACCTCGGGCGCCACCGCCAATCTCGGCACCGGGCTGTTGTTCAACGCCTTTGCCGCGGTCGTCATCGGCGGCGTCAGCTTGAAAGGCGGTGTCGGCACCTTGCCCGGCGTCTATGCCGGCGTGCTGCTGCTCTCCTCCATCAACACGGCAATCAACCTGATGGGCCTGCCGGCGAATTTCACCCAGGTGATCCATGGCCTTTTGGTGCTCGCCGCCGTGCTGCTCGACGCCTTCAAGCAAACCATTCGCCAAAGACTGGCATAGGAGACGGCTGGCATGACAGGACGGCTTGAGAACAAGGTCGCGCTTATCGTCGGCAGCGCACGCGGCATCGGCAAAGGCATTGCGCAGCGCTTTGCCGAGGAAGGTGCCAAGCTGGTCCTGGCCGACAGCGAGGCCGAGGCCGGCCAGGCGACCGCGGACGAACTCGGCGCTGCCTTCATCCGAACCGACATTTCGCAAATTGCCGACGCAGAAGCCGCGGTTGCGCTGGCGCTGAGCCGCCACGGTCGTCTCGACATCATCGTGCAGAATGCCGGCATCTATCCCTGGCAGCTCATCGAGAACACCAGCCCGGACGACTGGGACCGGGTGATGGCCGTCAATCTGCGCGGCACCTTCAACGCCACGCTGGCAGCGCTGGCGCCGATGAAGGCGCAGGGCTACGGGCGCATGCTCTACACCTCGTCGATCACCGGTCCGCACGTCACCAGCCCCGGCCACGGCCATTACGCCGCCAGCAAGGCCGGCATCAACGGCTTCATCCGATCCGCGGCGCTGGAGTTTTCCGGCTACGGCATCACCGTCAACGGCGTCGAGCCCGGTAACATCCTGACCGAAGCGATCGAGCTGCATCGGGGCGCCGCCTACATCAAGAACATGGAGGATTCGATCCCGCTCGGACGCCTCGGCAGCCCGCGCGACGTCGCCAACGCCTTCCTGTTCCTCGCCTCGGACGATGCCAGCTACATCACCGGCACGACCATCGTCGTCGACGGCGGCCAGTTGCTGCCCGAAGGCAAGGATTTCCGGCTGCTGCCGCCGTGATCAGCCGGATTTCTTGTAAAGCAGCAATTCAGGCCGGTACTCGAAATGCATGGTGTCGTAGTGATACCAGCGCCCGCCCCAGATGAAGCCATTTTTCTCGAACAGTTCCACGATTTCCAGCGGGATCCGGTTCTTGAAGGGAATGGGGGCCTTCGGGTTGGTTTTGTTCCTGTTGTTGTACCAGTAGTCGGAGAAGCCGACATTGATATCGAAGGCCGCCCCGAAGGAGTGGACGCTCAACCGGTCCGTGCCGGCGATGGGCCGCCAGACAAAGCCGCCGCCGGGCTTGAGCCCGTAACGGCTCAGCTCCGCGGGCATCGCCTCAAGCGCAGCGGAGACCTTGCCCAGCCGGTCGTTGATGCCAAACACCTTGGTAACCTGCACGGTCTTCTTGCCGAGCTTCGGCAACCATTTGACGTTGGCGATGTGCTTGCCCACCTCGGCGGCACTTGCCCCGTAGAGCTTCTCGAAGAAAGGTTCATTGCGGATACGGCCGGGATCGAAATCCTCCGCCGGGACCAGCGCGCCCTCGGCTGCTCTGGGATAGACGTAGCGAAACATGTCTTCGATGTCGGGGCTCTCAAGCAGCGCGTCGGCGTCGCGCGCCTTGCCGTCGTTCCACACCATGGTGGTGCCGTCGGTCCAGGTCAGGACATTGCCCGAAATGGTGAAAAGGCCGGGATAGGCCTTGAGCAAGGCTGCCTTGGCGGCGGGCTGGTCGACGCCGTCGCCCACATTCCCCGCATAGGCGAAGCGCCCAATACCAGAGATTGCCAATGCCAATAGCAGCTGTAACATCAGCCGCCGTGGATGGTCGATCATTGTGCTGCCTCCGCGAGGGCTTTCATTCATCGTGCATTTAACAAGGCAGCTGTACCATGCTGGTCGAATCGAACGGGAGACAAAATCATGTCAAAAACCTTCACTGCTTTGATCCGGATGACGTTTACATTCATTTGCCTGGTCGGCCTGGCCTCGTCAGTTTCTATCCTTTTCCCCGCCACCGCGTCGGCCCAGCGCATGCAGAAATGCGCCGATGAAGGCGGCACGTGCCGCCTGCCCTACCCCTCGGAAGTGGTCTACGGCGCGCGCGGCCAGACCACCTCCCGCTTCTTCGATCGTCGTTCCGTGCCTTGCTCGAATCGCGTCTTCGGCGACCCGGCGCCCGGCCGCGACAAAGCCTGCTATATTGCGAGGCGCGATAGCGGTAATGATTATGGTGACAACGACGACGACAATTACGGCAATGATGACAATTACGGCGATAATGATTACGGCCAGGGCCGCGGCAGATGGGTGGCCTGCGCCTCGGAGGGGCGGTTCTGCGAGTTCCGTGGCCGCAAAGTGGTGAGATACGGGGCGCGTGGCCAGTACGTCCAGGGCGTATTCAGGAACGGCGTCACATGCAGCGTCGACGCCTTTGGCGAGGATCCCATCCGCCGCGTGAAGAAGAACTGCTACGTCAAGCGATAGACTAGCGCGCCAGGAAAGAACGGCGGGTGCGGCTCATTGCGGCCGCGCCCGGTATTCGGGATATGCGGGCCGGATATGGTGGGCGATGACGGGCTCGAACCGCCGACATCTTCGCTGAGAACGCTATCGTCAACTCGACCGCTGTGAACCCTTATCGCGGCACGGTGACACGGCACCTACGCCGATATCGAAGCCGTATGCGAACAACGTCGACAAGTACACGCTTGCCCGCATCTGCGAGCCGAAACAGGAAGAAGTGGCGGAGCCGATCGTCGCGGGCGTGGGTCGAACTTGCTCTGCAGCTGCCATCCAGACGGAAGACATTTGTGCATATTCCGCTTTGGCGACGCGCCGTAATGGCCTCTTGTACTTAGTCCACCGTGCGACGCGAAGGGCCGGTGCATGTGTCCTCTGGCGAGACATGAAACGGACTGCACCCGCAGTAATGGCCAGTCTATCGCCAGACTAGCTGCGAGGTCACCGCTCATGCTATTTTGGGGCCTTCTCGTTGATGTGGGAAGAGGCAGGCCTTGCTTGGCGACGTATTCATCAACTACCGACGGCAGACCGATTCCGGCGTGGCGGGCCGCGTCTACGATAATCTGAACCGCGCGCTTCCTGATGCATCCATCTTCATGGACGTCGACAAGCTCAACCCCGGCGATGACTTTGAGGTGGCGCTTGCCCGCAGTTTGGCCAGCTGCAAAATCATGCTGGCGATCGTGGGGCCGCAGTGGGCCGCGCTTACCGATGAGCAGGGCCAGGTTCGGCTGGAGTCCCCCGACGACTTCGTGCGCAAGGAGATCCGTACGGCACTCCAGGCTGGGGTGCGCGTCATCCCCGTGCTCGTCAACGGCGCCAGCATGCCAAAGAAAAGCGCCTTGCCACCCGATCTGCAGGACCTGGCCAAGCGTCAAGCCATGGAGGTCCGCCACGAGCGCTTCAACGACGATATGGCGGCGATTGCGTCGGCGATAGCGAAGCCAGCGGCGCGGCGGCCGAGGCTCTGGCTGCTGTACGGGCTGGTCGCGATGATCGCGCTCGGCATCGGCGGGACAACGGTGGCGTTGTGGCCGAGGCCCTCCCCTTTGCCGTCGCCTATCGAGCCCGCAGCGATCGAGGCCAAAGGGTGCAAGGAAGGATTCGTCTGGCGATCGGCGATCTTCGGCGACAGCGTGTGCGTGAGTCCTGCCGACTACGGCGAGGTGCAGGCGCAGAATGCCAATGCCCGCAACAATCGTTCGCCGACCGGCGGACCTTACGGCGACAGCACCTGCCGCGACGGCTACGTCTGGCGTGAAGCGTTCGAGAGCGACTTGGTCTGCGTCACCCCTTTCGAACGCGACAAGGCCAGGAAGCAGAATGCCGACAACGCATACAACCGGATATGAGACCGTAACTCCGGGCAAGCACCGATTTATCAAGAAATTGAGTGGTGGGCGATGACGGGCTCGAACCGCCGACATCTTCGGTGTAAACGAAGCGCTCTACCAACTGAGCTAATCGCCCGCTCCGGCCGGACCTTTAAGCGGTCGCAACCGGCTTCGCAAGGCCAAATGAACAGCTGCGAGCTTAGCCGCACAGTGGTTTTCGCGGGCAAAGTGCCGCCCGTCAAAAAACCTTCTCCTGTTTGCGTTTATGCTGTCCAGCTGCGCTTGACACCCGGTGGCGAACCCCTTATCCACCGCCCCAACGACGAACACAGCTGACACGTGCTCGTCCAATGCGCGGGTGTAGCTCAGTTGGTTAGAGTGCCGGCCTGTCACGCCGGAGGTCGCGGGTTCGAGCCCCGTCACTCGCGCCATTAATTTCAAGGGGTTAGCTACCGCCCCTTGAAAAGTTTCAACTCTCATTCTCCGGAGAGTTTCAACTTTCTGTATTCGTTCCGTTCCAGGCCAAGCAGCGTTCTGCCCTTGCGGCGGCTGGCGTCAGCTGAGCGGACGGCGGCCAGATTGACCGGCATATAGGTCTTCTGCAGCGCCTTGTTCCCGTCGATCGAATTGCCCATCTTGGCCGAGATTGCCTCGACCGACGCGCCTCCGGCATTCGCCTCGACCGCGCCGGAACGCCGCATGTCCATCAGCCGCCGCTTCTCCGATGTCCCGAACACCAGCGTGCGCAGATCGGCAAAGTCGTCGACCAGAGAATCCTTCGTGTAAGGCACGCCGGCGCGCGGCCGGCCGCCCTTCGGGCCCGGCGCGAAACCGCGCGAGCGAAAGATCGGCGCATCGTCGAGCAGGGTGACGCCTAGTGATTCGACATAGGCCAGCACCAGGCGTTGCGTGCGTAACGACAGCGTGCCGAAAGCCGCCTCGCCACTCTTGCTGCGTGCAATCAGGAAACCCCATTCCTGCGCTGTCTGCATTGCCTGCGCCGGTGTGAGCGTGCGCACGTCGAGGGGTGAGAAGCTCGTGTCCCACGCAACGGCGATGATGCAGGCCAGTCCGCGGTAGCCGGCGCGCCAGGCGCACTTGACCATGCGCACCGCCTCGCCTGCCGTCCAGGTCTGGTGGCGCGGTGGTGGCGTCTGGCGGCGGATCGCCTGCGATGGGTCGGAGCCGGGCGGGCATAGCTTCATGCCGGCCATGACATTGTAGAGCGAACGCCACGTCTTTACGGCACGGTAGGCGATGTCGACACCTTTGACCCGCAGCAGACGGCCATACCAGTCGTCGAGCAGCTCGAGGGTGATGTCGGCTGGCGGCAGGTCGGCGAAGTACGGCTCGATGAAGGTCCAGCCGCGCTCCCAATCCTCGCGGGTGCGCGGTGGCTTGCGCTTCCATGCATCCATGCGGCGGTAGCGTGCAAAGGCGTCGCCGATGGAATCCTTTGGCCATACATGCAGGCGCGACGGCTCCCTGCCCTTGCGGAGTTCCTGCCAGCGGTCTTCCCACTCCCGGGCTATCGTCCAGGCCTCAGGCCCGTCGATTCCACAGGAAATGCATCTGAATCCAGCTTCGATCATTGTCGGCGTCGGCAGCCAGTAGCCGTATTTGCCCTTACGGATGACGTAGTGCTTCAACTTGATCTTACCCAAGGGTCGCCAGCCTCGCTCTTGCAATGTCAATGCTAGACTGCGCGCCCGATCCCGATCCTGCAAGACCCGAGCGTCGATCGAGCCAGGCGCCGATCGCAACCATGTCGTAGTTGCCGGTGATTGGGCAGGCCTTGGGAAAGCCTTGATCCTGCAACGCGGGCAGCAATTCCATGAATTCCCGTAGCGTCAGGTGGAGATAACGCGCCGCCTTGATCGCCGGCACGAGCCGCGGCTGTACCGGGAAGCGGATAGATGACGGTTGTAATGTGTGGGTTTGGCTCATGGCACCAAAACTCTATCCACCGTCCATCGGGACAGCGGATGGGCGCTTGTCGTTGAGTGGGTGTGAATTTCGCCAATGTCAGCCTCCGCCGCAGAGCATGCGATGTTCCTACTCCGTGATCTCGTTATTCCTGCATCGAGCGTCAATGAGGCTTAGAATAGCGGCCTTTCTCCCCCATGCCCATTCCTCCAGTCCTTTAATCGCAGAATCGGCAGCCACAGGGCGAGAATACTTATAATCGGCGGCCTCGAAGCCGCTACGCCCGGCCAACCCGGTATGCGTCATGACAGCGTCTGAGTTGTGCGTAGCCAGAATCCCCGCCCTGTGCACTGGCGAAATCACCAGCCTTTAGACAGCATCCTCGCTTGGGGCGGCGGCGCGTCCAGCCTGCGGCGTCGCCATGCTGACGCTCTTTCGACGCCCGATTAGCTGTTCTCAAGGTCACGAACTTGCTCCGGCAATGAAATGGACACCGCGCCGAAGCGGGAGTTCGAAGCTCTAAGCGCCATACAGCGGGCTCGTGATGCCGACGATTGCGACATCACCGAATTTGCCGTTCCTCTCCGACCCGCCCGCCCGATCGACACCCAAGCACACTGCCTTGTGACGTCACCTCAGGGCATACCTTGATCTTATCAGCGATTACCCGTCGGCCAAGGCATCTGTTTTGAAATTCGCTTGATGGCGTCCCTGCCCTTGCCGTTCGACTCCGTCCAGTCCTTGTCTGTCAATTTGTTGCGACGAGAGCTAGTCCCTGTCCTGCTGGTCCGTCTCGTCTCATGTCGTGGCTCTGCAAAAACCGTAGCAGCATGTTCGCAACCTGTTCACCCATGTTGATTTCACGAGTTTCCGACTGTCGGCATATAAGAGGGAGAGGTCCGATGGATTTCATGTTGATGGTGAACATTGCCGGCGGCATCCTTCTGGCCATTGCAATCCCCTCGGTGTGTCTCGTCGGATGGCTGTTTTACCGTTCGGGATCGGGACAATTGAGAGGCGAAAGCTGTGACAATGAAAAGCCCGCCACCGTGAGCCAGACCAGAAAACTCGTATTTTAGCACCGACGAAACAAAGCTCGCTATTCTGCGTTGAGGCTCGTCGAACAACGGAGCTTCACGAATGGATCCGGCAACTGCAGCTGTGATGATTTTGCTTTCTTGCAGTCCCGCCCAGGGAGTCTGCAAGCCACTCGATACATCACCGGCCATGTTCGGATCCTTGACACATGCCAGTTGGCGTTAGCCGTGAGGCTCGAGGGCGCTCCCAACGGGTCGTCGGGCGATGCAGTTCGATCGACCCCTCCGCTACAGGTTCCGTTCCAGCCGGGTATAGCACGATTGTCGTCACGCGGGGCACAGGGGCGGGTGCGGTGAGCAGTCGCTACATCGTGCCGCACAAAAACTGAAGCCAGTCCACCGTGAGGCAGCGGAATATTCATTCTCGACCGGACAATTATAGGCCTTGCCCTCCCTCTATGGAGCCATAATCGGCATCGTTGGCATCGCGCTCGTCGTCCGCTTCGCCATCGTCGTCGCCTTCCCTGTCATTGGTCCCGGTGACTTCGATGCCACTGGCCAGACAGGGTTCGAGATCCGGGTCGGGCTCTACGAAGTCGAGCAGCTACATCAGGCGTTCTTCATCATCGATCGAGCGACGGACCGCCATGTCCGAAAGGCAGAGGTTCGTGGCTAGATAGCGAAGAATCGCACACGGCTTTCCCTCATTCGCATGGTCCGCAGAAATTAGCATGATCGCCTACTCTCATCTCGTCCGGCGTCGTCTGCCTCAAAGCAGCGCCGGTAAGGCTCGGCGCCCTTCTTGGTTTCTCCCCGTATGTCAAAAGGAGGTCGCCGGGCCTTACCAGGCCCCGCTGCTCATCGCTTGCGGGGTGTCCTGATGGCTGAGCTTGGCCCCGTGGCCTAACGGCCAGAACCAAACGTTCCGAAAAGCTTTCCCAGGCTGGCGGCAGCCGAAGGGCTGCACAAGAGGGATCGTCAGACCGCTCCTGGCGCACCACAGCGACACCACCAAGCTGTAAGTCAGGTCCATCGGCGCTGCTGATGAGTGCCCTCAGATGGATTGCGTTTGCCACGAAAAAGGAATCGTACCGGCCCGTTCTCAGCACGTCAGCCGGAACGGGCCATGGGCAGAAGCAGCCGACTAGCTAAAATCGCAAGACGACCGAAGGACCACGTCGGCGATAGCACCGGACCCGACGGCGCCCGTGTCGCCAGTAACTACGGCAGACTCTTCTCCAGCCCCGCCGGCGGCGGCGGCGCCGGTGGTAGTAATCTGGGTCGTAGTCTGGGTCGTAATCTTGGTCGTAGTAGCGCCGATGGTTGACCGGCTCCACTTCCGCGTGAGTACCTTCGTTGTCGAAGGCGTCTGGCGCGTCGAGTTCTTCGAGAATGCCGCTTTTGGCCGCTGGAACACCGGCCAATGCGTTGATAGGCCGGACCGCGCCTGCAAAGGCTGCTGCCCCTGCAACGCCAAATATCGCTGTCAAAAAGGATCGCCGATCCATAGTAAACCTCCCAACTTACATGAGATGAACGAAGCGCCCCGCCTGCTGAAGGAGCAGGCCCAGCGCACGGTAAAATAGAGGTTTCGCCAGCCGCTCAAGCAACTCGCGAATCCTATCAGCGCAGGAAGGGACCTGGCTGCGCCGATCCAAGACATGTCAGCTAAGGACGACCGCCATTACCAGAAAGGTAACGGCCGTTGCAAAAATCGGTGCGAGCAACCATCGCGCCTGGCCAACACTTTGATCCATTTGTGCTCTCCCATTGTGGAGAACCAACAACCTGAAGCCCTAATCCGTTCCGCCTAGTCCAAAGGTAAGACCATTGCGTTGTACGGTCGGACTTTAGACCAATCGGATTAGACAAAGGTGCGTAGGCGGGAACGTTTACCCCGGTTCAAAGTTGGTTGCCGGGCAGTGCGGGACGATGATCGTCGTGTGCCGGTCCTTGCAGGAGAGAAGATATGAAGATGCACTTTGTGAACACCGCCGCAGCCATGTTGCTCTTGGCGGGGATCGGCTCCGCCGCCGCTGACGACATTATCATCCAGCCGGAACAGGACACGGTCATCCGTGAGTATGTCAAGAAGCAGCCCTTAGCTTCGGTGAACCTTCCCGGCGTGGAATTGAACGTCGGGACAGCTCTGCCGGAAACTGTGGAGATCCACGAGGTCCCGAACGTCAAATACCGTTACGTGGTGGTCGACAACCGCACGGTCCTGGTCGATCCGGGCACCCGCAAGATCGTGAAAGTTTACGACTGAGATTTCGAACGAACCCACGCTCGCCACCCTTGGGTGGCGAGTGTGTGCATTCAAACGCTACTCAGCCGGACAAATTCAAATTGCCACTCAGCTGGACAATGAACATGACGAACCCTGAACTCGAGAGGACGCAAGCCCTGGTTGCCCGCTTGGCTGATCTCCAAGCAAGAATGCAGGCAGCACGTCTTGTTGGAGCCGAGGTAACAACCGTCCGAAAGGTTGCAGCTACAATCGATGACGGCTTGCGACAGGCCGGCCTCACACCGTTAGAAATCGCAGAAGGTCAAGAGGAACAGTTTAGCGATACTAAATGTTCGACTGGCTATGGACAGCCGAACCGTACTCTCAGCAGATCAAGTCAGAGCAGCACGAGCCCTATTGAACTGGCCGCGTGTGCGACTTGCCGCCAAGGCCAATCTTAGCGAGATGGTGATCAGCGCTTTTGAGAACGGATACAGGAAACCGCGTCCCCACAACATCGCCGCCATCCGCAAAGCGTTTGAGGATGCCGGAATCGTTTTCACCGTCCAAGGCACTCCATCGCTAACCCGCTCAGAAGGTGATAGCGGCCTAGCCGCCGATAATAGACGGTGGCGCGGCCGGGAGAAAAAAGGATAAAGGGGAAAAGCCCGTGTACCCTCTGCACCCTATCTCTAAAGCGGCCGCTAACCACCCATTATGTCGCTCTACGGGATTGCTTTGGCGGACTGGCCACGTCACTTCCGCGATACCCAATGCAAAGACGATACCGGCAGAGCCTGGTTACTGCTTCTGCACACGCGGCAGAAAAAGATGGACGCTTGTCCCTTCACCAGCTTCGCTCTCGATCCGAATGTGCCCACCGGATTGTTTGACGAAGCCATAAACCTGGCTAAGTCCAAGTCCGGTCCCGCGTCCATCGGGTTTGGTGGTGAAGAACGGCTCGAAGAACTGCGCCAGAATCTCCTTGTTCATGCCGCAACCGGTATCGCGCACGGTCATACGAACGCACGAACCCGACAGTGAATGCACATCGTCGATGTCGTCCGGGACATCGCTAGTCTCGATTGTGAGCGTTCCCACGCCGGCCATGGCGTCCTTGGCGTTCACCGCCAGATTGAGCATGGCGACATCGAGCTGGGTCGACCACCAGAACAGGGCCAAGCGCCGCGTCCAAGTTGCGTTCAATTCTGATTCCACTCCCGAGCGTTCGTCCCAGCAGCATCGAAAGCTGTTCGATCCGTCCGTTCAGATCAGTGCTTTCGGGCGTAAGCGACTGGCGCCGAGAGAACGCAAGCAATTCCTGCGTAAGTGCCCCGCCGTTCTGTGTTCGCCTGAGCAGTTCTTCGATCAGGATGGCTGATTTCGGATCGCCGGGATTTTCGGCGAGTTGCTTTTGCAGGAGCCGCAGGCCCGAGTCGAACGCTGCTATCAGATTGTTGATATCGTGAACTATGCCGGCTGCGAGGCGGCCAATTGCTTCGAGCTTCTGGGATTGACGTCGACGTTCCTCCTGCGCACGCTGCGAGGAAACGTCCCGAAGGCTGGCAAGGAGAGCAGGTGTCCCGTCCCAGTTAACCTCCACGACCCAGACGGCTATACGGATAGTCAACGCCCGTGTGGGCCGGTAAGCATTCGAATGCACTCTGCGCGCAAGTGAACCCCTTGCGCTAACGCTTCGACGCGCCATCAAAGCATTGACCGCGCGGTAAAAGGAGCGTTGCACCAAGTGAGGCCGGGTTCGCTTGGGGCCTGCGTTTGGCCTGGGGCAAGGCGCCCCCGCCTGCCGCATCAAGAAGAAGCAAGCCAGACAGGCTTGGTACCAACCTGCTGATCATTTCCGCCGCGCCACCATGGCAAAACATGTTTGGGGGGCGATCGCACCGCTGATGGTCAGCGAAGGCCAACAAGTGGTCCGGCTACCCTTGGAGCCAATCCGCATTTCTGGCGATTTTCCCCTGGAGCAATCAGTGCATTGACATGAACTCGGCCGTTTTATTGGTCCTTGCTGAGTGCAGGTAATCGTGCCGGAACTCAGCAAGAAAGGCCAGTCCTTCCCAATCATGGATGGTCAATTGGCCATTCACAAGTGATGTAAGGCGCTTCTCCCGAAGAGACTTGAGCGTGCGGTTGATGTGGACTGCCGACAGCCCTGTCGCCTCGCCAAGGTCAGCTTGAGTCACAGCAAAAGCGCAGGTTTGATCAGACGCGAGTCCGGCGTCTTCCATACGTAGCATGATTTCACAGAGAAGGTGGGCCACTCGGCCAAGCGCTTGGCGCTTCCCGACATTGACCACCCATTCGCGGAAAATCGATGCATCAACCAGTGTCGTTCGCCAAAGATTTGCCGCCAGCCTGGGGTGGCGTTCGCAGAGCAGCCGGATAGCCGAGTGATCTATGAAGCCAACACTGCAAGCGCTCACCGTTCGAACGTCGCTATCCAACAGATCGAGGTGCAGGCTCAACAGATCGGGCATGTCGCCAGGCACATGATAAGCAGTGACCTGACGCTTCCCGTCTCCTGTTACCTTCGAGGTGCTGGCTAAGCCAGCCAGGACCATTATGCACCGGGACGGCTGGTCGCCTTCCCGAACCAAGTTCTGGTTTGCGCCAATCGCAACGATCCTTATTCTTACCGCGTCGAGAGCTTGACGCTCACCTGACGTGAGGGTGAAGGCACGATGGAACTTGGCGGTTAATGGGCTTTGATAAAGCATGTCGGCTCTCCGTTTGGGCGGGAGCGCTATGGTCTCTCAGTCATCCGCGGCCAGCAGAACGCGAATGATGCCCGACCTTATATCATAAACACCGGACCGACTTAACCTGTGATAAGTCTGGCACTGCTTCGGATGGTGCTTTCCTCCATCGGCAAACACAGGCTCAACAGGATTGGTGCTTACGAGGGAAGCGGCCCATCATCGGGCCTCGAGTTGCGCAGCTGCGGCAGCAGCTATAATAGATCGTTCTCAAATTCGAGGACTCACACCATGACCGACGCCCCCGACCACGCCCCTGAACTGGTAGAACTCACGGGGGATGTGGTATCGGCGTACGTCAGCAACAATCCCGTGCCGGTCGCGGGTTTGGCGGACCTGATAGCCTCAGTGCACGCGTCGCTGTCTGGGATTGGCCATCGCGTGGCTGCCGCGACCGAAGAACCAGTGCCTGCGGTAAATCCAAAGAAGTCAGTATTTCCCGATTACATCATCTGTCTTGAAGATGGTAAGCGGTTCAAAACCCTTCGGCGACATCTGCGCGTGGATTTCGGTCTCACTCCTGACGCGTATCGAACAAAGTGGAACTTGCCATCCACCTATCCGATGGTCGCTCCCAACTATGCGGCCTCACGGTCTGCCATGGCGAAGTCGATCGGTCTGGGTAGGAAGGCACCGCAGCCCACGGCAACTGTAACGGGCAAGGCAAGGCCGGCGGCTAAGGCTAAAGCGTAGCTTCCGCGATCACACCATTACCACCGCGGCACCAATCGACGATGTATGCATCGCGGCGGACCTGTCCGCTCTTGGCCGGTGCCCACCCAGGTTCCCCAACCCATGGCGCCGGCCATTTGTGGCCCACACCTCAGTTTCGTATTGCTGCCCAAACTCTTCTTGTTGAAGACCGCTTACGACGTTACAATCCCGTTTGGCCTGATTGCTGGGAGGCAACGCCCTGGCTGACATCATTCCAATTCGCAAAGCACGCCCTTGTGTCGAAGTTGGCGAAGCCTGTGGCGAGTGGTTTGTTCGCGTGGTCGAGGAAGACCAGGAACTCACCCGATCATTCAAGCTCGAATCCTATGCTTTGGCCTTTGCAGAAGGCCAAAGGACGCGTCTGCATCTCAACACGTTTTCCCGGCTGTAGAGTAGCGCGATGCAGATGTCCGCAGGGTTACTGGCGAATTTGGGCGATAGCATCGAAGCCATTGCCGCCCACATTGCGACCATGGAAACGCGACAACTGCACCAATTGCTCAAGTCGTTGCCATCGAGATCGGAAATCGCCAGCGCGGAAATGGTGATGGGCATCCTCGTCTATCGCGAGATTGAACTGCGCCGCCGGCGGGGGACGGGCGGCAACGTGTTGCCCTTTCCGGGTCTCGTGACTCCACCTATTCAGCAGCGGCGCCGGACCTGTAAAGGCCGCCGCAATTAAGCAACGGGCCTGAGGGCGGGGTAGCGTCTTGATGCCAAGAAACCCCGCCGCGCGCGCAACAGCGGGTTTTCGTAGGCACGGCTACATCCGAGGAATCGACCGCTTAAGGCAGAATTGCTTGGTTGTCGTCGCGGTTCCATACAATTAGATCAACTGTGCCAGATGAAGACGTAAAAAAACCCGTTGCCAATTACGGCAACGGGCTTGAGCTACCGGGTAGGGTCAGGAAGGCAATATGTAGACCCAACAACACGATGCGCCACGCCTCATGATCGAGGTCTTAACCGAACCGCGACAATTCTAACCATCTTGTCGACGTGTGAATAACTTTGCTGACTCCAGATCATCGGCAGGGAAGACGTGATTTGACCTTGGCGGAACAGCCGCTCACGATGAGACGGCTTGGGAAGGCGCGAGATGCAAGTATGCAAAGACATGATTGTGGTGCCGCCGATCGGCGCACAGTTCGAGACGCCTGAATTCCTCGCCGAGATCAGCGCCCTGCTTGATGAGGCCTATCCCGACTACGATTTCACGATCACCACCATAAGCAAGTTTCGGGATGACAGCTTCGTGTTGATCCCGCTGCTCGGCAGCGTCGGTGGTGAAGGCTCCGTTTTAGCGGCTTACCCGGATATGACGGCAATGCAGGAGATGGGCAATCTCCTGTTCAAGCACATCATCGGCCATCACCATCGCGACATTAGGTGCCGCACGTGGCCCCAATCCGTTCCCGGACCTCCGTCTCACATCTGCCCTGGCGGCTAATCCTTTAGCGCATCCGCGCCGCTATCGTCGTCGCGATGACGTTGACGAAGGCGCTTCAGCAGATCGCGTGAGGCTTGGATCGCCCTGCGCGATTGATCCATGTTCTGGCGAAACGTGGCGCGTTCCTCCATGGACTTCTGCCACTTCAGCAAGGTGGCCGTAGTCGCAGTGGCCGCTTGAGCGATATCTATGGGCGTTGCAACCATCGCATCCTCCCAAAAAGGCAATGGTAAACGCAATCTTTATAGGCCCAACGAAACCCTTTCTTCAATCAAAAACGAACATACGGCACATGGCAAAATGGCTATTCGTCGGGCCGCTCGACGGCGGCTTCGTCGACCTCGGCTTCCATCTCGTCGTTGACGGTCTTGGTCTATCCAAAACCAGCCATCGGCACACCGTCAAAACCCTGCAGCCACCCATGTTCCTGCCAGTAATGGCACCTCACGCTCCTTGCCATCCTTGCACGCTTGGGCGCCGTACATCCAGGCGTAGGTGGCGCGCTCCTGATCTTTCTTAGGCACGGCGATTTGTGTCATCCTCAGCGAACGCCGGCTTGCCCGCTTCACGCTCGACGCCGAGCAGATCGAACTCGTCGTTCGCAAAGCACTTGGCCTTCAGCCAGTTGGTCGACGGTATTTGCTGTCCTTGCGCTTCGACACCTTGCCTTCAAGTCCGGCCTTGTCGAGCAAGTGAAAGATGGTCTTGGCTTCCCCCCGGCAGAGGCTCGCTGAACTGAATACGCCCGCCGGGCGCGATATAGCGCGGCCTCGGTCAGTCAGCCAAGCGGCATCGCGGTGCACGATAGCACCGAGAATCGCCGCGTACACGCTGCCGACTTCCTCTGCGCAGGATATGCCCAGCTTGTCCGCGCGGTCTTCCATCGCTTGCTCGGCCAGGTCGCTGATGCCAAGCGCGATTGTCTGCTGCGGATGGAAGGACGCTGACTGTAAAAGCCCGCCCAACCTTTCGGCGGGCGGGCTTCCACTGTCGGAACTGGAGAGTGTCATGTCGACAGCCCCGACAGGTCGGAAAGGGGTCGCTGGTTAGCGGCGCGAGATCAGCAGGCAGAGCCGGCGCAGGTCACGATCATAGGTGTCTTCGTTGCTAAGCACTTCGACGCAGCGCTTCTTCATCCGAGTGACCTGGGCGTTCGACATATCGCCGACAACGCTAGCCAGATTCGGGTTGCTCGAAGCGGTCGGGTTGCTGGGGTTGGCGGCTGGATTGGTTCCAACGCCGACATTTACGTCGGTACCAACCCCGGTGACGACACCGACATTGGCGCTGCCGGTTCCGATGGAAGCAGTCGCTCCGCCAGTGTCGCCGACGGAGGCTGCGGCATTTGCCCCAGAACCGCCTAGGGACACGCTAGCCGTAGCGCCGCTGTTGCCGCCCACATTAGCGCTGGCGCCTCCGCTGCCGACGGATACCCGCCGACGCCTCCGACATTTAATTCCAGCTGCTGTCGCTGGCATGCAAAGAATTGCGAGAACAGATCCGGCAGTCAGACTGCCCATAAGAATTTCAAAAATTCTTGCCATAGTACGCCTCCTTGTTGCCCTTCAAAGGATGGGACATTTTTGGGCATTTACGGACCCGATAGTGACGCATCGCGACGATGGCCGACGATTTCTTTAGGAGATTTGAATGTCGCACAACGTGCTGCCCACCAAGCCGACGGCCGCGCTGAGCTCCGCGCAGTCACCGGTCTTGGCTACGGCCGGATCTATGATCAAAGCCCTGAGCCGGAGCCATCCGGGGTCCACGCCTGCCGCCCCGTATTTATTGTCACCAAAAGGGGAACAACGGCAGCTCGGCCGTGTTGGGCCAGTTAAGCAATATTGCAGGAGCACCACATGCATTTCGTCAAAGCGCTTTTAGCTGCGATCGCCATCGGTCTCATCAGCCCGGGGGCAATGGCTCAGACCGCGATGACGTCCCCGCAGGAATTTGTCAAAGCAGCTGCGAGCTCAGATATGTTCGAGATCCAGTCGAGTGAATTGGCACTGCGGAAATCGAAGACATCACGAGTGAAGGAATTCGCTCGCATGATGATCAAGGACCACACGACCTCTTCCAAGCGGCTCATTGCGGCGGCAAAGAAGGACGACGTCGCAGTGGCGCCGGAGATGACAAGCAAGCATGCTGCCCAATTGGAAGCGTTGAGCAACGACAGCAGCGGGGCGTTCGATAACGCCTATATCGACACCCAGGTGGCAGCGCACCAGGAAGCCCTGACGCTGATGACCTCCTATGCAGAAAACGGTCAGGCAAAACATCTGGCGGCCCATGCGAAAAAGACCGCGCCGGTGATCCGGCAGCATTTCAAACATGCCCAGCAACTGAGCAAGAGCGGTTCTCAGGGCTGAGTGGATCTGGCCACGACGTTGGTTCTTCGCGGCGCTGTGGAGTCTGTGGCCAACACTGCCTCCGCGCTCAGGGACGCTGCAACCTTTAAGCGGTGGTCGATGCAGGAACTCTAAAGGTGCGTCGCTCAGGTAGTCCGGCGTGCAAGCACCAGCGTCGTCGAAGTTGCCAAACGAACAGGAGACCTGACATGCCAAAGCAAAACGAGACCTCGCATTCGAGACGAAGTGACTTCGCCAATGATGAACCCATTCGCCCGGAGGATGCCGCCGTGTTGGACAGCCCCGTGGGCCACGAAGACAGGCACGGCGCGGAGCCAGGTTTCGTGGGAGCCGACGATGTCGACCAGCCGCTCGGCGCAAGGCCCCGCAGCGAAATTACCGGTCGTCATGATGAAGGGGCAGGCGCCAATGAGACGATGGACGGCTTAAGCGAAACCGAGGAACTGACCCGCAGCTACGCCGAGGACATACCAACCGGTGACAATGATGAGGACGAGGAAGACATCCCTGTCTTCGAAAGAGGCCGAAGCAACACCGACCTCTGAGCGGCGCCAAGTTTGAACCCACGGTGAGGAACATGACAATGAGCACATTCGGACTTCGGATTGTGTCTTTGGGGCTCCGGGCTTTTTTGGGGCTGGGGGCCTCGCTGATTTTGGGCGCCCAGGCATCTGCGCAGACAAGTCAGCCGGCTCAACAATCCGGCGACTCATCGCAAACAGGCAAGCACGATCGTCTGCCGGCGCAAGGATCGTCGCCGACCGCCAAGGATGATGTCGGCGTTGACGTCTCGCTCGGCCGGCCGGAGGTGAAGCAACAGGTTGCAAGACATCTAGGAGTGGCTGAGACCGAGTTGCCACTGGCGGTGCATGTGCCGATCGCGCTCGCTTCGCAAGTCTGCGGGCAAGAGGTATTTACCGCCCGCGCCAATGTAAACCGAAGCTGCACCGCGACGAAGTTCATTCCGGAAATCGCCGAGGCGGCACGCAACCATCCACAAACCTCCGCGGTACCGGAGCAGTAGCATCGAAATGTCCGAACCCGGCGCGACGGTCGCGCCATGCTTACCCTAGGATAGCGCTCCAACCCGGCGTAAATCAGCCCCACCGCCGTCTGTTGGCGGCATGCATGATGGCGTTCGCCGCCGTCTCTTAACCAATGTGAATGCTGTCGCTCCGCAGCCACGCTACGAGATCCTGTCCGAAGCGGAGGCAGGCAGATGCCACTGGATTCCCTGATCGATCAATATGTGAGCAGCCGCAAGCGGCGGGGTCTTTTGTCGACACGGCATGCTCTCGAGGCGTTGAAAGAGGCCCTTCCGGCGCTGTCGATCGGCGAAAGCCATCTTGTCAATATGATCGCCGAGCGAGCGCTCGCCTTTGGCCTCGCCATCCACTTCGATCATTCGGGCGAGAATGCCGGGTAAGACATCCACGAGAGCGTCTGCTGATGCCACAGGACGAGGAACTCGGTGTCGCGTAGTTCCATCTTCATTGCCTGGCGGTCGGGCAAACATTCCGAGGCTGCTCCCACCCGTGTTCTGGGCGGGTGGTGAAAGTCGCCGGAGCGATGCCACGGCGTGCGCCGAGCCCACCCCGGCATTGGACAAGCTCCCCAGCTTTCGCCAGCTGGAGCTTACTTCTACTCACAGCAGCCCTAGCGAGGCTCGATGGGCCTTCGCGTACGGCGGTTTCGGAACTTTTGCTCCAGCGGGCGGTTGGGGCCGGCGAATTGAGGTTGAAAGGAGAAGATGATGACGGACAATAAAACCGAGCGTGATTTTCGCCACAAGAACCGGGTCTCGTCCAACGAACGCAACGAAGTCGAGCATTTTGCCCAGCAGAACGGCATCACGCCTGAGCAGGTGATGGAGCTCATCAAAGCCGCCGGGAATGACCGCGCCTCGTTGACCGCGGCTGCGAAGGAATTGAAATCAGTTTCCCGGGGCGGCTCGCTTACGGCATGAATCCGTCGCTACCGAAGAGGATCATGAACCTTCGAGAGTTTGAGTGTAGCATCATCCTGACGCACACGCGGAGCAGATCGAGCGTGAAAGTGACAATTCTACCCCTGCCCAACATGCGGAAAGCGCTGGAGGTTCGGGGCTGCGCAGATCGGCTATCGTCACCCCGAACCATAATCCACTCGAACGCGAGTCCTGGACGCACGGCGGACCGAGCCTACTTCCTGCCGTCGTTCAACAATAATCCCGCGCCGCAGTCAGCCAGCGAGATCGCCGTCGCCTGCCGGACGCGTGTCGGCTTCCAAACTGACAAACGCACCGCCTTTGTAGCGACGCTTTCCAGCCACGATCAGCTGCGCAGCTTTGCCGCGCTTGCTGCGCACCAATAAATTCCATCTCCTTCCCTCACACTGATCTTGCTCAGCGGTCGTTTTGCCGCTGCGGTAGGCGCTGTCCATCCGCTTCGATCGCGGTGGCGCCCAGTATCAACGCTGCCAGATCAAACCGCACAATCAGCACCTCAAAGCTGATCAGCAGAAGCAGCAGTGAATCAGGACCTCGTCGATCAGAGGCGGAAAGCCCAACTAAGAAAACCGCCGGCGGTGCCGATCTCGAAGAAATTCTAGCCCGCACGGTGAACAGGCTGGGGGCCGCATCGCGATATAGGGTTCAGCACAGCTCCAGCGGTACCGAGACGATCGACCCCTGCCCGCTCGGCGCCCCTCGGCCACGTCAATGACCAGCACGCGCAGCATGGTCAGCTGGCTTAGCCTTCATGGCGCAGATCGGCCACGGTCCGTCTCTTTCGGCTATGAAAACGTCACTCTGCTTTGCTAAACGCGGTGCTGGACCGGTTACCAAGCGTCAGATCTGGAGCATCACCTTGCCGGCCTCGATTCTCACCGGATAGATCGCGAGATTGACGCAGACCCGGCGCGCCTTGGCCTTGGCCGGCCGCAATTGAAGCGGCCAATATGCTTCAAGGCATTCGATGACGTCGTCGATCACCAGCCCTTCGGCCGGATGCGCCTTCTCATGCGTACAATATCCGTCGGTGGCGAAGAACTCGTCATTGGGCGAGCGGCAAACCGCGAAGCTGCGGCCGCGAGGATCGAAGCAGATGACATCCTCTTTCGAGATGTCGTCCACCGCGCACGCTTCATCCAGTCAGCCATCTCCGGCTCCGGCAAAATTCGCTATCGCTATTCAGCGGCCGCCGACATATCCACCTGGTGAAATTCGCTGCGATAGGGTCTGGCTGTCGGCGGCAATTTCCGCTCGAGATAAAAATCCTCATATTTCAGCTGTCGAAGCAGCACCGGCCAGACCTCGCGATAGGCATGCCACATGGACGGGTTCGGCACCGGCAGGTCGTGCTTGATCAGCTCGTGCAGTCTTGGCAGCGCATGATAGGGCACCATCGGGAACATATGGTGTTCGACATGGTAATTCATGTTCCAGTAGATGAAGCGGCTGACCGGGTTCATGTAGACGGTGCGCGTGTTCAGCCGGTGGTCGACGACATTGTCGGCCAGGCCGATATGCTGCAGCAACCCTGTCAGCACCATGTGCCAGCTGCCATAGAGGCGCGGCAGGCCGATCAGCACCAGCGGCAGCAGTGACCACGTGAACAACGCCAGCCCGACTGTCGCCGCATAGATGGCGACATGCCAGCGCGCAGCGATCACCGCCTTGTGCTGCTCCATCTCGGGGATATAGCTCTTCTCTTCATCGGACAGCTTGCCGAACGCCTGGCGCACCAGCGTCGGCAGCGAATAGCGGAAATCGAGAATACCGGTGAAGGCCAGCGCCGCCTTGATCAGATTTGGCGGCCGCATTACCGCGATTTCGGCATCGCGGCCGACGATGATGGTATCGGTGTGATGGCGGGCATGGCTCCAGCGCCATTGCACGGGGTTGCGCATCAGCATGAAGCTTGAGATCTGGTAGACGACATCGTTCATCCAGCGCGTCCGGAACGCGGTGCCGTGGCCGCATTCGTGCCAGCGCGAGTCGCTCGACGAGCCGTAAAGCACGCCATAGACTAACAGGAACGGCACCACCCACCACGTGCCCCAGAACCATACGATGCCGGCGGCCGACACCAGGATCGCCGCGACCCAGATGATCGTGTCGCGGATCGCCGGCCCGTCGGAGCGTTGCATCAACTCCTTGATCGCCTTGCGCGGGACATCGGTGTGATACCATTCGGCCGAAGCCAATCCGGTCTCGATGGCGCGCTTGGTGCTTTCACCGACCAGGCTGTAGTCACGCTTCCTGCTTGCCGTCATCATCATCTCCGCTTTCCTGCCTGCGCTCCGCGAGGGCCGCCTGGGGCCGGCCGGGCCGCGCCTGCTTCCGTATTCCGGCGCACTTCCCGCCCGCCGCGGCATACGATGGTGTGTTTCAAGCCGGTCACACCTGCAGTCTCGCAAAAGCGCCCGACGGCACAGGGTAATCCTGTTGCGGCTGCCGGGCGATCGAAGCTATCCTCGCTTCCGCTTGGGCGATCTGGCCGGCACCGTCGAGCACCCGGAACACGGCGTCATAGGAGCGGCTTTCGCCATGGTCCAGCCAGATCATCTCGCCCCGTTCCCGCGCGGCGAGATTGCCCAGAACATGATGCGTCGAGGGTTCGATTCCCAACGCATATAGGCCGGCCTGGAAGTTCTGCCACTGATACGTGCAGGGCAGCTGATCCTTGCGGGTAACGACCTCGAAGCCGAGGCCCAGGTGGTCATTGACGACGGCCACCGGCACCTCGCCCGCCGCATCGGCGCCAAGCTCGTGCTCCCAGACCTGCTCGCTGAATCCCAGCTGCGGCGCCGGCACGGTTCGGTAGCCGACCTTCTGCGCCTCGTAACGATCGCCGGCGTGCGCCGCCCAGACGACATCCCGGATTGGCGCCAGGTAGCGCGAACCCTCGTCGAGCAAGGGATGGCTGACATTGACGTGATAGAAATACATGTGCGGCGTGCGGCTGAAACCATGATTGACGACGCGGTCCGACAGCCGGATCTCGCTTCCGCCGACATCGGCCTCGATGCGGCGCAGCAAATGGAGATCCTCGCCGAACACGGTTGCCTGCTGGACGATGCCTTCCGCCCACAGCACGCAACGGTCGCCGTCCCAGGCCTCGCCGTAGCCGGTCAGCCGCGCCGGCACGGTGCCGATGCGGCCATGCAGCGAGTGCAACACCCGCTTGCGCCCGGGATAATTGTAGCTTTGGGCCGGCACGTCTTGCCGGCCCAGTATATGATCGAGGCCGCAGGTGACGAGCAGCCCCGAGAACGACCGGCCAAAGGCGAAACCGTCCTCCCCTTCATGCTCGTGCAGTCCGGGGTGGCGAAAGCCACTCGGCGAATGCCAGCCGATCGCCTGGCCCCGGAAGTCGCAATCGGCGATATCGAGCGCCCGGTCGACCAGCGCCGTGAAGCGCAGGCCGGAGCCGGTGCGGAACTCGAGCATCCGGATGCCGCGCTCCACGCCGTCGCCGAGCGTCATCAGCCGCACGCCGGCAAACTGCGACAGCATGCCGGACCGCTCGGCCACCTGCCTTCGCGACAGCGTCTTGCCGTAAAGCTCTACCATGCGACGTCCTTCACTTTGCCCTCGCCTCCTTGAGCAAGGCCGACATGTCGGCGCCGGTGATGATGCTTTCCACCGTCAACAGGTCGGTGTCGGCGACCGTCTGTTCCGCGACGATTTCGCCGCGGCGCATGACGATGATGCGGTCGGCGACCTGGAACACGTGGTGGATGTTGTGGGTGATGAGCAGCACCGAGTGGCCGGCGTCGCGCACCTCCTTGACGAAGCGCAGCACGCCGTGGGTTTCCTCGACTCCAAGATTGTTGGTCGGCTCGTCGAGTATGATCACCTTGGCGGCGAACTGCATGGCGCGCGAGATCGCGATCGATTGCCGCTCACCGCCCGAGAGCGTGCTAACCAGTGCATCGGCATCGAGCTTTTTCGAAATGCCGACCCGCTTCAGCAGCGCCGAGGCGGCGTTGCGAAGCTTGGCGAGGTCGAGGGGCGCGAACACGCCGAGCCAGCCGAAATTGACCGGCTCCCGACCCAAGAAAAGATTGCGCGCGATGCTGAGGTCCGGCGCGAGCGATGTGTCCTGATGGATAGTCTCGATGCCGAGGTCCATCGCGTCGCGCGTCGAGCGGATCGACGCCTTCTCGCCGCGCACGAAGATGTCGCCGTGGTCGGCCGGGAAGACGCCGGAGATCGCTTTGATCAGCGTCGACTTGCCGGCGCCATTGTCGCCAAGCAGGGCAACCACCTCGCCTTCGTTGAGGGTGAACGAGGCGTTCTTCAGCGCACGCACGTTGCCGAAGGACTTTTGCAGGTCTTGCAGACGCAGCACTTCCATCCTCAGCTCCTTGCGGCGTTCTTCTGCAGCAAAGCGTGCAGGATGAGCATGGCGAGGATGATGACGCCGACGAAGATGTTGTATGCCAAGCCCGGCACACCGATCAGCACGATGCCGTTGCGGATGGCGCGCAGCATCAGGGCGCCGACGATGGTGCCGAGGATGGTGCCGCGCCCGCCGGTGAGCGCCGTGCCGCCGACCACCACCATGGCGATCACTTCGAGTTCGTAGCCGGTGCCGGCCACCGGCGAGGCGGCCGAAATCCGGAACGCGCTGATCATGCCGGCCAGCCCGGCCACCACCGAGGTCAGGATGAACAGCCAGATCTTGACCGCGTCGGCCGGCACGCCGCGCGCCACCGCTGCGTTGCGGTTGCTGCCGATGGCGCTGATCCAGTTGCCGAGCTTGGCGTAGCGCAGGATGTAAATCGCCAGCAGCGACAGGCCGATGAACCACCAGAGCGAGGTGTAGAACCGGAACGAGCCTACATTGAAGCTGCCGGCAAGCAGCGTGACGAAGAAGCCGGGCTGGTCCCACGACTTCAGGGGGAATCCCTGCGTGATGTAGAGCGCCGCGCCGCGCACGACGAGCAGCATCGACAGCGTGACCAGGAAGGAGGAAATGCCGATCTTGGTGACGATCAGCCCGTTGATGGCGCCGATCGCGATGCACAGCACAAGCCCGGCCAGGAGGGCGACGCCGATGTCGATACCGCCATTCTGCACCAGCAGCATCACCACGACGGGCGCAAGGCCGAACACGGCGCCGACCGACAGATCGAACTCGCCCGCCGTCAGCAGCAGCGTCATGCCGAGAGCGATGATGCCGAGCTCGGGCAGGAACGCCATCATGTTGGATATGTTGAGCGGCGACAGGAAGTTGCCGTCGGCGATGGCGAATACCACGAGCAGCACGATGAGGATGATGAGCGAGGAGAATTGCGGCGAACGCAGCAGCGCAGACCTGCCCTTCGCTCGCTGCGTGTCGTCGTCTGCTGTGATTGCCATATCTGTCAGGACCATGCGTTTCGTCCGGCGCCCGCCATTTCGGGGCGGGCGCTGATTGTCGTCACTTGTTGTAGAGTTTCAGGATCGGCTCGACGCTCGAGGCGTCGTAGAGGCTGAATGTGTGAATGTCGTAGCCGATCGGCTCGCCAGAGGCCGCAAGCCCGAGCAGCGCCACCGGCATGAAGCCCTGCGCCGACGGGTACTGCCAGGCCGCAGCATTGACTAAGCCGGACTTGACCGCCTCGGCCGTCTCCTTTGAGTTGCCCCAGCCGACGACCGGGACCTTGCCGGCCGACACACCGGCCCCGTCGAAGACGCGTTTGATGCTTGCTGCCACGGAATCGCCGAGTGCAATGATTGCCGGCGGATTGTTGGCGACCATGTAGTCGGTCATCTTGGCGATGATGCCGGCCGGGTCGGTGCCGCAATCGACCACGTCGTACTTGATGCCGAGCGGATCGAAGACGCTGGCGATGCCCTCGGTCTCGAGCTGCTGGTAGCTGGCGCCCGGCACTTCGACCGGCAGGAACACCTTGTCGCCCTGCTTCACCATCTTGTGGTCGACGAGATACTTGGCCCAGATGACGCCCGCTTCCCTGAGGTCGGCCCCGACATAGGCCTGCCGCCCGGTCGCCGGATCATCGGTGTTGAAGAACACGATCGGTATGCCGGCGGCCTTGGCGGCCTTCACCTCCTCCGTCCACAGGCCGGGCTGAGCCGAGGTGGTAGCGATGCCGTCCGGCTTGGCGGCGAGCGCCGAGTTGAAAGCCTCCTTCTGCGCCGCCATGTCGCCGCCGCTGAACGAGATCTTGCAGGTCACCTTGAGCTGGTCACAGGCCTTGGTCGCGCCGGCATTCCAGTCGATCCAGAACGCGTCCGAAGGGCCACCATGCGACAGCAGATAGAAGGTCTTCTGGCCGTCCTGCGCGAATGCCGGCAGGCTCAAGGAGACCCCGGCTACCAGCGTTGCCGCGGCAGCCACTTTCAATGCGAATTTCAACATTCATTCCTCCCTTGGTTGGAGTTGCGCCGCCATGCGCCGGCGGCGCAACCGGCACTCACAGGCCGTTGGCGCGGAACTTCCCGTCGAGAAATGTTTTCGCCCGCGGCACGTCGTCCTCGGTCAGATGCTCGATGATGACGGGGATGTTCGGGTGCTTCTCACTGAGCCGCTGCAGATAGAGATCGTAATTCAGCGATCCCAGCCCGGGCGCCGGCAGCTCGATCTCGCCGACGCCGCGGAACGTGTGGCTCTCCATAGCATCCTCGTCGCCGATGTCGGCATGCTTTTCCGACTTGTCGCTGCCCGAACGCTTGACGTCCTTGGCATGCGCGATCTTGATCTTGTCGGTCAGCGTATCGAACACCTGGTTCAGGATCTGGTCCATCCTGTCGATGTTGTGGGTTTCGAAATAGTTGGTCGGATCCATCAGCAGGCCGAGGCCGGGATGGTCGACCTGCGCGAACATTTTGACCGTCTCCTCGACCGAGCCGACGACATTGTTGACATAGGTTTCGAGCAGGAACACCGCGCCGTGGTCGTAAGCCGTCTGGGCAAGCTCGGCGATCACCTTGCGGCATTCCTCGAATCCTTCCTCGGTCTTGTTCTTGGGATGATGGACCCAGTCGGATTCGGTGTTGTAGGTGCCGGTTTCGGAGATCACGTAAGGCGAGCCGAAGTCGCGGGCGTTGCGGATGATCTCCTTGAGATAGCCGACGCGCTTGTCGCGCTCGGCCTTGTCGGGATGGATGATGTTGGTGTAGCCCGACACGCAGCAGATCGGCAGGTTGTTGTCGCGGAAGACGTCGCGCACCTGCTTGGCCTTGTCCTGGGTGATCTGCCCGGCCGACAGATCGATATCCCTAAAATGCAGGTCGAGCTGCACCGTGTTGAAACCGAGCCCGCGGATCTTCTTTGCCGTCTCTTCGAGGCCGTACGGGAAATAGCCCGTGAAAATACCTGCCTGCATCATGATGTGAATTCCTCCCTGTAAGCGATTCAGTTGGCTGATTTTATCGAGATTTCGGAAAGCTTGACGGTGCGGCCCTCGTCGATCGAGCGATAGCCGGCCTCGACCAGTGCCATCGTCTTGACGTTGTCGGCCACCGATAATGCCGGCGGCGCGCCTGTCTTTACCGCATGCTGCAATTGCTCCATGACGCCGATGAAGGCGTGCGGGAACCACATCGTGTCCCAGCTCGGGCTGACCCATTGGCCGCCGGTCGTCTCGGTCGAGGCATAGGTCAGCGTCGAGGCCACGCCTTTCGGCCAGCCGATCGTGCCTTTGGCGACACCCTTGGTGCCGTCGACGCGCCAGTTGATGTGCTGGTCGTCCAGATAGCCCTCCTGGCGCGGTCCGGACCAGACATCCTCCAGCGACACGGCAAGCATGCCGGAGGGAAAGCGCAGCGTCGAGACGGTGATGCCGTCGCTATGCTCGAATGTAGTGCGCGGGTCCTTGCGTGTCAGCGTGGTGATTTCCGAGGGATCGCCGAACAGGAAGCGCAGCACGTCGAGATGATGCACGCTCATATTGGCGAGCGTCAGCCGGTCGTAGTCCTGAAGGAAGGTCTGCCAGTGCGGGATCGCATGCATGTCGATCTGCGCAAAGACGATGTCGCCCAGCGCGCCGCTGTCGATGATCTGCTTCAGGACGCGCATCGACTGGTCGTAGCGCATGTTCTGGTTGACCGAGAGGATCTTGCCGGACTTGGCGGCTTCGTCGCGCAGTTTCACGGCTTCATCGACCGACAGCGCCAGCGGCTTCTGCGCCAGGATCGCCTTGATGTGAGGCTGCTTCAGCGCATGGCGGATCAGCGCCGGCTGCAGATCGGGCGGAAAGGCAAGGTCGACGATTTCGACCTGCTGATTCTCGATCAGCTGTTCCGGCGTGTCGTGCACGGTCGGGATGTCCCAACGCGTGGCGACCTTCTGCGCATTGGAACGGGTGCGCGAGGCGATCGCCACCACGTTGAACCCCGCTTCGCGATAGGCGGCAAGATGGCATTCGGCCATGATCATGCCGGCGCCGATGCAGCCGATCCGGTATTCGCTGGTGCGGACCTTCACGTCCGGCTCGAAGCCTTCGCTCGCCATGTCTTCCTCCCGAAATTCTGTTTTCGCAGCCGCGATCATCTCGCCAACGCGCCTCCGTCCTGCCCGAAATAATGCACCCGGGCCGGCTCGCAGGAAATCGCTACCACCGCATCCGGCCTGATGTCGGGCTGGCCGCGCAGCAGCGCCTTCAGCCGCGCCTCTCCGGCGGCGAGCGTTACCACCGTGTAGCCGCCAAGCGGCTCGACCTCGAACACGCGTGCCGGGCGGCCAACGCCCCCTTCGACCCAGGGCCGGACCTGGATGTCCTCCGGCCTGAGCCCGATTTCGATCGCGTCGGCCGGAGCAGCGCGATCGGCGATGCTGACCGTGCCTTCTGCGGCCTCGATGCCACCGTCGCCGCGAACGGATTTGAGGATGTTCATCATCGGCGAACCAAGCAGTCGCGCCACATAGGTGTTCGCCGGGCGGTCGTAGATCTCCGCCGGAGCGCCGATCTGCCGGATCCTGCCATTCTCCAGAATGGCGATGCGGTCGGCGATCGACATCGCCTCTTCCTGGTCATGGGTGACGTAGATCAGCGTCTTGCCGAGTTCGCGCTGGATGCGCTTGAGCTCGACGCGCGTTTCCTCGCGCAGCCGCGCATCGAGCGCAGAGATCGGGTCGTCCATCAGATAGGCGTTCGGGTCGCGCACCAGGGCGCGGGCTATGGCCACGCGCTGCCGCTCGCCACCGGAAAGCTGCGCCGGCGGCTTGTGAAGGATGTGGCCGATATGCAGCTTGGCGGCGACGTCGGCGACACGCTTTTCGATCTGGGCCTCGGCGACCTTGCGCTCGACCAGCGGGAAACGCACATTGTCGCGCGCGCTCATATGGGGGAACAGCGCCAGGTTCTGGAACACCATGGCGACATTGCGCTCGGCCGGCGAGACGGTGTTGACCGGTTTGCCGCCGATCAGGATCTCTCCGGCGTCAGGCGTCTCCAGCCCGAGCACCAGGCGCAGGATTGTCGATTTGCCCGACAGCGGCGGCCCGAAAAAGCAGAAGAATTCGTTGTCATTGACGGTGAACGAGGCGTCGTCGACGGCGAGCGTCGTGCCGTAACGCTTGCTGACATTGCGAAAGACGATATCGGCCATGTCAACCTGCCTTCATCGCAATGCCGCTGCGGGCATCGAAGACACGCACGGACGATGCCACGGGGGCGACGACGGCAAGCTCGCCGATCGACAGTCCGACATTATTGTCGAACACCGCCTTCACGGCGGTCTCGCCATCGCCGAGATGGACGATGGTCCTCGCGCCGATCCGCTCGACGAAGCTCACCGGCATGGCGAGGCCCTGCCCGCTCTGCACCAGCGACACCTGTTCGGGCCGGAAGCCGTAAAGCACCTCAGAGCGCGATCCACGCAAGGTGGCGGCCAGCGCATCCGGCAGCGTCGGCGTGACCCCCAGCTGCCCGAGATCGACCACCAGGCCCCGGTCGCTCTCCGCCGGCCTTCCCTTCAGCAGGTTCATGCCCGGAGCGCCGATGAAGCGGGCGACGAAGACATTGGCTGGATTGTTGTAGACTTCCAGCGGCGTTCCCACCTGCTGCAGCACGCCCTGATCCATGACGGCAATGCGGTCGGCCATGGTCATGGCCTCGAGCTGGTCATGGGTGACGTAGACCATCGTCTGCCTGAACTGGCGCTGCAGCTGCTTGAGCTCGGTCCGCATTACCGCCCGGAAGGCGGCGTCGACATTGGACAGCGGCTCGTCGAGCAGGAAGATGGCCGGCTCCATGATCGCCGAGCGTCCGATTGCCACCCGCTGCAGGATGTTTACCGAGAGCCGGTCGGCCTTGCGGTCGAGCAGCGGCGTCAACTGCAGCAGCTCGGCGGTGGCGCCGACGCGGCGGTCGATCTCAGCTTTCGCCGCACCACGCATCCGCGGCCCGTAGCCAAGGTTCTGGCGCACCGTCATGTGGGTGAAGATGGCATAGTTCTGGAAAACGAAGCCGACGCCGCGCCGGCCCATCGGCACGCCGGCCATGTCGCGCTCGCCGAACAGGATCTTGCCGCTGGTCGGCTCCTCCATGCCGGCTATCATGTTCATCGTTGTCGACTTGCCGCAGCCCGAAGGCCCGAGCAGCGCCATGAACTCGCCATCGGCGATGTCGAGGTCCATGGTCTTCAGCGCCGTGAACTCGCCAAAGGTCTTGACCAGGTTGCGCAGCTGGATCGCGCTCATGCCGGCACCAGCCTTGCGCGCGCCATGCGCTTCATGGCCAATACCGCAACGATCGAAAGCACGACCAGGATGGCCAGCGCGATCGCCGCCACATAGCCCCAGATCAGGTCCTGCGTCGTGACCTTGTAGATGTAGACGGAGATCGTCTCCGTGGCGACGCCGGGGCCGCCGCCGGTCATGATGTAGAGCGTGTCGAAGATCTTGAAGTTCTCGATGACACGGATCGCCAGCGCGATGATGATGATCGTCTTCATCTTCGGCAGCACGATGGTGACGAAGCGCTGCCACGCATTGGCGCCGAGCAGGGTCGCCGCCTTGATCTGGTCCTGCGGCACGCCGACCAGGCCGGCAAGCAGGATCAGGAACATCAGCGGCGTCCATTGCCAGATGTCGGCGATGATCACCGCGATCAGCGCCAGCGTCGGGTCCGACAGCCAGGCGATGGTGACGCGTGACCCGCTGAGTGCCGACAGGATGTCGTTCAGCGGTCCGCCCGACTGGAATAGCATGAAGAACATGTAGCCGGCCACCGCTGGAACCACCATCATCGGCATCAGCAGGATCGAATAGAAGATCCGCTTGCCCGGAAAATCGTCCGCGAACAGCGTCGCCAATGCCAGGCCAAGCAGGAATTCGACGGGCACGCACACGACCATGACGATGGCCGTGCGCCTCAGCGCGCTCCAGAAGCGCGCATCGGCGGCAAGGTCGGTGTAGTTGGCGAAGCTGTTCCACATCTCCCATGCGTTCCACCAGCCGAGGCCGGAGAGCGGCGACCAGTCGGTGACGCTGATGTAGAGCTGCATCAGCAGCGGGAAGACGGAGATGAAGAGCACCAGGATCTGCGCCGGCAGCGTCAGCCGGAATCCCAGCCGCGCTCCCTCGTCCCGCAGCGCGGGCTTGCCAAGCGCGGCCTTTGCGTCCTTCGAGACAGTCACGGTCACCGCGCTCATTGCTTGAGCGCGCCGAACGTCAGCCCGCGCACCAGATGGCGCTGGATGGCAATGCCCATGATGACCGGCGGCACCGCGGCGATAAGACCGAGCGCGGCCTTGGCGCCATAGAGTTGACCGGTCATCGAGGAGGACAGCGAGGCCATGTAGATGGGGATCGTCACCCATTCGCGCGTCGTCAGGAGCAGCGCGATCAGATAGTCCGACCAGTTGAGGATGAAGACGAAGAGGGCGGCGCTGGCCAGCGGTGCGCGCATCATCGGCAGCGTGATGCGGGTGAAGACGCGCAGCCGCGAACAACCTTCGACAAGCGCCGCTTCCTCGATCTCGCGCGGCATGTCGTCGAAGAAGGTCTTCATGAGCCAGAAAGCGAATGGCAGGGTGACGATGCCGTAGATCAGGGCCAGGCCAAACCAGCTGTCGGTGAAGTTCAGGAAGGCCCACATGATCATGACCGGGATCATCACCGCCATTGGCGGAAACAGCCTGAGCTGGATCAGCGCCAGCGGCAGGTTCTGGCCGGAGCCGAAACGCGACAGCCCGTAGGCCGCAGCCGTGCCCGCCGACATTGCGATCGCCGTGCCGAACACCGAAGACAGCAGCGACGACAGGATCGGCTTCAGCGCGGTGCGGTCGAGCGCCACGATCAGATTGTTGTTGGACTCGCCGAAGACGAACTGGAAATTGCCGAGCGTCGGGTTCTTCGGCCACCATGTCAGGTCGGCGCCGGTCGCCGACCATTCGGTGATCGGCTTGAAGGCCATCGACACCATCCACAGGATCGGTACCAGCGTCACCGCCATCGCCGCGAAGATCGCGGCGTAGCGGAATATCTCGAAGGGGACGGAACGCTTCATCTGGCTGCTTTGCTGGTGGCGTTGACTGCGGCGGGGAGGAACAGATGCTCCTCCCCTCCAGCGCTGATCCAGGGAGACGGATCAGCTGATCGGGTCGAGAACCGTCGGCCAGGCCTCCTTGTTCGTCCTGATGGCTTCGAGCAATTTGTCCTCGCCGATGCGGCGGGCGATCTTCTTCCACTCCGCTTCCGTGTCGGCCATCGCCTGTTCCGCTGTCTTGGCCTTGGTCAGCGACGCCATCAGATTTTCGTCCAATGCGTTGTGGAAGGCGGTGGCGCCGGGATAGTTGATCGTCGGCACCGTGCGGGCGACGGTCTCGCGCACCACGTCGATGTGGTAGGCGTGGTAGGTCTGGCGCACCAGCGGATCGGAGAAATCCGAGAGCCGGAACGGATCGAGATAGCCGCCCGGATTGGCGCTCATCCAGGCATATATGCGGGCGGAGCCCAGCCACTGCAGCAAAAGGTAGGCGACCTCCTGGTTTTTCGACTGAGACGAGACCATGCCGGTCAGCGAGAACCACAGCACGGAACGGCTGATCAGCTTGCCGTCGACTTCGCGGCCGGGCGGCAGCATCGAGCCGATCTTGCCGGTGACGGCGGAATCCTTGTTGCCGGCATTGTCGAGGAATTTCGGCAGGTTCGAGAAGGCGCAGGTCATCGCCGCGCCGCCCTTGGCGAAATTTCCATACTGCTCCGGCCAGCCCCAGGAGATCGCGTCCGGCGAGTGATGAACGAGCGAGCCGACATATTCGTTGGTGGCGGCAATGCCGTGCTCGGAATTGATCAGCGGCTTGCCGTCGTCGCCGAACAGGAACTGGTTGGGCGATGCCATCGAGACATAGCGCTGATACCAGTTGGTGTAGCCCCAACCCTGGTTGCGCAGGTCGGTGGAGCCGAACAGGCCCTTGTCGGGCCGCTGGAAGAAGCCCGCGATGTCACTGTGCTGCTTCCAGGTCTTCGGCGGCGCCAGATCGTAGCCGAATTTGTCCTTGAACGCCTTCTGCTCGGCGGCGTCGCCGAACAGGTCGGTGCGGTAGACCCAGGTCTGGAAGTCGCCGTCCAGCGACACGCCATAGTTGGACCCGCGATATTTGTTGAGCAGCGACACGCCCTTGGCGCCGTCGACATAGCCGGTCTTGGGATCGTCCCATTCGGGCTTGTACTGGGCGACGAAGTCGTCGAGCTTGGCGATGCCGCCGGTCTCGGCAAGGTCGCCGAGGCGGTTCCATTCCGTCGAGTAGATGTCATAGGCCCCACCCTTGGTGGAGATGTCCTGCATCGTCTTCGTGAATTCCTGGCCGTTCGGCAGGCCGACGATCTCGATCTGGATGCCGGTTTCCTTTTCCCACAGCTCCTTGATCGACGGCGCACCCGCCGGGAAAGGCTGTGTGAGTTGACCAATCGAGCCATCCGACAGGCCAAGCACGATCTTGGCCGGCGCCTTGCCTGCTCCCTTCAAGGCCTTGGCCGCCTCAACGGCACGGCCTTCCGGCGTGTCGGCGCCATATTGATAGCGCTCGGCGCCCTCGAAACCGGTGGGGCCGCCTACCATGCCTGGCGCCAGCGCGTCGGCCGCAACGGCACGGCCGGGACGGATGAATTGCGGTGCGATACCGGCCGCAGCCACGAACGCCGCCGCCTTTCCTCCGGACGCCAACAAGCCGCGTCGCGATATGCGGATCAAATCAGACATTGGAATTCCTCCCTCAGGCCCGATGTTTCCTCCACGAGCCCATTGAGGGATATTGACGGCAGCACCGGAAGGCTGTCAACATCATAAATACTCAAAATACATCGTAACACCGCAACTGCGGAGAAAATACGTCATGCAAAGGTCGACACACCGGCTCAATGCCTCGATTTGATGGGAAATCTGCCTTTCTGGCACGCGACTATCACGCCGGGCGACGCGATTTAGCCCAACTTCCTTGCGCATCGGCTTAGGCTGGATACATCATTTCCCATCAGAATCGCTGATGGCTGGCAGCTGTGGCCGTCGGACGGGCTAGCGGCATTGTGCGATCTTATGCATTGAGGAGATGAAGACGGTGCGTTCCACCTTGACTGACATAGCCCGGGAAGCCGGCGTTTCCGCCGCCACCGTCGACCGCGTGCTGAACAACAGGCCCGGTGTGCGGGCGCGCACGCGTGAGATAGTGCTCGAAATGGCGCAGCGCCTCGGCTACATCGCGGAGGGCCCGAACGGAGCGCCGCCCAGGCCCTCACCTGGAGAGGTCATCCGTCTCGACTTCGCTCTGCCGGCCGGCACCAATTCCTTCATCAAGATGCTGCATCGACACATCGAGGCGCAGGCCCTAGCGCGCCCCGATCTCGACGTCCACATCGCCACCATAGAGGGCTTCAACCCCGACCGGCTCGCCCGCCTGCTGCAAGAATTGCGTGGACAGACACAAGGCGTCGGCGTGATCGCGCTCGATCATCCAACGGTGCGCGAGGCGATCCGCTCGCTGTCGGCCAATGACGTCAAGGTGGTGACCATCGCCTCCGACATCCTGCATGTTCCGAGAGTGGCCTATATCGGCATCGACAACCGCGCCGCGGGGCGGCTGGCCGGCTATCTGCTCAACCGCTTCATGGGATCGGAACGCCCAAGCAAGGTGGCGCTGTTCGCCGGCTCGCTGTCCTATCGCGGCCATGAGGAACGCGAGATGGGATTCCGGCACATCTTGACCGAGGAGTCGCCCAATCTCAAGATCGTCGAGATGCGCGAAATGCTGGATGACCGAGAGAAGGCTTATTCGGAAGCATCAGCGCTTCTGGACCGGCACCCCGATCTTGCCGCGATCTACAATGTCGGCGCCGGCAACACCGGCATCGCTCGGGCGCTCAAGGAGCGTGGACGCGCCAAAGACATTCTCTTTCTCGGCCACGAGGTGACAGACGGCACCAAGGAACTTTTGTTGGATGGGACGCTCGATGCGGTCATAGATCAAAATCCGCGCGTCGAGGCGCGGGAAGCGCTCAATATTTTAAGCCACTCTGTCAGGCACTTGAACTATGAACCGCATCAACCACGACTTCAGGTGATTTTCAAAGAGAATATACCTGAAATCTGATCAATGGATCCGTGATCTTATCGCAAAGCACAGCGTTGGCGTCGCCACCGGTCCCAAATACGAACGAGAGCCCGAATGATCTCGTCAAAGCCGCCGATCTGGCACTATTCCGTGCGAAGTCGGAGGGCCGAGATCGGGTCGTGGTTGATGGTGCATGAGAAGGCCGTCGCCCGTTGCAACTCGGTCAGCCTAAAAGACCAAGTCCACTCATAGCACCGAAGTCGCGAACGATTGGGGCGAAGAGGGTTCTGGATGTCGGCACGAAGCCGACGAATGGCATACGCCCGTCCGTCCGCGACGATCACCTGAGGCATCGCCCCGGCCCCTGGCGCACGAGCAGATATGTCGCAGGCAACCTCGTGTGTTATACACGCACGCTGACTTTTTGGGTCGGACACGAGATCGATGGACCAGGAAACGCTTCTTGCCGCAGTCCTCTTAGCTGATGTCGTGGGCAGCACGCCACTCTATGAGCGGATCGGAGACGATGCCGCTCTACAGCAGGTCTCGGATTGCCTGGACACGATGCGCGAGATCGTCGCCAAGCACGGTGGTGATTTCATTTACTCGAAGGGCGATGACATACTCAGCCTCTTCGAGAGCCCGGAAATGGCGCTGAGGGCCGTCTGCCAAATTACCCATCAACTGACTAAAGGGCCGTTGAGCGCCCGTATCGGATTGCATTTCGGGGCGGTCATTCGCGCGCGGGGCGCGATATTCGGTGACGTTGTCAATGTCACCGCAAGGTTGTCCACCACGGCGAACCCCGGAGAGGTGCTGATCAGCCAGAGCTTCTGCGAAGCCCTTTCCCCGAGAAGCCGCAAGGGCCTGCGGCTCCTCGACAAAATGGCCTTGAAGGGGAAGCAAGAGTTCTTCGATGTCTACACGCTGTGGAGCGACGATGGGGCCCCCGGTACGCAGATCACCAGCCATGGCGCCACTACAGATAGACGCTCGGTCCTGCCGCGGCAGATTCATCTGGTCATCCGCTACAGAGATCAGCTGCGATCCTGTCGAAACGGCGAATCCGTGACAATCGGCAGATCGGCGGAATGCGATATCATCGTCGAGCGGCCCTGGGTATCGAGGCGCCACGCCGCCTTCACCATATTGAATGGCAGAGCTCGGCTTCTCGAACGAAGCTCTTCGGGCACATTTGTGTCCATGGGACTCGGCCACGAAGTATTCGTACGCCGTGAAGATATTATCCTCTTCGGCTCCGGCGTCATCTCGCCTGGAGTGAAGTCGGCCCTCGACGAAGCCCAGCTTCTTCACTACGAAATTGTCTCGGATTGACCCGGCCCGGATACTAGCTCGACCGGTTTCGAGCTGGTTCGCTGGCGCCTCAATATCGCGCCGTACTCTTTGACAGCCATTGGAATCGACCGTTCACAAATGTGCCAAGGCCAATCCAGGAACGTCTGCTCTCGAAGTTGAACTGCGAAGAGCTGACTTCCGTTTCCCTCGCTGAGTTCGACGGAGCCGCGGCCGGTGCATCTCCCTCGCAGGATGCGGAGTTCTACCTGCTCCGAGGCCACATTCTGCAGGTGGATGGTTTCGGCAGCAAGCTGGCCCGCTCGATCGATGATGCGCTAGGTCTTGCCGCGAAAAGGCCGGTGCGTGGGAATTGTGCTGGACTGTCGGCCAGACAATGAGCTGGCGACGGGAGCGGCCGGCTGAAGCGGGATGCCCGGACCAATTCCCTGCCCTGTGTCGCCTTGATATCCCCAGGCGCTGAAGGTCAGCACAGGCTGTTGCAGCCCGGGTCGACGAACGCTTCATCAGACCATTTGCGCCGCAATAGCTCCTCGACCACCTGCGAAGGCTCGCGATTGGGCTACCGTCACGAAATTGGCGCAGAAGCGCAGACCACTGACATATCGCGACGTCGAGATGGAGCTCGATACCACCGTGTTTGCAGCACCGGGGAAAATTCCTCTTGGTCCGATCGAGTTCAAGTTGCTGCGCCACATGGCTCGAGAATCCTGAAAGGTGATCAGATGAATTCATCGCAGCTGGCTGGTCGCAGAAAGCCAGTGTGAGCGCCCAGGTGGTCGACGTTCACATGAGCCAGTCGCGAAAGTTGTTGAAGCAGTCGTCGCAGAGTTGCCATTCGCACCGTGCGGCTTGCCGGCTATTCTCTCGATGACACTGCGGGCTGACGATCTCGGCGATTGGGTTCAGAAAGGTCGCTGCGTGACGCCGCAAGGGGACCGACGCGATGGGAAAGGTCTTGGCAGCTAGGGGACTTAGCGCCACCAACATTGCAGCCGTGGCGCTACGCTAATCGAGAGAAGGTCGAGGCGTATAGAACAAGCGACATGAGCGTGTCGGATTGTTTGCATTCAAACAACCTTTGCGACGCTATCCGTGCCTTCGCCTTGCTGGTGCCGGAGGAAATCATGACGTCGCCCGACAATTCGGTCGAACTCGTTCGCGACAAGAAGTGGACGGTCCGCGTCACCGCCTACGGCAGCACCCTGACGTTTCCGTTCGAAGCAGAAAGCTATGCACGTTCTTACGCCGATGGTCAGGCATTCCGTCTCGGCGTTCAGGTGGCGGAACTGAAGCGATGCGGCTGACACTTTGTCGACGCGTTGGCGGATAGCCTGCATCGCGATCGGAACGAATAGGTCGCTGATTGCAGCCTCGCGATTTTTCCATCAAATCCCGCCTGCAATCTTGACAGCAACTCGGCAAAATCCCTCGCCGACTAGTGTTGTCATATGAGCTGGAGCTTTCCTCGCCGCCGGTGGTAGGCGGGATACGCTGCCGGGAAAGCCCTCTTTTCGCATAGACGCGAACCTTGTGCTTTTCCATCTCAAGGCTGATTGGCGGCTGGATGCGCGCGCCGTCTTTCATATTCTGCCATCGGCCCGCGCGGAGCGTGGAATCAACGGCGGGGAAGCGGATGATGTTTCCTGTTTGCGCTCGCGTAGCGCAAGAAACGCTGCGAAGAGCATGATAGCCATGCCGATGATGTCGATCAGGCTAACCTCCTCGCCGTAGGTGATGATGCCAAGCACGACGGCAATCACGGGTGAGACGAAGGCAAATGCTCCGGCGCGCGAGGCGCCGATTTCGTGCAGGAGCTGGATAAAGAGTGTGTAGCCTATGAACGAACCAAACAGCACGAGGAACAGCCACCCGACCCAGGCCGGCCAGCCCCAATCGCCTTTTAGAGCCGCGGCCGCGCCTGGCTCCACAACGAGTGAGATGAGAATTAGGAATGCGCCCCCGAAAAGGGTGGTGAAGCCGGCGATGAAGTCCGATGAATATACCTCAAGAAGCGGCCGCGCGAGCACCGAACCCCATGCATAGATTACAGCTGCCGACGCCACCGCTGTCATCGCCAGCAGCCGGAGCCCCCTGCCCTGCTGGTCTGCGTGTGTCCAACTAGCATAGGCTTCGGGCCCGAACAGGACGCACAGACCGGCCGCACCGAGCAAAATCGCAAAGAGCCTGCGGCCGTCATAGCGTTCGTCCCCCAGAAGCAACGCAAAGCCAAGCAGCGTGACGGGGGTCAGCGAAAGCTCAAGAACAGCCGCGGTGCCCGTATCGATGTAGAGCATGCCCCAAAAGAGTGGGCCATAGCAAAGCGGAATCATAAACAACGTAACAACGAAAAGGCGCGGCCAACTCCTTTTCGCCACCCCTGGTAGAGCAGCGCCCCTTAGGCGCGTCGCACTGAGGATCAGCAAGCCGGCTACTGTAAAACGCGTGCCTGCGAACATCAGAGGCGGCACGGTGGCGATCCCTGCCTTGATACCGATCCACGTGGTGCCCCAGATCACACATAAAACCAAAAATGTCGCTGTGTTGCGGTTCATCGGAAGCAGCCTTCGCTGGGCGTTGTTGGTTCGTCGTAACGGCCACAAGACGTTTATTTCGTTACAACGGCCTCTTGCCAATACGGTTCCGCCAACCGATGTTTCCGGGATGGATTTTGCGAAGACTATCGTCGACATGCGCATGGTTGGCGGTCACGCCTGCCTGGACTTCGTCAACACGGTCGGCGCGCGACGCGATGTATGGGGCCCAGACCTCTTGCAGACCTATGCCGACCTGGTCGTCTGGGCTGGACGTGCCGATTTGATCGACGTCGATGAGGCGCGAGCACTGCTCGCGGAGGCTTCCGCCCGCCCGCTCCTTGCGGAGGCGGCATTGGAAAAGGCCAAGATTTTGCGCGAGGCCGTTTACGCGGCTCTCCACGCCGAGGCGGCAGGCGCCCGGGTGCCGGACGATGCCTTGCAAATCGTGCGCGATGCAGTCGCCCTAGCCCTGCCGAAGCGCTCGCTTTTCCCGTCCGGCGACCGCCTCGCTTGGCAGTGGACCGACGCAGCCAGTCTGAACACGATCGGCCACCGCGTGGCCTTTGAGACAGCCGAGTTTTTGGTGTCCAGGAATGACCGCCGCCGCGTGCGCGAGTGCACCGGGCCGAACTGCGGTTGGCTTTTCATTGACACCTCGCGTGGCGGGCGCAGGCGGTGGTGCTCGGATGAGAGCTGCGGCACACGCAGCCGGGTAAGGCGCTTCAGGGCAAAAGCCGCAGGGAACATGGCTCCCAACAGCAAGAATTAGTATCTGACGCCAGGCTTGGATGACCAACGCAGCATAGTTGGCTTCACGCTGTCCCTGTCGCTGTTTGTCCAACGAAGCTGGTCTCGCGAGCGACTGTGGCCAAGACTGTGGAGAACACAGCCGGCGCGGCAAGCCATCATCGCGTTCCAGAGCGGGTTGCTTCGGGGCCGCCTACCTCGCCACGCTTCGATCGGTCGATCTGCTCAAACTTGACGGGAACTCCGGTAGCGTTACGGCGTTTTTCTCAGTCCGAAACAAACAAGGATAGGTGCCATGGACTGGAACCGTGTCGAAGGCAATTGGAAGCAGGTAAAGGGCAAGGTCAAGGAACAGTGGGGCAAACTCACAGACGATGATCTGGACCGTATTGCCGGTAACCGCGATCAGTTGGAAGGCAAGATTCAGGAGCGCTACGGCATTGAGAAGGACCGCGCTCAGCGCGACATCGATGACTGGTATGGCCGGCAAGGCTGGTAGGTCGCCGGTTCCAAACTGAACTTGAAAAAGGGCTCCGAGAGGTACGGCGCCCTTTTTTGCCGCGCTTCCTGTCGCCTTTTCGTCTCACGACAATAGCGCTCACGGAGAGACGTGGAACCGCCAAAGGTGCCCGTCGTTATCTGGTTCTCGAAATTACATTGGGGGATTAGTTGGACAGAGACGACGCCTCAGCGATCGCAACTGGAGTTAGCGGGCTCGACTACATTCTTCGTGGCGGCTACGCCAGGAACCGCTCCCATCTTATCGAAGGGAAACCAGGTTCTGGAAAAACCACTCTTGGCCTCCAGTTTTTGATCGAGGGCGCCAAGAAAGGCGAGACATGCCTTTACATCACTTTGTCAGAAAGCAAGCGCGAACTGCTCTCGGTTGCTGGCCGTCACGGCTGGGACCTGAAGGCGGTGCAAATTCTTGAACTTGTGCCGCCGGAGCTCAGTTTCGATCCGGCGCAGCTACAGACCTTGATCCATTCCTCGGAATTGGAACTCGGCGAAACCGTGCAGTCTGCCATGGCCGAGATCGGACGCGTCAGACCCGATCGCGTGGTGTTCGATTCGCTCTCTGAAATTCGACTTTTATCGCAAGGGTCATTGCGGTATCGGCGCCAGGTGTTGGCATTGAAGAGCTTCTTCATGCTCAACAATGTGACGGTGCTTATGCTCGACGACCTGACGGCTGAGCAGGATGACCTCAATTTGCATTCGATCAGTCACGGCGTCATTCGGATGGAGCAGCTGTCGCCCGTCTATGGTGGAGAGCGTCGGCGGCTACGCGTGATCAAAATGCGCGGCGTGCAGATCCGGGGCGGCTTTCACGATTTCGTAATTCGCCCAGGCGGCGTTGTCGCCTATCCGCGGCTCGTTGCAGCCGAGCATGAGGTGGCCGAGCATGATACGCCGGCCATGAGCAACAACCGGATCGACACCCTGCTTGGCGGCGGGCTGGCCCGTGGTACCAGCACGATGCTGATGGGGCCGTCTGGCGTTGGCAAGTCTACCATTGCCTGCACCTATTGCTATGCCGCACTCGAGCGTGGCGAGCGTGTGCTGGTGCTTTTGTTTGACGAGACAAAGCGCATCTTCTTGGCGCGCGCCGCCGGGCTCGGCATGCACCTGGAGCCGTTTGCCGAGGACGGCACGCTGATGCTTGAATGTGTCAATCCGGCTGAGCTTTCACCAGGCGAATTATCTTCGCGCATCCAAGCGGCCGTCGAAGAATCCAATGTGCGGATCGTCGTGATCGACAGCCTAACCGGCTATCTCAATGCCATGTCCGAAGAACAGCATCTGGTGCTTCAGATGCACGAGATCCTCACCTATCTCAATCAGAAGGCAGTGGCGACGATCCTGCTGTTGGCCAATCACGGGCTGTTTGGGCAAACGGCAGCGCCGGTCGATATGACCTATCTCTGCGATTCCATCATGCTTCTACGCTTCTTCGAGAACGCAGGTCAGTTGAGACGCGCGATTTCGGTTGTCAAGAAACGTGTCGGCCCCCATGAAGAGACGATTCGTGAGTTTAAAATCGGCGGTAACGGCGTGGCCGTAGGTGAGCCACTGGAACAATTCCGCGGCATCCTGATGGGATCTCCGGAATTTGAAGGCAAGCAGACAGACCTTCTGAGGGACAAGGCGCTGTGATGTCGTCCAGCCCCGCCGTTCTCGTGCTGGCGCCGCTTGGCCGTGACGCGAGGATCGCGGCCTCCATCCTGGCTACAAACCAGATTGCCTCGCGTGTGTGCGGCAGCTTGGAAGAGGCAGTGCCGCTTCTCGACGAGGCTCAGTGCCTTGTCGTGGCCGAGGAGGCCCTGCTCAGTTCCGATCGAACGCAGTTTGCGGCCTGGCTTGAAGCCCAACCCGCATGGTCGGATTTTCCGATCGTGCTTCTGACGATGCGGGGGAACGAAGTCGACACGCGGATGGCATTTCTGGACCGCTATCTGATCGTGCTTGAACGGCCATTTCTGGCTTCGAGCCTCGCCAACTCGGTGCGCTCCGCCTTGCGTGCCCGCGCCCGCCAGCGTGAGGTCCAGTCCTACATCGAACAGAAGCGGGAGGTCGCCGATCGGCAGAAATTGCTCATCCGCGAGCTGCATCACCGCGTCAAGAACACGCTGGCCAACGTTCGCGCCATGATGGGCGCGACGGCCAAGTCGAGCGGCAACGTCGATGATTTCGTACGCGATTTTTCAGCCAGGCTCGTTTCCCTGGCCCAGACCCATTCGATGCTTACCGACGATTATTGGCAGACTGCCTCCCTGCACAAGCTGCTCGAAAGCGAGCTTGACCACTATGAGACGCGCGACAGGCCGCGTATCGTTATGGAAGGCCCGAACGTAGCGCTAGTCGCCGACATTGCGGTCCCCGTCGGGATGGCTTTCCACGAACTGGCCTCCAATTCGTCGAAGTTTGGCGCGCTTTCGCAAACGGGAGGCCGCCTTGATGTCCGCTGGTCGTTAGGCGGGTCCGGCGATACACAGATCGTCAATCTTGACTGGCGGGAACGAGATGGGCCGAAAGTCGAGCAGCCCAGTCGCCGGGGGTTTGGCACGACACTTCTGGAAAAAGTCGTGACCGTGCAATGCAACGCAAAGATCGAATTGAACTACCATCGTGACGGCTTGCAGTTCACCATGGCCTTGCCGTTGCGAAACACGCGCCTTGTGCCGGCTTACTGAGCGGCAACGGAAAGGCAGGCTGGGCGCCGCGATAGGGATTAACTGAGCGTCACTCGGCAGGCTGGTCTAGCGCTTTAGCCAAAACATCAGTTCCGAAAAAGACCGCCTCTATATCTCCCATATGCCTCTGCAACATTGCGAGAGCTCCGGCGTGGTCTATGCGGCCGACCTTGGTGATGAAGTCGAACTCGTGCCGCGGCGCTGTGACCCGGGTCATGCGTCCTAGACGAAACTTTGGGCTCCCGGAGCTCAGCTTTGTCGCCTTCGTGGTCACCCCCCGCCATTTTGATCACGATCTCGTTGATAGCCCGGATGCGCATCTGAATCATCTGCGACCCGTCGGGGTTCCGACTGGCGTCGTAAAAACCAAGAGGCCCGCAGGCAGGCTCGATCGACGGTCAGCTATCCCGAACAGCAAACGAAATCACCCTCGCCTTTGGCCAACCAACTTTCGCCAGATCACCTTCGCAATGCCTGCGGCCCCAGTACGGTCAGACAGCCCGCGCATCTGGCGGCCGAAGTGAGGCGCCGGGAACATACAACGTCGGTCGTTGTTTCTCTGATCAGGAGGAAAGATAATGGCAGACGATAAGAGCAAGCGTGATTTTCGAGATCGCAATCGTGTATCAGTCGATGAAGATTATGAGGTTCGCTATTTCGCCAAACAGCATCGTATCACGCCAGAACAGGTCCGCGAGCTAATCAGAGAACACGGCAACGACCGGAAGAGGCTCGAACGCGAGGCAAGAAAACGGGCTGATATCGGCTGATGGTCGCGACGCATCACGCGGCTTTTCGACGAGCGGGTCTGAAAGGCTGCGCGAGCGTGAAAACGTCTGGCCGGATGCCCGCCTCGACTTGCTTCCATGTGACCGGGTGGGCAATTGGGAAGCCGGGCCGCGCTCGCGGGGAAAAAGCGCCTATTGCGGTATTGCCCCGTCCGTTGCGGAGATAGTCGAGAAAGATCCGGCCTCCTCGGGCTGCGGGGTCAGCTGACAACAGGTATCGGTCAGGATCGGTATCAACCAGACGGTGGGCGAGCGACTTGGCCAGTTTCCGGGCGCTGTCATGGTTCATCGTCGCAACGAGCGGGGCCATCAAGTGGATGCCTTTGCCGCCAGTGACCTTTGGCCAGCTCTCCAAGCCTGCCGCTTCCAAGATGCCCCGTAGCGCCAGCGTGGCCTCGATCACAGCGTCCCATGGCACGCCTTCTCCGGGATCGAGGTCGAGGACGAGCCGGTCCGCATGTTCGATGTCTTCAATCGTCGCGTTCCAAGGATGAAGCTCAACGGCATCCATCTCGACCAAGCCAAGCAGACCATCCATGTCATCTATCCATACCCGAATGCCTTCGCCGCCTTCGCGCTTTTGAACGCGGAGCTGGTGCACGGACACCGGTATCCGAGGTAGCGGTCCCTTGTGATAGAAGGTTGCGCCAGAGGCGTGGCGGACCAGCTTCAGCGGTCGCCGAACGAGATGAACTAGAACTTGATCAGCGACCCGCCGCCAATAGTCTGCCAGCTCTTCCTTGGAAGGTGCAACCGCATCGGGTAGCAGCTGGAGAATGTTCTCGCGCGGGACGCCGTGTTGTCCTTCCGACCTCCGCTTGGAGGGCGATGGAGGCTTGGGCGGGATTGCCTTAAGATCCTCGCGTAGTCCCTTGAAGACCGCCTCCCGCAAGATGCCGCGGTCAGACACGCCACTGAATTGTACCTCGGCAAGAACGTCTGGTTTGACCCATGTCGCCTTGGGCTTCTTGATCGGCTCCGACAGCGGTGACTTGGCGACAACAAGCGGATTAAGCCGCTCCCTAACGCGCCGGGCTGCGTCCAGCGTATAGCCGGTCTGGGCCTTCCCGGCATAAAGCAGCCGGTCGCCCTCTCGCCTGCCGATGTACAACGATGCGATGCGGCGCGGCTGCGCGCCAAGTTTCTCGACGAAAGCCACGATTGGAAAAGTGTCGCTCTTGACACATTTGACCTTGACCCAACTGGTCTGGACGCCCGAGCGGTAGTGAGCATCCGCTCGCTTCGATACGATTCCCTCTATGCCCATCCGGCAGGCATGGTCGAACATATCCTTGCCGTTCACCTCCAGATGCTCGGCATAAGTCAGGGTTGGCTCGGTTTCGGTCAGCAGCTTCTTCAGCGCAGCCTTGCGCTTCACTAACGGTTGTTCCCGTAGATCACGGCCATCGAGGTACAGGAGGTCGAATGCGTAGAGAGTCATCCGCAGCGAACTTGGGTTGCCCAGCTCACGTTCCAGGGCTTGATAGTCCGGCAGGCCGGTGTCGCCCAGGACGACAGCTTCACCATCGATGATAGCGGATTTGACCGGCAAGCTTGCCGCGGCCTGAACAATCCTCTTGTAACGGTGGGACCAATCGTAGCCGCGACGCGTGAATGCTCGCGCCTTTCCGCCTTCAACGACCAGCTGCGTCCTGTAGCCGTCATATTTGATCTCGTGAAGCCAATCTCCGCCTTCGGGAGCTTTCTCGACCAGTGTGGGCGATTGGAACTCGATGAACGAAAGCCGGTCAATGGCACTGGTCATATGCTCGCGACTCCAGGAATCGCGACTCAAGCCCCAGCGCCCCTGTCGGTTCCGAGCCTTTTAGAAGAATTGCATCGCGACGATTGGTTATCCGCCTCACTTGTTGATGTGGCGGCGCAGCAGAGTGATGTTGCGATTGTTCGCCTTAAAATAGACGTCGAAGATCGAGCCGAGAATTGGGACACTTCCTACGAGCGTATCCAGCAGCACGTTGCCTAGCATGCGGGCGACCAACCCATTTCCGGCACCGACGTTTCGAGCTCGCAAGACGATGTAGGCCGAGACAATGCCCGTCGCCGCATCTCCGAGTACGGGGACCAGACCTACGAGCGCATCCAGTCCAAAACGAATTGATGTGCCTGGAATGCGCCAGCGGGAATCGAGTAGCGCGGCCAATAGATCCAACTCGGCAAGTACGTTTGCTGTATCACCACCGTGACCGCCCTGCCCGATCATGCCAACTCGCGCGCCAGTACGATTTAGTATCTCTCCCTGATGGATAGCCGTCACCTTAGATATCGCTTTGACCGCCTGAATTCGCTTGCGTCCTGTGCGATGGCACGTCGTCGAGCAAGGTCGTCTCACCGGAGCTTTTCGGCGCCTCAACGGGCAATTCACCAGTAGGCGTCATTTTGCTGACGGCCTCAGGCAAATCTCGCGTGATCCGGCTTATGAGCTCCTCGCGCGAAAGGCCGGTCTGCATCGAGAGGGAAGTCAGGGTGTCTTCGTCTATGGCTGCTTCCACCTCGCTTGGCTGGATCGGCTCGTTCGGCCCGGTGCCTACCCACGAATCGACCTTCGATCCGGCGCCTGCCCCTCTGAACCGGTCGAGAATATCGCCAAGCGCGGTCCCCGAAACGCCTTTTGAAAGCTGATCCAGAATCCCGCCTTGCGGATCATTTGGGTTGCGATCACCCGCTCCACGGATCATGTCGCCGATCTTGTCGCGATTTTGGTATGCCAAGACGCCGAGCATCGCGATCGCCAATTTTCCCAGGTTAGCCATTGGTACCTCCACTGTTCAATGGACAAGGGCTCAACATCACAAAAGTTCCGACTGGCGACGATCTAATTGAATAAGGGCTGGCGTATCGACACAGACATGAGCGGTGCTGCCTAACCGGCTTGTTTCCGTTTGCGGTGCGGCTTCGGCCTCGCAGACGTTGATCGTGCAAAGCTCGTTGCCTGCCTGATCGCGCATGCGCACTAACCATCCGGTCATATCGTCATCGCCCAGATCAGCCAACAGGCCGATTCCGCAACGGATCGCTTCGGCGCGAGCGTCCTCAAAACTTGGCGTCTCGGCAGGCGGAACCTAGCGAGCCTGGTCGCCGTCGCGATAGTACAACGTATAAGCGAGATGGATTCCACGCGCTGCCTTAGAGTATGGAACTACCACCCTCATCTTTGACGGGGGTTTGGCCAAACAGCGAACATCACTAGGCCTAAGACGATCGATCGAGGTCGACTCGCGCGACGGCGTAGGCGCCAAGCGAGATGCTTTGATCATCCAGCGGTCTTGCGGAACTTTCCATGAAGTCGGGATCGGTTGCCGCCCGCTCGAACTGCTCGGCGCCGAGAAGAGCAATGCGGGCGCTGCTCGGCGAATCCGAAAGCCGCACAGATTGCGTCTTGGCGGTAAGGTTAGCGACCCACAGGGTCACGCGGCGATCTTTTTCAGCCGCGATCGTGGCGACGCCGTCAGCGCCGGCAGTTCCTACCGACAGCAAGGTGGCTCCGCCGAGCTTTGAGAGACCAGCCAAGACATGGAAAGCGGGATAGACCGTTGGGCCATCCTGCTGATCATACCATGGCTGCACGAAATCAGCCTTCCTATGGATTTGGCCAAAGGGGCCGGCGAAGTCACCGAACGCGACGGCCTCGATTCCTTCGCGAGCGCAGGCCGCGAAATATCCGACAGTCCAAGCCGCATTGAACAGCCCGCGCTGACGAGGATCAATGCGCGATAGACAGACGCGAGCGTTCGCTTCATTCGGCGCAGTGGATTTTCCGTATGGGTTCTCACGGCAGCCGAGCTGGATGGGACCGATACGCAGTGGCAAGCGTTCCCCCATGAAAGCATGCGCGGAACGGATTAGATGGGGGATTGCCTGAAGTGTCTCCATCACCGAGACATCATCTACGGCGTGCACGCTTGGACAGGTGGTGAAGGTCACGTAGTCGAGCGCTTCGGCTGGCGGACGCTTGCGGTTGAGTTCGGTGAAGTAAGCGGCCATGCCGCCGCCCAGCGCGATGCCCGGGAAAGCCCGGCGAGCGGCGGAGTAGCTTTCGTGGAAGCTGGGCATAGTCGGCCACGGTGCTCCCGGCTGTACGGATGTCATGTCCTGCGCCGGAAAGACGGAGACAGCTTCTAGTTTGAGGCCGAGTGAGTGGACAGCATCCGCGACCGGCGCCAATTCGCCGAATGGATCGCGCGTGCCCTTGGTGATAATCTCGAGGACCACTCCAGCGCCGGTCAGCCGTGCGAGCGCGGCGTAGCTTTCTAGTTCGTCCTGGCCGTGTGCGATCCGGAGATCGACCTGGCAGACCATCCACTGGGGAGCCATTCGTCGTAGGAGCTCGGGGGTTTCGAGCGCGTGCTTTGCCTCGTCGGCGGCGACGCCGACGCCAGTGCGGGGCACTCGGCCGACCGGTCCGCCGATGGTCAGGTTGATGAGTGGATTGCGATTTTCAGACGTCCCGGTAGGGAGCGTTCCTGACACGTGAAGCCGGACGGCCTGCGTGAATTTCTGGCCCTTGGGCAGTCTGTAAGGCCACGGGCGACGCAGAGGGCGGACATATGTTTTATACGAGGCGTCAGACCAATTGCGTTGGTCCTCCATCTCATAGGCATCACCCTCCATGGCGCATGTCGCCCAGATCCCAGGCGCGATCTCGTGCGACAACGCCCGGATGTCGGTGAACGGACATTTTGGATCGATGTGGTCCGGAAAGAACGATAGCTCGTCGTGACCATCCTCATGCAGCACCTTTATCGGCTTGCCGGCTAAGCCCTCGATCGGATGAAGGACGACGAAGCCGGTCCGATTCGTCAAAACGTCAGTCTCGGGCTCTGCCTCCGCCACAAACGACAGCGCACCATCGCCACGGCCTGAGACGCGCGCCCGGTAAACCAGGCGGCCGGATGTTGCGGCACATGTTGCACGGTATTCAATGGCGAACGCATCCGGCCTCTCGTCGATCCGCAGATCATCGAGAACGGGGGTACATGTTCCCCAGTTTTCGTCCCGTACAAGAAACGAGATTCCGCGCAAGACCTCGATCGTCCCGATGCGGATGTAACGCAAGGCGCCATTGTCGAACGCGACCGACAAGGATCCGGCGCGCAGCGTGCGCAGCGGTGCCTCGAGCTGTTCGGTGCCACACAAGCGGACTGCCAGGGAAGCTGTCGAGGTCAAATTGCCCGCTCCGTCGTGGCGTCGAAGATCGAAGCCCGGTTCATGTTGATGTCGATCGCAAGCTTCTCGCCCGGACGGCTGACATCGTGCGCCTGCAGCTCAGCCATCACCGGCGCGCCGGCCAGTCGGAATGTCGCGTAACTGCGCGAGCCGGTCGGCTGCAGCAGGTCGATCGTTGCCTCATAGCGAAACGTGCCCTGCTCCGGCGTTGCAGTGTGCGCACGAGTGAGGTGTTCTGGCCTTAACCCGAGCAGCACCTGCTGTCCGTCCGCGACGCCCTTCAGCCCCCTGCCGGGCGCTAAGGGTAGCAGTGCATCTGCGAGCCGGATGGCAGCGGCGCCTGCGTCCAAGGCAAGGGTGCCTGGCAGGAAGCTCATCCGCGGCGAACCCAGGAACCCAGCGACGAACGTTGAGGCCGGGTGCTCGAACAACTCGAGTGGCGCGCCCTGCTGCTCTATCGACCCGTCGCGCATCAGCACGATACGGTCAGCCAACGTCATCGCTTCGATCTGGTCATGGGTGACGTAGATCATCGTTGTCGCAATGTCCTGGTGAAGGCGTTTGATTTCGCCGCGCATTTCGTCGCGAAGCTGTGCGTCGAGGTTGGACAGCGGCTCGTCGAACAGAAAGATGCGGGGGTTGCGGACTATGGCGCGGCCGATGGCGACGCGCTGGCGCTGGCCACCGGATAATTGGCGCGGAAAACGCCCCAGCAAGGGAGTGATGCCAAGCATGCGTGCCGCCTCGGCCACGCGCACCTCGACCTCTGGCTTCGGCATCTTGCGAGCCTTGAGGCCGAAGCCAATGTTCTTGGCCACGCTCATATGCGGATAGAGCGCATAATCTTGAAACACCATTGCCACGTCGCGATCGCGCGGCCGGAAATCATTGACCACCTCGCCGCCGATCTCGATCGTGCCTTCCGATATCTCCTCCAGGCCGGCGATGGTCCGGAGCAGCGTGGACTTGCCGCAGCCGGACGGTCCAACCAGGACGGTGAACTCGCCGTCGCGGATGTGGAGGTCAATGCCGCGCACGGCATGGAACGCGCCGTAGCGCTTGTGCAAGCCGGTAATTTTGACTTCGGCCATGCGGGAGCTTTCCTAACCGCGAACGGCGCCGAGCGTCAGCCCGCGCACCAGATGACGTTGAGCAAGGACCCCGAGGGCGATCGATGGCACAAGGGAGACGATGGCAAGGGCCGCGGCTTCGCCATATTGCGCGCCCTGGAAGCCGATGAAGGCGCGGAAGACCGTTGGCAGTGTAAAGGCAGTTCGGCTGGTCAAGATCAGAGCGAAGAAGAACTCCGTCCAGCATGCAATGAAGGCGAAGACAGCCGCCGCGACGATGCCCGGTGCTGCGAGCGGCACGGCAACGCGCCAGAACGCCTCCCATCTCGTGCAGCCATCGACGAGGGCCGCCTCCTCCATCGACTTCGGCATGCCGCGGAAATAGGCGAACATCATCCACACCGAGACCGGCAGCGTGAAGACCGTATAGGCGATGATCAGGCCGACATGAGTGTCGTAGAGCCCGACCTGGCGATAGATCAGGAACACCGGCAGCACGATCCCGATCGGCGGCAAAAAGCGCTGCGACAGCACCCAGAAAGACAGATGCTTGCCGCCGGTGTCGTAGCGCGCCAGGCTATAGGCCATCAGCGTGCCGAGCAGCGCCGAAAGCACCGTGGCCGAAAGCGAAATAATCAGGCTGTTGATGAGCCCGTCGAGACCACGATAGGCGAACAGCGCAGCTTTGTAGTGGACAAGCGTCGGAGCGGCGGGGAACCAGACAGGCGGTACGGTGAGGTAGTCGTCGCTGGGCTTGATGGAGGTGTTGAACATCCAGTAGAGCGGCCACAGCACGAACACCAGGAAGAACCCCAGCAGCAGAATTCGGCCGATCGGCAACGACCGGCGTTTCCTGCGGCGGGCGGGCGCGACGGCGGCCATCAGACCGGTTCTACCTTCAAGAGCCGACGCACCAGCAACGTCACGATGAGCGCCGTAAAGATCAGGAACAGCCAACTTCCTGCTGTTGCCTGCGACAGATGAAACTGTGTGAAGCCGATGGTATAAAGATAATAGGAGGCCGTGTAGGTTTGTGTTCCCGGGCCACCCCCTGTCATGATGAAAATGGTATCGAACATACGGATTGCGTCGAGCAGACGGAAGGTCAGCGCCAGCAGCATCATCGGCCCGAGATGCGGGAGCGTGATCGCCCAAAAAACCTGCCAGGCGTTGACGCCGTCGAGTTCTGCCGCCTCATAGAGATTGGGTGGGATTGCGGTCAGCCCGGCGAGCAGGATGACGAACATGAACGGCGTCCACTGCCAGACATCGGCGATGATCAGCGAGACGTAGAGCCACGGGCGCTCCGTCATCCAGCCGATCGTAACCTCCTGCCCCAATAGTTGCGTCAGGATATAGTTCGTCGGTCCGAAAGGCCGCTGTAAAAGCAGCGTCCAGGCTTGGCCGACGATGACCGGGCTGATGAACAGCGGCACGATCAGGATCGACATGATCACACCGCGGCCCGGAAAGCTGCGCACCATTGTCAGCGCCACCAAGAGGCCGAGAACGAATTCTATAGCGACGCTGATGCCCGACAGCGATGCTGTCAGCAACAGGGACCAACGTGCTACGGGATCGAACACGACCCGCTCGAAGTTCTTCAATCCGACAAAGGCGTGGCCCGGCACCTGGAAGTCGTAGTTGATGAAGGATACCACCAGCGAGAACAGAAGCGGATAGATCGACAGTGCCAATATCAGCAGCACAGCGGGGGCGACCAGCAGCCACTTGAAATGACGGTCAGCCCATTGGGCAAAGGCAGACAGCCGGGGCGGTGCGCCGGCGGCCTTCAAATGGCGGATCGTGGCTGTGGGCTGCATAGGCGTATCCAATCGCCGCTTAGCGGGGAGGTGTTGCGAGCCAAGCGCCCGCAACACCAATTGCTCCAGAGAGTCCGCCTCCCTTCAGAGGGTGACCGCCATGCCAAGTTTTTCCACCGTGTTGTCGGCGGTGGCGCCAGGCAGTTTCAAGAACTCGGTGTAGAAGCCCTTCTGCGAATCCACACCCAGTCGGTCGGTCGTCTCGTTCCACTCGGCGGCCGCCGTTTCAAGCGACGCCTTCGGATCCGCACCAGCCCACACCGCCGTGCACATGCGATCGATGCTCAAGAAGTAGTCCTGCGCGCCTGGCATGATCGGGTCGAGCAGACCGACGTTTGCCGAGTTGTTGAGGTTGGCAAGGTACTCCTTGGCACTCGGGAAGAGCGCGCCGTAGAGCTCGGACTTGAAGTGCGAGATGCGGTACGGGTCGCGTAGCGCGTAGGGCAGCATGCAACGTGCCAGCGAGACGGGTGGCGAGCATACCCACTGCATGAACAGATACGCCGCCTCAGGGTTGGGCGAGTCGGCCGACAGTGCCTTGTTGTAGCCGGTGGCATGTTCCGGATTTCCCGGAACCACGGCATAGCCGACCTTGCCGGCGATTTGGGACTGCGGAATGAAGTTGATTGCCGTGGCCGACTGCGAATAGTTCGCCGCCATACGGCCGCTAGGAGGCCAGGAATAGATCATCGCGACTTTGCCGGTCAGGAAAGCCGCCCACAAGGAGACGGCGTCGAGCTCGTTGTTGCCGGGGATCGAGGCCTTGTTTGCGGCGAGCATGTTTGTCAGCGTCTTGACGCCGGCATCCGAAACCAAACCTGCCTTCATGTCGTCGCCGAAGAGTTTTCCGCCGTTGGCCCGGTACTGCTGCAGAAAGTCGAACTGATTGCCGGGGCTGCCCGCCTTGCGGAAATGTCCCGCGCCATAGACCTTTGGCGCCATCTGGTCGGTGATGAACTGGGCGATCTGGGCATATTCTTCCCATGTCTTGGGCGGTCCAAGCTTGGCGTTGAACTTCGCCTGGTAAGCCTCCATCATTTTCGGATCCTCGAAAATGTCCTTGCGGTAGTAGAGAGCGAACATGTCGCCGTCGTCGAAGAATCCCCAGATCTTGCCCTTGTAGGTCGGCAGCGCCTTGTACAGGGGATGATAGTCCTCGAGGTCTGCCGGGTTCATGTATTTGGCGATGTAGTCGTCTAGCGGGGCGATGACGCCGCCATCGGCAAGCGACGGCGTCCAGGCCGGCGAGATGTCGAGGACGTCATAGGCACCCGAGCCGGCGATGTGCTCGGCGACCGCCTTGGAGTACTGGTCCGGGTTCGACAGCTCGACGACATTCGACTTCATCCCGGTAAGCTGCTCCCACATCGGCCCGCTGAAATTGCGCGGGTCGAGTGCCTGCAGGCCAGCCTCGTAGGTCATGTTGAGGGTGACGCCCGAATGCGCCTTGGCCGCCTCCGCCGCGCGAAAGGCGGAACCGTCCGCAGGCCCTTCCTTCGATGCTTTCAGGGCTGCGGCCTGCGCCTGGCCGAGCGGCGACGTGCCGTCCGCCAATTCCAATGTTTGCTGCGCCAGCGCCCAATCGGTCATCATCCCCAGCAGCGGGCCGGACACGGCCAACATGCCGGTCATCTGACCGAAGCGGGTGATGAAAGTTCGGCGGGTGGTTTCGCCGCGCATGAAGGCGTCGACCTCTGCTTCGAGACCTGCCTGAAAGTCACGTTTTTCACGATCGTTCATAGTGCTTGGTCCTCCCATTTTCCTTTTGCTTCACTCGTCCGCCGGCGCAGCGGTCAAGCATTTCCTCCCGTAAGGTCGCCGCAAACAGGCCGCGGCGGCGCGCCGAAAATCAGTGTCCTCCTAGGTTCCAAAGCGGGCGGCGAGCCCAGACAGCCTGGTCTTCCACAGCTCGCTCGAAAGCACCTCGCGATTGACCACGCCGCGCGGCTCGCGACCGCGCTGCACCTCCATTACCGCTTTGACGTCCGCGGCACCGTTGCCGGCAAAGCACTGGTCCGTCCAGCAAAGCGCGTGCGGCGCCAGGATGACATTGTCGAGTTTGAGGATCGCATCGTCTGCGTCGGGAGGCTCTTGTTCCAGCACGTCTAGACCGGCGCCGGCGATGCGGCGCTCCTGCAGTGCTTGCGTCAGCGCTTTCTGGTCGACGATCGGGCCGCGCGCGGTGTTGATCAGGTAAGCTGTCGGCTTCATCAGGGCGATCCGCTCGGCATTGACGATGTGGTGGGTCTGGGGCGACAGGGGGCAACTCACCGACAGCACGTCGGCGCGGCGAAACAGATCCTCCAGCCCTACCAGCTCGACGCCCATGTCGGCAGCGACCCCCTTGTCGGCAAACGGGTCATGGGCGATGAATTGCATGTCAAAGGGCTTCGCCAAGCGGAAGACCTCGGCACCGATGTTGCCGATGCCCAGCGACCCAAGCGTACGCCCGACGAGGCCGACCCCCATATGTTCGGAGCGCTTCTCAAAACCAACAGACCCTTTGCGGGTGAGCGCGTCCTTTGTCAGCAGCTTGCCGGTCAGCGCCAGCATGAAGGTGACGACGGATACGGCGACGGGCCGTCGCACGCCATCGGGCGTGATGACCAAGGCAATACCGGCTGCGGTGCATGCCTCAACGTCGACAGTGTCGTAGCCGACCCCGAAGCGGGCAACGACGGCCAGGCGGCCGCTCCTGGGGACACTCGTGGCATCGAAACGATGGGCGAGGAGGATCAGCGCATCGAAATCCTCAAGTTGGTCGGCGCGAAGCGGACTGTTTGACTCCAGGAACACCATCTCGACACCTGTCGCATTGCGCAGCGGCTCCAGATCGAAATCTGGGTAGGTCGGCGAGCCGTCCGGCCTGCGGAAATCACCGGAAAGCGCCACCCTGAATTTCACGCTGTCCATCGTCTCCTCCGCTCCTATTGGCACCCGGCCCGGATCTTGGAAACCGCGTCGGCGATCGCGTCGTGCAGGACCCAAACGTCGCCTGAATAACAAATGAAATCGAAGCCCTGTGCGTAGAACTCGTGTCCCTGGGCGACGTTGGGCACCAAGCGTCCAAGCGATTTGTTGTGCTTCTTGGCGGCGGCAACGATTTTGGCCATTGCAGCAGTGAAAGTGGGGTGGGCGAAGCCGCCAGGAATGCCGAGCGAGACGGACAGATCGAAATGTCCGACCCACAGACAATCGACCCCGTCCAGTCCCGCGATGCCGTCAATGTTCTTGACGCCGTCGGCGGTCTCGATCAGGCAGATGAACGTCGAGCGCTTGTTGGCGGCCTCGAATTTGTCAGCGACCGCGCCCGGACGGTAACGGTCATGAGCGATCTGCAGCGCCACGCCGCGGGCGCCGGCAGGGTGGTATTTCATGGAGTTGATGATGTGCTGCGCCTGTTCGACGCTGCTCACCATCGGCGCGATCAGGCCTTCGGCGCCCATGTCCATGGCGCGGGCGAGGAAATGGTAGTCCTGCGACGGCACACGCACCATGACCGGCAGATCGGCCGCCTCGAAATAACGGATCGCACTCTTCAGCGTTTCCAAGCTAAATCCCGAATGCTCCATGTCGAAAAAGACGAAATCGCAGCCAGCGGACTTCAGGATGTGACCGATTCCCGGCGTGGCGAACTCGGCGACGAGCGTACCGAGCTTGACCCGCCTGTGAGAAGCTAACGCCCTGAGACTTGGCTCCGACATGCACTTCCTCCCGTTCGCCCCAATGGGCCAATCCGCCTTTGTTCGCTTCAATGCGTGGCTTCAAGAACGAGGTCGCAGGTCGTCACCAACTTGGTCACGACGAGCGGCGCGCTCTGCGTATTGAATTCGTCGAAATGAGCGGTGCGGCAGTGGTCCTCGAATGCGGCCTCGCTATCGTAAATCTCATAGAGCAGGACCCGATCCAGTTCGCCGCGCGCCTCCGTCACGTCAAAGCGGCGACAGCCGGCCTCGGTGCGCATCGAGGCGGTCGCATTGGCGTCGACAAGTTCTCGGAATCTGTCCCGGGCACCAGGCCTCAGGCGGAAATCGACCCAGACGACAAATCCGGTCATCACTTGGGCCTCGCAAGTTGCAGATACCGCTTGGCCACATATTCGAGATGGCTGCGCATGGCCGTCTCTGACGCGTCTGGATCGCGCGCGGCGACGGCCTCGAAGATTTCGCGATGAGCCTGGTAGGCCTTGCGGTCTTCACCCTTGGCCAATGTGGTGCGACGCTGTTCGAGCAACCATTCAGCCAAGGCCGCGTGAATAGCTGTAAAGATCCGATTGCGGGTGATTACCGCCAGCACGTAATGGAAGTCTACGTCCGTGCGCTCGAAGCGCGCCAGATCGCCGATCGACTGCCGGTTGAGTTCGAGCGCCTCCTTGAGGCTGTCAATGTCTTCCGGGGTAGCATGCACAGCGGCGTTGCGGGCAAGACCGACCTCGAAAAACAAGCGCGCGCTCTGGAAGTCGTGAACCCCTCCCGGCGCCGAAATCATGTGCCGAGCCGGCCCTGAAAGGGCGTCAATCACGAATTGAGGAGTGGGTCGAGTGACGCGGGCACGCTCCCCCGATTTTACCTCGACAAGGCCCATTTTGCTCAGATGCAGCAGCGCCTCACGGATGGAAGGCCGCCCTACCCCGAACTGCCGCATGAGTTCCCGTTCAGATGGGAGACGGTCGGCTTCGGCCAACTCTCCCTCTCGGATCATCCGTTCGAGGTGCGCTGCCACCTCGTCCGAAAGCTTCCGCTGCTTGATCAGAACTCCGATCATGTGGCATACCTGTTATACCAATCAGGTACGTTATGATCCCATAGCACCCTTGTCAACGATGTCTAAGCATCCGGTAGCCGAGCCGTTTAATCACTCCGCCGAGGCGTCCTTTGCACACGCCTTCAACGTCTTCACCAAGGATATCGGTGACTTGAGGAGCGCGAGCACACTCTGCTCGGTGTTCCGATCGGGGACCGTCTTCGAACCCTGGGTCGGGTGGTCAGTTTCAACTGCGGTGTGGACCGCAGTGAGTGCCACCGGACCGTGTGCTGGCCGAGACCTACCCAACCGCCTGCTTATGAGCTGCAACATGAGCCCTCGATGGCAAAGTAGACCTCGACCTGAGCAAGACCCGCGAATGGAAGTGGGGTTCACAGCCGAGGCGGAAAACGCGAACTCTCGCTGGTGGACCCATTTGGCAATACGCCTGCTCCATCTCGTAATCTTTTTGCGCCGCCGCAATGCCGCAAAGGAAGGTGGTGTCGGGTCAGTTCTCTCTAGGCTCCAGAGCGCTCGTCACGTTGTGCCCATCCTCGTGCGGTGGGCGGCCGCCGCTTGAGGATGCGCATTTGAAACTGGTTTTCTCAAGATCTTTTAGTCCTGAGGGCCTCAGGCGGGGGCGCTTGCCATTTAGTTATCGTCACCTGCAAATGCCGAACCCGCACTCGACGCCAATCTACGCGCTGGCCAGTTTGCGACATCTGGTTTCGGCGATTCCGCTTTCAGTAGCGACGATCATGCTGGACGGCTGATATGAGGCGCGTTCCCGCCTGGCAGCTTAGGGGCAGCAAGCAGGACGTCGGCTTTCTTGCCTCGACCTGGCCTAAGCAGTCATTCAATTCGTGGCCTCAAGCAGCTCATCCACGCTCCTCCTGACGCGGCGTGCCATCCAGCCGATGTCGGGCTGATGTGCGTGGACGGCAGTCGTCCTTTGACCACCGCTTCTGGCGGCGCCGATTGGCGAGCCGCCTCGCCATCATTAGCTATGGAACGGAAAAGAAACCATTCAGCATCAGACTACCGCTTTTCGACGCACCTTTTCGACTATGTCGGAACGAGCGCTTGTCGCGCAGCCCACGATGCCCCCCATTGGTGAACCGGTTCCATGAAGAGTCTGACAATACGCCACCGCATCCTCGTCAGTTTCGCAGCCGTTCTGGTGGTCATGTCCGTGATAGCCCTCATCGCGTACGCCTGGTTTCTTCAGGCGGGGGAGGAGGCGACTGAGGTCGAGAAGGGCATCCTTCCGGACCTTTATCACAGTACCGAGATCATGACGGGCCAGATGGCGGCCCATAGTCTGCTTCAGGAATATGCCCTTCAGGACAACCCGTCAGACAGAAGCACGGTTGAAAACGCGATCACGACCAATCGCAACCAGGTGCAGCGGTCGATGGACGACTATGAGGCAACGATCGTCTCCGATATCGACAAGCAGAATTATGCAGCCGTCAAACAACTCGCCAACCAATTCCGTCTGGCTGAAACTGCTGTGCTGGAAACAAGCCGGGCTGCCTTGTCGAAAGGTGAAACTCCCAATGAAAGCCCAGCTATCAAGAACGAAGTAGAGCCGATCTTTGTAAAATTGCAGTCCGCTCTGCAGGCCATGGTTGAGGATCACAGAGGCGAGGCAAACAGCGCGACGCAGCGGATCAGCTCGATCGTCAGAACGGCCGAAGTCGGTTTGAGCGTTGGCTTGTTGATAGCCCTCGGGCTAGCCCTTCTTTTGGGTTACCAGCTGTTTCGCGCCATTACAGGTCCGCTCACCCGTTTGGTCGACGCGGTTCAATTGATGCGGCAAGGCGACTTCAGCGAACGGCTCGATCTGAGGCGCCGAGACGAATTCAGCGTGCTTGCCGACGGCTTCAACGCAATGGCGGACGATCTCACAACCCTCATTGGTCAGGTTCAAAGGTCCAGCATACAGGTCGGCACGTCGATAACTGAGATCGCCGCCACCTCCAAGCAACAGCAGGCAACTGCGACTGAAATCGCAGCGACCACAACAGAAATCCGAGCGACAGCCAAGGAAATCTCCGCCACATCAAACGAACTGGTCCGCACGATGAACGAGGTCTCCACAGTTGCCGAACAAACCGCTGCCGTGGCTGGCGGGGGGCAAGCGGGGCTGACCCGTATGGAAGAAACCATGCAGCAGGTCATGGAAGCGGCTGGCGCGATCAATTCCAAACTGGCGATCCTGAGCGAGAAAGCCGGCAGCATCAATCAGGTGGTGACGACCATCACCAAAGTGGCCGATCAGACGAACCTGTTGTCGCTCAACGCTTCCATCGAGGCGGAGAAGGCAGGCCAATATGGCCGGGGTTTTGCAGTGGTGGCGACGGAAATCCGAAGGCTCGCGGACCAGACAGCTGTCTCCACCTACGATATCGAGCAAATGGTCAAGGACATCCAGTCGGCAGTCGCGGCCGGGGTGATGGGCATGGACAAGTTTTCCGAGCAGGTCCGTCGGGGTATGCAGGACATCCAGCAGGTCGGCGGGCAACTCTTCGAGATCATTCAGCAGGTTCAGGGGCTGGTGCCACGTTTCGAAGTCGCCAATGAAGGCATGCAAGCACAGGCGACCGGCGCGGGGCAGATCAGCGACACGCTAACCCAGCTAAGCGAGGCAGCTCAGCAAACAGTCGAGTCCCTTCAGCAATCGACGCTCGCGATCGAGGAGCTCAATCAAGTCTCAGGCGGCATGCGAAGTAGCATATCGAGGTTCAAGCTACGAGCATAGCGAGCCGGCAGTAGGAGGTGACAATGCTATTCCTCGCCTTCAGCATGGGTCCGGATCGCTACTTGATCGATGTCCACAAAATTGAAGAGGTGCTGCCCTATATCGACGTGAAAGTTCTTCCGGGTGCGCCAACTGGTGTGGTGGGTTTGGTCAGCTATAACGGAATACCCATCCCCCTGATCGATGTCACCCTTCTTGCGCTTGGCCGACCATCGGAGCGCCTGTTGAGCACCCGGATCGTTGTGACGCGCTATCCGGCGGATGATGGCGAGCGACGCCTGCTGGGGCTGATCGCGGAACGGGTGACGGATACGATCGAGCGAGACCCGGCCGATTTCGCGCCGTTCGGACTGGAACCAGGAACCCCGCCCTATCTTGGGCCGGTGGCTTCCGATGGTTTGGAGGTCATTCAGTGGGTCAAAGTGGAAGCGCTGCTTTCGGAAGAGATTCGTACCGCTTTGCTCCGCCAGGCGGCAATAGGTGATCAATGACCGGAGCAATAGAAAAGCTCCTGACGGAAACCATTGGACTGGACAGTGCCAGCGTTGGTCCGACAGTGGTTCGTCAGGCGGTCAGAGAACGGATGGAAGCATGCCGGATAACCAACCCTCAGGCCTATAGGCAACACTTGGCCGGTTCCTCGCAGGAGCTGCAGGAGCTGATCAATGCGGTGGTGATCCCAGAGACCTGGTTCTTTCGTGACCGAGAAGCGTTCACGATGCTGGCGCGGCATGCGAGCGCGCACAAGCCTGCTCAGCCGCTAAGAATCCTGAGCCTGCCATGTTCAACCGGCGAAGAGGCTTACTCGGTCGCCATGGCCATGTTCGATGCCGGCTTTGAGGCGCATGAGTTCAAGATCGATGGCGTGGACGTCAGCAGCCGCAATATCGCGACGGCTGAACACGCCATCTATGGCCGCAATTCGTTTCGCGGCAGCCATTTAGAATTCAAGGATCGCTATTTCGAAGCGGCCGAGGGCGGGTTGCGGCCTGTTGCTGGGGTGCTGAAACAGGTTCGGTTCATGGTAGGAAACCTGTTCGGTTCTCACGCGCCTTTCGGGCAAGAGGTCTATGACATCCTGCTTTGCCGCAATTTGCTGATCTATTTCAATCGAGAGCTGCAGGATCGCGCATTGATCTGCCTGAAGGACTTGCTGGCCAAAGACGGACTTCTTCTGGTCGGTCCGGCGGAAGCAGCTCTTCCAAGGGTGCATGGCTTTCTTTCCGCTGAATGGCCATTGGCCTTCGCCTTTCTGAAATCGGAGCCCGTCAAGACCACGGCGCCAAAGGTTTCGGCCGCCGTCCCGGTGCGGACGCCAAGCCCTAAGGTCAACAAGAGCGAGCCTCTTCGTCCGTTCCGACCGACAATTGGCAATGAAGGCCGCGGGCAGGCTCCGGCCAAGCCGCTTGCACACGCCTCGGAAAGCCTCATCGCGGTTGAACGGATCGCCAATGCAGGACGCGTAAAGGAGGCACAGGAGGTCGCCCTGGCGCATCTCAGGGAGTTCGGTCCTTCCGCAGAAATCTTCTACCTGCTGGGCCTCGTCCAGGATGCGGATGGTTCTGCACCCGAAGCCGCGCAAAGTTATCGCAAGGCGCTCTATCTCGCGCCAAATCATCGAGAAGCTCTTGTCCATCTGGCCTTGCTGCTTAGCAAGCAAGGCGACCATAACGGCGCCGAGGCGCTGGCCGGCCGGCTGGGTCGGGTCCAGAAAAGGAGCGGCAGTTGATGGCGGCTTCGACAAGGATCGCTCAGCCGGTGGAGGAGATCGAAATCAACGACTGCTGGCGGCAAATAGGCGTACGGGGTGACAAGTCATGTCCGCTACTAGAGCAGCATCTCCACTGCCGCAATTGCCCGACCTACAAGAAGATCGCACGACGCCTCCTCGACCGTGCAGCTCCCTCGGCATCTCGCGACGAATGGCCTGACAACGCTGGTCGTGCAGGGATCGATTCGGCAGACAGCGACGCGCTGCAGACGGCCGTTCTCTTCCGTTTGGGGGAGGAATGGCTGGCACTTCCGGTCGGTATTTTTCATGAAGTGGCTGAATCTCGTCGCGTTCATTCACTTCCACATCGCAGGAACAGTGCACTGCTCGGCATTGCGAATGTCCGTGGTGAATTGCTCATTTGCCTGTCCCTGGCCGAATTGCTCGGGATAGACGAGCGCAAGGAAGGGGAACAAGGCACACGAACCAAGGTATTTCGCCGCCTTGTCGTGGTAGGCGAGCGCGACAAGCGGGTTGCTTTTATGGTTGATGAGATCCACGGCTTACATCGGTACCAGGAACGCGACACTCTCGCTGTTCCGGCCATGATTGGCAAGGCACTGTCGGCCGCTACGGTTGCCGTGCTGCCATGGCAAGGACGAGCCGTTGGCTGTCTCGATCCACGACAACTGCTCACGATGCTGGATCGGAGCATCGCATGACAGATGAAGACTTCAGCCAGGTTTCGATGCTCAGCCTCTTCCAGGCCGAACTGGAGACGCAGTCACGGGCTCTAACCTCTGGACTTCTGGCACTCGAACGCGATCCTATCGCCGCCGACGCCCTGGAAGCATGCATGCGTGCCGCGCATTCTCTGAAAGGAGCTGCCCGCATCATCGACCTGATGCCCGCAGTCAAAGTTGCAAATGCGATGGAAGACTGCCTGGTCGCAGCGCAACGCGGGCATCTGAGGGTGCGACGGGAGCATATAGATGCGCTTCTGCAAGGTTCTGACCTTTTGAAATTGATCGCATCGGGATCATCGAGCGAGAGCGCCAACTCAGAAGTCGAAACCTTTCTCGCGAAGTTCGAGGGGTTGTCCCTCCCCCAGGCAAAGCCCGGGCCCCAAGATTCTGCAGCTGATTTCGCAACTCCAGATCATGCCCAGGAGCAACTGACGACGAGCTCTTCCGCGAACCTCCTCGTTGCGGCGGTACCGCAAGCCCACGGCAGCATCGGCTCTGATAGAATGGTTCGGGTGACGGCAGACAGCCTGAACCGATTGCTCGGGCTGGCTGGCGAGTCGCTGATGGAAGCTCGGCGGCTCAGGCCATTCGCTGACGGGCTGCTACGGCTGAAGCGACTTCAATCGGACCTCGCAAGTGCGTTCGACAATCTCCATGCAGTGCTGCCGCCGGTTTCAAACGATGCGGCGGTGGTGGAGGCGCTGGCTGAAGCGCAGCGAAAGCTTCGGTTGAGCCAAGCGTTCCTGGCGGAGCGTTTCGATGAGTTGGATTCAGTGGATCGGAAAGCGACCGATCTTGCCAACAGATTGTACGACGAAACGTTGGCGAGCCGGATGCGGCCTTTTGAGGACGGCGTGCGACACTATGCGAGAATGATCCGCGACCTCGGTCGTACCCTTGGCAAGCGGGTGCGACTGGAGATCGTAGGCGGCTCGACCGGCATCGACCGCGATATCCTCGAGCAGCTCGATGCCCCTTTGGGGCACCTTCTGCGCAACGCTGTAGACCATGGGCTTGAACCGCCTGAGGAGCGCCTCGCGATGGGCAAACCCGAAGAGGGGCTCATCAGGCTCGAAGCGAGGCACAATGCCGGGCTGCTGCAGATAGCCGTGGTGGACGACGGCAGGGGGATAGAGCTCTCGAAGCTGCGCGAGGCCGTCGTCGCCCGGCAACTTGCAACCAGGGAAAGTGCTGAAACACTCAGCGAAAGCGAATTGCTCGCGTTTCTGTTTCTGCCAGGCTTTTCCATGAAAGCGGGCCTTACCGACGTCTCAGGTCGCGGTGTGGGGCTCGATGCAGTGCAAGCCATGACGAAGGAAGTCCGGGGAGTCGCAAGCGTCTCCTCAGAATTTGGCCACGGAACCCGATTTCAACTGCAATTGCCGCTGACACTGTCGGTCCTCCGCACGCTGCTCGTCGATGTCGATGGAGAGCCCTATGCTTTTCCACTCGCTGCCATTTCCAAGACTTTGAAACTGCAACGGACGGAGATCAACGTCCTGCAGGGCCGGCCGCATTTTCGATTGAACGATCGACAGATCGGGCTGGTCACCGCTCGCGAGGTGCTCGATCGAGGTGAGCCCGGATCGGAACCGAACGAACTATCGGTCGTCGTCGTGGATGCGGGTCGGGGCGATGCGTACGGCCTGATCGTTGACCGTTTTCTCGGGGAACGCGAGTTAGTGATCAGACCTCTCGATCCACGGTTTGCCAAGATCAAGGACATCAGCGCAGCGGCCCTGATGGAAGACGGTTCGCCTGTTCTGATCTTCGACGTCGACGATCTGATCCGATCGGTGGAAAAGCTTGCATCGTCCAGCGGATTTCGAGCTCTTCGGCGCGCCGCGGGCGGTCCCGAAGCGAGCAGGCGCAAGCGCGTGCTCGTGATTGACGATTCACTGACGGTTCGCGAACTCCAGCGCAAGATGCTCGGCAATTACGGTTATGAGGTCGAAGTGGCGGTAGACGGCATGGACGGGTGGAATGCCGTCCGGTCTGGTCCTTTCGATCTCGTCGTCACCGACATCGACATGCCTCGCATGGATGGCATCGAGCTGGTGAGTTTGATCAGAAAGGATGCTGATCTCAAGAACACACCCATTATGATCGTTTCATACAAGGATCGGGAAGAAGATCGCGCGCGCGGGCTCGACGCAGGTGCGGACTATTATCTGACCAAGAGTAGTTTTCAGGACGAGGCGCTGATCCATGCCGTCGTGGACATGATTGGCGAGGCGGCTGAATGAGATCGAGATTGGAAGCCAGCGAATGAGAATCGGCGTAGTTAACGACATGCCGATGGCGGTTGAACTTCTGCGTCGACTGGTTCTGTTGACCGGCGAACATCAGGTCGCGTGGATCGCGACTAATGGGCGTGAGGCGGTCGAGGTCTGCAGACGTGATCTGCCGGATCTGATACTCATGGATCTAGCGATGCCAGAGATGGACGGCGTGGAAGCGACCCGCAGAATCATGGCGGAAACCCCGTGCTCAATCTTGCTGGTGACCGCCAGTATCGAAGCCAACCTCGCCGGCGTCTACGAAGCAATGGGTCATGGCGCGCTTGACGCAGTCGATATTCCGTCAGTGGGCATCGAAGGCAACGCGTCCTCGCAATCCGCCCGGCTTTTGACGAACAAGATACTAACGATAGGCAAGCTGATCGGTGATGCGCCTACCCAGGCAAAAAGGCGGATGTCACGTGCGGCTGAGCCGTCAACTCGACGCCTGATAGCAATCGGCGCCTCTGCGGGCGGGCCGGCTGCCGTTGCCGCAGTCCTGAGCGCGTTTCCCGTTGATTTTGGCGGCGCGATTGTGCTCGTCCAGCATCTCGATGCTCAGTTCGTTCCAGGCCTTGTTGATTGGCTAGGGCAGCATACGCGTCTCCCGATCCGTCCGGCGGGGGAAAGGGATAGCCCTCAAGCGGGCACCGTTCTCGTTGCCAGTTCTGCGGATCATCTGGTTTTCAAGTCAGCTCAGCAACTTGGCTATACGCCCAGCCCCAAGGACAATGTTTATCGGCCGTCCGTAGATGTGTTCTTCGAAAGTGCGGCGCAATGGTGGCCTGGCCCGGTGATTGGTGTTCTGCTCACAGGCATGGGCAGGGATGGTGCGCGCGGGCTGAGACAGCTCCGTGACAAGGGGCATCTCACAATCGCGCAGGATAGAGCAACCAGTGCCGTCTATGGCATGCCGAAGGCCGCCGCCGACATCGGCGCGGCTGTTGATATTCTTCCTTTGGGTGCGATCGGCTCACGTATAATCGAAGCCTGCGAGCGCTCCACGTGAAAGGCCCCTTCCGATGACGCAAGAACCAGAGTTGGTCCCGCCACTCGCAGATAACTATTCATCCATGGTTCTGCTCATCGATGATCAGATCATGGTTTGCGAGGCGGTCAGGCGCGCTCTAGCCAACGAGCCCGATATTTCCTTACACTTCTGCACCGACCCGTTGAGAGCGATGACGGTCGCGGATGAGGTAAAGCCAACCGTTATCCTGCAGGATCTCGTGATGCCAGGGGTCGATGGGCTGCATCTGGTGCGAGAATACAGGAAGCATGCGTCGACACGCGCGGTGCCAGTCATTGTGCTGTCGAGCAAGGAAGATCCAGCCACCAAGGGCGAAGCCTTCGCTGCGGGCGCGAACGACTATCTCGTCAAACTGCCGGATCGTATCGAGTTGATTGCACGCATTCGATATCACACGCGGGCCTATCTGGATCACGTCCAGCGAGACTCGGCACACCGAGCGCTGAGGGAAAGCCAGCGACAGCTGATCAGTGCAAATCTAGAGCTTGAACGTCTGACGCGGATCGATGGCCTGACGGGTCTCGGCAACAGGCGCTATTTTGACGAATATCTGGCGGCTGAATGGAAACGCGCTTTTCGCGCACAGTCCCCACTGTCGCTGTTGATGATCGATGCCGACAACTTCAAACGATACAACGATACCTATGGCCATATGGCCGGCGACGATGTGCTCAAGCAAATCGCCCGCGTAATCCAGAGCGGTTCCGGCCGCTCCACCGATCTCGCTGCGCGGTACGGAGGCGAAGAGTTCGTCATCGTGTTGGTCGACACTATACTGGAACAATCCAGTGCGATCGCCGAGCGGCTCGTCCAGAGCGTGCGGGAGTTGAACATACCCCACGGCCCGGATCGCGTGACCATCAGCGTCGGCGTCGCAACAGCGGTGCCCACCGAGAACGAGACGCCAAACGATTTCGTCAATGCCGCCGATTTGGCTCTGTTTCGTGCCAAATCGGAAGGACGAAATCGTGTTGCGCTTCATATGTCCCGCAGCTAGAGAAGCTCACATCTCAGTCAACGAAGCGCGCCCTGTTCGATTTGAGGACGACCTTGGCAAAGTCGGGCACTTCAAGACCTTGGCGCACGAGCGCATCAAGTGCCTGCTCGGACGCCCTGATGGCGGCGAGCCGCGCCAGCACAGTCTCAGCCTCCAGGCGGGGGACCACGGCGATACCGTCCCGGTCGCCGACCAGTATGTCTCCCGGCGAGATAGTCACTCCTCCAAGCACCACCGGGAATCCGACCGTGCCTGGACCATTGCGCGCAGGCGAATTCGCAATGACCCCGGCACAGTAGACCGGCAACCCGACAGCCTCGATCCCGACAACGTCGCGCACGAGGCCATCAGTGATGAAGCCGGCGACGCCCTTGTTGCGCGCCATGCCGAGCACGAGATCGCCAGTTACCGCCGTACCGGCAAAGCTGTCGGTGGAAGCGACGATGACGTCGCCACTTGCTGCGGCATCCAGTGCTCCAAACAGGGCGAGGTTGTCGGCGGGGCCGCAGTGACAGGTCACGGCGACGCCGACCATCGTCGCAGTAGCTGGCGACAGTGGCTTGATCGCATAATGCAAGGCGCCGCGTCCCCCCATCGCGTCTACGACCTGGCTAACCGGCACGCCCGCAAAAGCACTGATGATTTCTGCTGCGGGCCGTTCGAAACGGCGCTTGATGGTGAGCAGTGGTGGGTCTTCAATCATGTAGCGGCCCCATTCCCTGAACGAACGAAATACAGTCCGGCCCGAGGTCGCGCAGGCTCCGCGCGCCCATCAGTCCCATGACGCGGTCGATCTCCTTGCGGTAGAGTTCGAGCACGTGGCGTACCCCCTCCTCGCCGGCGACCGCGAGCCCCCACAACTGCGGCCGCCCGATCAGACAGCACGAGGCGCCGAGCGCCAGCGCCTTGACGACGTCGGAGCCTCGCCTGATGCCGCCATCGATAAGCACCGGTATGCGGCCTGCGACAGCCGCGACAACCGCCGTCAACGCGTCCAGCGATGCGGCGGCGCCGTCAAGCTGACGGCCCCCATGATTGGATACGATGATGCCGTCGATTCCCCGCGCTACAGCCTCGGCGGCTTCGCTGGGATGCAGGACGCCTTTCAGCAACAACGGTCCGGACCAGACAGTGCGCAGCCAGTCGACATCGGCCCCAGGAGAGTCCGGGATCGAGCATTGCGGCCATGCGGCCCGCCAATGCACCGACCGTCGCCGTATCCCCGGGGCGCGCGTAGTTGCCGAAGGTCAGTTTCGGGAGTCGGGTGCGCATACGAAGAAGCCACGCCGCCTTGGTGGCGGCCGCGAGGGTTCCGGCCAAACCGAAGCGCGGCGGGATGGCAAAACCGTTGCGGATGTCGCGTTCACGGTTGCCAAGCATCTGGTTGTCGATGGTGAGCACCAGCGCGTCGTAGCTTGAGGCACGCGCCCGATCCACCATTTCTCGGGTGAAGCCGCGATCGGTATAGACGAACACCTGCATCCACCGTGGGCTACTTCCGGTGGCTGCTATATCCTCCAGCGTGCAGACGGATCCGTGGCTGGCGCAGTAGAATGTCCCTGCGGCCGCTGCGGCTCGGGCGGCTGCGCGCTCGCCGTCGGGCCAGAACAGCCCAGCCAAGCCGGTTGGCGCGATGCCCAGCGGGATGGCAAGTTTCGCGCCGAAGAGGTCAAGGGAAAGGTCTCGCGTCGTTGCACCGTTGAGTGGTCGCGGCAGAATGGCAACCTCGTTAAAAGCTTGCTCGTTCCGGCGCAGCGTTCGCTCATCCTCGGCACCGCCATCGGCGAAGTCGAACACCGGGCGTGGCAAAGTCCGCCGCGCGGCGACGCGGACCGCGGCCACGCTGTACAGGCACTTCAACGCCGCCATCGAAGCAGACGATGCCGCACCGCCGGCACCGCGGTCATCGCCTGTGTTTGAGGCGGACGAGGAGCTACTCACGGTTGCTTTCCGCCGATGCGACCATGATGCGTCGGTCCACCGCCTCCCGGAACACGCACGCAGGAGAGTGTTCCCTCAAAGGAGGGATCGCTGCCGGTCGCCAGCACGCCGGCATTTGTCACCCAAAGCATCTCGCCCGAGAAGACGCAGTTGGTCGTTGCCTTGCCGCAGACGAAGAAACCCTCCGCTGTCCCGTTGGGCTTCAGAACGTGAATGCCGTTGGCGGCAATATCCGTGACATAAAGGCGGCCATCGGCTCCGACCTTCAGCCCGTCCGGGATCGGATTGGCCCCAGGCAAGCGGCCCAGGTCTTCGACGCAACCATCCGGACGCTGCCGCTTGACGCGACCCGTATAGGACTCCCCCCAAATGATCGAGCCGTCGGCTTCGATCGCCACACCATTGGGGAACGTCGGCTTGTCGAAACCGAGAGCAAGGTACGCACTGCCGTCGGGGTTGACGGCAAAGATGTAGCTGGGGTCCGGGTTCCCCGGGTTGTATGTGCCGGGATCGCTAAAGATAAGCCGGCCGTCAGCAGCAAATACAAGATCGTTTGGACCATTGAGCCGAATGCCTGCGACTTCGCTTAGCAGGATTTCCGGCTTTCCGCCTTCGGCAACCCGCTGGATGGATGGTGTCGTCATCTCCGCGGCCCGCCAAGGTCCGGTCGTGCCGCCGTTTTGGCAGACATAGAGCAGGTCATCCGATCCAAGAACACAGGCGTTGGGCGCTCCGGCAACATACGCTAATTGGCGAGCACTTCCGTCGCGATCTATGGCCGTCAGCTGGCTTCGATAGCTTTCGACGATGACAATTCGGCCATCGGGCAGCACCGTCGGGCCCTCGGGCCAGCCAAGGCCGGTCGCGACAACCTCGACGGCCAGCTTTTCAACCTCGTTCATCGTGCGACCCCCAGAACGGCAGCCTATCAAGATTTGTTGAGCATAATCCAGCCTGGCGGTCACATGACCCGGCGACTCGAAAGATAACTAGACTGACGTGCGCGTTAGGTGGCCCACTTTTGCGTCGGGGCTCCGCCACTCTTCAGATCAACAGCAACCAGCACCAATACGCACCAATCACCATTTGCACAGCGAACGCGGTGAACCTGAGACTGACCGCGAGTTGGCTGGTTGAGACGAGGTGGATCACCGACTGCACTATACGTGCGCCTAACATCGTGGAGGCCAAGGGATCCGTGACATCTGTCTTTGAAATGATGATCGCGACTCCGAGCAGACCTCCGAAGATTGGAAGCCCTTCAATGCAGTTGGCGTGGGCACGGGCTAACCTCCGCATAAACGGGGAGAGGGCTCCGTTATCTGGCGTAAAGCCGTTTGCCGGGACTTGCCCAGAGATCACCAGGTAGCTCCGGATAACTTCCATCACGATCAGCAGGGCCAGCGCCCACGAGATGAAGCCAGTCAATGCGTAAGCACTCGCCGACATGTGCCCTCCCCGTTGCTAGCACTCTAGGTCGTTGTAGCCGATCAACTAGTCTAATGCTATTCGACGAGGAGGGGCGGCCTGTAGTGGGGCCGAAACGGAATAGCAGCTTTTGGACGTTGTGCCCGGAATAGCTGCCGTTCAGCCAATCAGCAGGATTGACCGCTTTCGCCCTTTAGCGACCCTTCCGCGCCAGATCAGTCGATGCTTGAAGCTGCCATTCGCAGAGTGAAAGCGGCGTCGAGCATGGTCAGAAAGGCGCGCACGGCGGGGTTGGCGCGTCGGCTTGCCGGCCAGAGCACGGTGACATTGTTTCGCTCGACCGCGAACGTGGACAGCACTGGGACCAGTTCGCCGCGCTTCACATAGGGAGCCGCCATGAAGGAGGCGCCTATGCCTATCCCACCGCCGGCTGCCAGCATGATGAGCACGGCATCGCTGGCATCGGCGACCACACCGGAATTGGGCACGATCTCGATTTCACGGTCGCCAATCCGGAAGGGCCAGCGAAAGGCCTGGCCTGTGCTCTGATATCGAAGGTTGACGGTGTCGTGCCCTTCCAGGTGATCGGGATGGGTCGGTGTGCCGCGTTCCTCGAGATAGGCTGGCGAGGCGAAGCAGCAAAGCCGATGGGGTGCGATCTTGCGTGATAGTAGCCGGGTGTCAGCCAGATCACCGATGCGTATGGCGACATCGATCCCTTCCTCGATCATGTCCACCATCTGGTCACCCAGCCTGAGATCGACGATCAGGTTGGAATGGAGCCGACGGAAAGCCGGTAAAGCCGGAGCGATCAGATGCAGTCCGATCGGCAGCGACGCGGCCACGCGCAACGTGCCCGATGGTTCGGAGCGCGCGGTCATTGCCGCCTGCTCTATTTCCTCCGCCTCGCGTAGCAGACGCAGCGCGCGCTCATGCAGGTCGCGCCCTTCGGGCGTGAAGGTGAGCGAGCGCGTTGTACGGGTAAACAGCGACACTCCTAAATGCCGCTCGAGCCGCTGGACGCTCTTGCTGACCGCCGAAGGGGAAATCGACAGCGCGCGCGCCGCTGCCGTGTAGCTGCCCAGCGATCCCGCACGCGCGAAGGCGATGATGCCAGTGAGCCGATCCAAAGTGATATGTTCCACCATGGCATTACTTAACCGCCATCGCCACCGATTATCAACCGGCGGTCATGCCGCTAGATTCGCTCCAATGACATGGATGAGCGGAGATTTCACCAATGAGCGATAAGATGAAGGCAGTCCGTCTGCACGCATTCGGTGGTCCCGAGATGCTGGTGTACGAAGACGCGCCTAGGCCGGGTGTGAAGCCCGGCGAGGTGCTTGTCCGAGTCCAGGCGGCCGGGCTTAATCCGCCCGACTGGTATCTGCGGGATGGCTATCGCGCACTGCCGCCAGAATGGCGACCCAACGCGTCCTTCCCACTGATTCTCGGCACGGACGTGTCGGGCGTCATTGAAGCGGTTGCGCTGACGTCGCTGAGTTCAGCATCGGTGACGAGGTCTACGCAATGGTTCGCTTCCCCGATAACTTGATGACGGGTAGCAATGCCTACGCGCATTATGTCAGTGTGCCGGCATCGCATGTTGCGTTGAAACCAGCCGGCATCGACCATATTCATGCGGCTGGTGCGCCGATGTCGCTTCTGACGGCATGGCAGTTCTTGATCGAACTTGGCCACGACGAGCCGAATCCGTTCCAGCCCTTACCGCATGAGCCGGTGCCCCTCGACGGCAAGACGGTGCTCATCAATGGTGCCGGAGGCGGTGTCGGGCATCTGGCCGTCCAGTTGGCGAAATGGCGGTGCGCGCGCGTCATCGCGGTGACATCGGCCAAGAACGAGGCGCTGATGCGCGATCTCGGCGTGGATCAATTCATCGACTACAAGACAACCGCGGCGGAAGATGTCGTCCGAGACGTCGACCTTGTCCTCGACGCGGTGGGCGGCGCGGACATGGAGCGCTTCTTCCATGTTCTGAAGCCGGGCGGCGCGCTGTTCCTGGTCAACCCACTGGGCTTCGCTGGTCACGAAGAGACAGAGAGGCTGGGGATCACGGTCTCATCCACACAGGTTCGATCCAATGGCGCGCAGTTGGCAAAAGCCGCCCGCCTGATCGACGACGGCCTTGTGCGTGTCGTCATCGACAGCACATTCCCGCTGGCCGAGGCATCGCGCGCACATGAGCGCGCCGCCGACGGCAGTATTCAAGGCAAGATCGTGCTGGCCGTCTGAATTGTTGCTTTCAGTCCGACCGACCATCGGGAGTGCAGACGATCGGGCGGGATTACGCCGTTTAGCCGACGAAGACCAGCGACCGACGTCCGGCTGAATCGTGCTCGACTACAAGTGCCGCGATGGCTGCCGCGATCTTCGCGCCGCCTTGCACTGACGGTTCGATAGGATTGGCGAAGTCCGCGTCCTCATTCGATACCAAGCGCAGGTCGACGAGCGGCAAACCGCGCGAGAACGCCGCCCGGGTGATGACGTCGTTGAGGACCGTCAGGGCAGTTGCGGCAAGTCTACGACGCTGTGGGTCGGGAAAGCGCGCCTCGTAGATCGTGCAGACAGCGGTGGGTAGGTTTTGGCCCAGCGCCCCCTCGAGCATCGTACAGTAGTCGTGCTCGAATTCCTCCCGGATATCGCTGATCCTGTCCAGAACCTCGGCCACCGAACGGGCCCCCTGCTCCAGAATCCCTGCATGACGAAGAGCATCATTGCCACCGACGCTGACGACAAGATGGCTAGCATCCTGGGGGAGCCGTTCAAGCTGCCGCTCGACGCCGCTTGTGACGGCGCCGTCGACGGCGTTTAGCGTTGCACGCCACCCCTCCGGCAAGCGCTCCCGCAGCTGCCGCACTACGTCAGGCCCGCGCGCGACATAGGCAGCGTTGTCAAAGATCGAATCCCCGAGAAGGACGACGTGTGGCATCGGATGCTCCGTTGAGGCCTCTGCCAATGCTGCATCAGCAGAGGAGGTAAGGTGGTGGGTTGTGACCGCGGCAGCGAGCACGGTCAGGAGATCACGGCGAGTCAGGCCACCTGCAGAACGGAACGGCATCTCAGCCGTCCAGAAACGCCAGAAGCGCGGCATTCACCGCGCTGGCCTCTTCGCGCTGTACCCAATGCGTCGCCTTCTCGAACGTCTGCAGGCCCCGATCGTTGCAAAGGGCCAGACTGCGCTCGGCCAGGCCATATTCCAGAGCTTGGTCCTGCATCCCCCACAGTACAAGGGTCGGCGTCGTGATCCGCTCCTTCAGGCTTGGGCGGAAGCGCAGCGCCCGATACCAGTTGAGCATGCCTGTCAGCGCCCCCGGCCGTTCCCAGGCCTGCCGATACTCTGCGATTTCCTCCGCCGTGAAGGCATCTGTTCGGCTGGATTTGATGAGCGCCCGTGCCAGCAGAGCCGAGCGCCCCGCCCCCAGAAAAGCCTCCGGCAGCAAGGGGAACTGGAAGAAGGCCGCATAGCTGCTCCGCAGGAACTGGGTCGGAGATCGCAAGGAATGGGCAAGCAGCACCTCGGGATGGGGCGCGTTCAGGATGACGAGCCTTTCCAGGCGGTGCGGCAGCTTTGCGCCTGCGGCCCAGGCGACGATACCGCCCCAGTCATGACCGACGAGGTGAAACCTTCCGATGCCGAGCGCGTCGGCGATGGCAACGACATCGCCGACGAGCTTGGGGAGCGTGTATTCACGGATGGCTTTCGGCTTGTCACTGGTGTTGTAGCCCCTCTGGTCGGGAACGATGACCCGGAATCCGGCGGTAGCGAGCGCATCGATCTGCCGTCTCCAGCCGATCCAGAAGTCGCCGGGAGCAGTCTGTCCCGGTCCAGCCGCTAGGCTGGCAGCAGCGGAGGCACCGATCAAAGTGAATACCTCGCGGATTACGACGAGGAGTTCTGATAAGCATGTTTCAATTTCGCGCTTTTTCCCGCAAATTCGAGAGCGTAAGGAATTGAATCCGTCGTTGATTAATCAGGCGTTTTCGCCGGCCTGTCACGCCGGAGGTCGCGGGTTCGAGCCCCGTCACTCGCGCCATTTCTCCTCAGGAGAAATGTGACATAATCGTCTAAAATCATGGTCTTGCATGTGGGAATTCAGATCCGGTCGGATCTGAATTCGGTCTCTCCCGCAACGACGTCACCCCTTGGCCAGCAGCGCCTCGACCTCCTGCAGCGTCGGCATGGATGGCGCCGTACCCGGCCTTGTCACCGAAATGCCGGCGACGGCGCAGGCGAAGCGGACGGCTTGCAGCGGCTCCACGCCTTTGGCGAGTGCGGCGGCCAGGCCGCCATTGAAGGCATCGCCCGCGCCGGTGGTTTCGACCACCGGACCGGCACTGACCACGGGAACATGGTCGGACCGAGCGGCCGTGTGCAGCAGCGCGCCTTTTTCGCCGAGCGTGATGATGACCGAGCCGACGCCCTTTTTGAGCAGGCTGTCGGCGGCGCGGCGAGCCTCGTCGATCGAAGAAACCTTGATGCCGGTCAGCTCTTCGGCCTCGGTTTCGTTGGGGGTCACATAGTCGCACAGCGTGTAGATGCGGTCCGGCAGCTTGGCCGCGGGCGCCGGATTGAGAATGGTGGTCACCCCTGCCCCGCGCGCGATCTCGAGTGCGCGCAGTGCCGCGTCGATCGGCTGTTCGAGCTGGGTGACGAAGACGCCGGCTCCACGGATCAGGCCGGCATTGGCCTCGATGTCTTCAGACGAGATCAGCATCGCCGCACCCGGGCTGACGATGATGGCGTTGTTGCCGGTCGTCTCCTCGATGAAGATATAGGCCGCGCCGGTATAGCTTTGCGGCGTGTCGATGACGGCGGATTTCACGCCCGCCTCTGCCCAGGTCGCCTTGGCCATGTCGGCGAAAGCATCGACGCCAAGCCGGGTCAGGAAGGTGACGTCCGCGCCGAGCTTGCCTGCCGCCACCGCCTGGTTCGAGCCCTTGCCGCCCGGTCCCAGCTTGAAGGAATTACCAAGAATGGTTTCACCCATGCGCGGCTGTCGATCGGCGCGGTAGGCGGTGTCGGCGACGAAAACGCCCAGAATGACGACAGGTTTGCCCGACGCCATGGCCCTACTCGGCGTCCGGCGGCACGACGCCCTTGCGAAAGGCGAAGCAGCCATAGAAGCGGCGCTCGCCGGTCTGGATGACGCAATAGGCTTTCTTGGCGCGCTCGTAGAAGGCATAGCGCTCGACCGAGATCATCGGCCAGGCCTTGCCTTCCGCCTTGTCGATCTCCTTCTGCACCTCTTTTTGCACCGGCGGGATCTCGTCCGGCTTGCCGACGATCTCCATGCGCGCGGCCGCATCGTCGACGAAAGTGTCCAGCGGATAGAGCGACAGCACCGCCTTGGCCACATCGGCCGCCGGCGCATCGATGTGCAGCAGCTTGCCGAGCACGGTCTGCTTTGCCACCGAATCGGCGGGGAAATTGGTGTCGGCGATGATCAGATCGTCGCCGTGTCCCATTGCCCTGAGCGCCTGGAGCACATCGGCATTGAGCAATGGGTTGATCCCTTTGAGCATGGCAGTCCTCGTCAAACAGGTTTGGTCAAAGTCGATTGGAAATCAGAGCCGGTTGCCGGTCTCGGCGTCGAAGAGATGGACCTGGTCGAGGCGCGGCTTGAGATTGAGCGTGTCGCCCGGCTTGAAGTCGTGGCGCTCGCGAAACAGCGCCACCATCTCGCCGTCGCCGAAGCGCACGAAGACCAGCGTTTCGGAACCGGTCGGCTCGACCACCGAGATCTTTGCCGGCACGCCGTCGGGATGGATTTCGAGATGCTCGGGCCGCACGCCATAGACCACGGCCTGGCTCTCCTTGGCGGCGCTGCCGGCCGCGACCGGGAACAGCGTGCCTGCAATCTCGACCTTGTCGCCCTTGCGCACCACGCCTTTGAGCAGGTTCATCGACGGCGAGCCGATGAAGCCGGCGACAAACAGATTGGCCGGCCGGTCGAACAATTCCAATGGCGCGCCGACCTGCTCGATACGGCCATCGCGCATGACGACGATCTTGTCGGCCATGGTCATGGCCTCGATTTGGTCGTGGGTGACGTAGATGGTGGTGGTCTTCAGCCGCTGGTGCAGTTCCTTGATCTCGGTGCGCATTTGCACGCGCAGCTTGGCGTCGAGATTGGAGAGCGGCTCGTCGAACAGGAAGACTTGCGGATTGCGCACGATGGCGCGGCCCATGGCGACGCGCTGGCGCTGGCCGCCGGATAGCTGGCGCGGATAACGTTTCAGGTACGGATTGAGGTCGAGAATGTCGGCGGCGCGCTTGACCCGCTCGGCGACCACGGCTGGATCGGTCTTGCGCAGCTTCAGCGCAAACGCCATGTTCTGCTCCACCGTCTTGTGCGGATAGAGCGCGTAGTTCTGGAACACCATGGCGATGTCGCGCTTGGCCGGCGGCAGATTGTTGACGATGCGCTCGCCAATGGCGATCGTGCCGCCGGAGACGGTCTCCAGCCCGGCCACCATCCTGAGCAGCGTGGACTTGCCGCAGCCCGACGGGCCGACCAACACCACGAACTGGCCATCGGCGATATCGACGCTGACCTCGTGCAGGACCTTGACGGTTCCGAACGCCTTGGCCACATTGCTGATCGCGACTTGAGCCATCGTCCCCCCTTTTCTCGCGGTGAAGCTAGCCATTGCCAACGGCAAGGGCAAGTCGGTATGTTATCGATAAAAAGCCATTCGTGTTGACAAGGTAATCGATTACGCAAATATTAGCTGTTGCCAATCCGGCAGTCGGATTTTTATCCGAAAATCGGAGCTCCAGGCGACGCAGGGTGGGGTCCCACGTCCCCGTATGATAAAGGAGAACCGCCGACGTTTCGGCGTCGGAGGGATTGGCATTTAATTCACGACTGTTGTTCTGGGAGGAATAGATGAGAGTCGGTCTGTACGAAAAACTCGTCCGCGCGGGTGCCACCCGGCGTGACATACTCAAAGGCGCGGCCTCGATGGCCGCGATCGCCGCCGCATCGGGCGCTGGGCTCGGCGCTTTCACCCGCCCGGCTGAAGCCGCCAGCGAGCTACGCTCCAAAATTCTGCAGATCCCCGGCGTCGGCAAGGGTCAGCCGACGGATGCCGATTTCCAGAAGGTCGGCGAACTCTGCCTGGAAGCCACCAAGGCCAACGTCAAGGAAGGCGAATTCGCCGGCGTCGAGCTCACCTTCATGGGCCTCAACAACCAGAACCTGCACAATGTGCTGTTCCGCGGCTTCCTGAAGCCGTGGGAGGCCTATACCGGCGCCAAGATCAGCTGGATCGACCTGGCGCAGGCCGACTACAATGCCCGCCTGCAGCAGTCGATCGCCACCGGCACCGTCGACTTCGACATCATCGAGATGGGCGCGCCCTTCGAAGGCGATGTCTGCGGCAAGGGCCTGACGTCCGAGATGCCCGACTGGGTCAAAGAGCAGATCGACATGAAGGATGTCGTGGCCTATCTGCAGCCGCCGGTCGGCACCTGGGACGGCAAGCAGTACCGGATCACCGTCGATGGCGATGCGCACAACTTCAATTACCGCACCGACGTTTTTGCCGATGCCGACCTCGCCAAGGCGTGGAAGGACGGCGGCGCGGCCACCGAATGGGGTGTGCCGAAGACCTGGCAGGAAGTCCAGGCCGTCACAAAATTCCTCAAGGGCAAGAAGTTCAAGGATCAGGACGTCTTCGGCTATCTCGATGCGCCCAAGGCCTGGGGCGGTTTCGGCTTCTACTTCCTCGGCAGCCGCGCCACCGCCTATGCCAAGCATCCCGACGACAAGGCCTGGCTGTTCGATGCCGACACGATGAAGCCGCGCATCAACAATCCGGCCTGGGTGCGCGCCATCCAGGACGTCATCGACGCGCTGCCGTCGGAGCCCGCCGACCAGATCAACGCCGACCCGAACACGACAGCCTTCCAGCAGTTCCTGGCCGGCACCGGTTCGATGGTCACCTGGTGGGGCGACGTCGGCTCCAACGTCAAGACCAATGATAGCTCGGTCATCGGCGACGTCACCGGCTTCTCGATCCTGCCGGGGTCCGACGACGTCTACAATGCCAAGACCGGCGCTTGGGACAAACTCGCCAGCGGCCCGAACTATGCGCCGAACTGCGCCTATCTCGGCTGGGGCGTCTACGTCATGGCCCGCGTCGATACTGACGAAAAGAAGAAAAAAGCGGCATGGTCGGCCGCCGCTCATCTCGGCGGCAAGGACCTGTCAATCTGGACGGCGATGTATCCGTCCGGCTTCCAGCCCTACCGCAACTCGCATTTCGACATTCCCGAATGGGTGGCGGCAGGCTACGACGAGGCGTTCATCACCTCGTATCTGAAGTCGGAAGCCGACAGCTACAACCATCCGAACGCGGCGATCGAGCCGCGCATCCCCGGCATCTTCCAGTATTATTCGGCTGCCGAGGACATTCTGGCCAACACATTCGCCGGCAAGATGAAGGCGCAGGAAGGCGCCGACGCCATTGCCGCGGCCTGGGAGAAGCTGACCGACCAGATCGGCCGCGAAAACCAGATCAAGCTCTACAAGGCCTCGCTCGGCGTGTAGGCTGATCCTATCGTGACAACAGGTCCGGCGGTGCAAGCCGCCGGACCTGACCGGCTCGGGCCGGTCGCAGGCTTGATTTTTTAAACGGACGGGGACGCGTGGCAGACCAGACCACCAATGCATGGCCGGCCAACGCCGGCCCAGCCGATCTGATCTCGCCGGCCCGCAAGCGGGCGGGTTTTGCCCTGATGGCGGCCGCCACGCTTGGCCTGCTGGCGGTGATCGCGTTTGAGATCCTCTACAAGAACGAGATCACCACGCTCGGCTTCGAGACCTGGCGTCCGATCGTCTACGCCTATGTTCTGTGGGGCGTGGCGCTCGGCATCGGCCAGGTGCTGACGCGCGGCGAGGACGGCCAGCGCGCGCTGTTCCTGCTGCCGGCGCTGCTGTTCACCATCGCCATGGTGATCTTCCCGACGCTGTTCGGCTTCTATATCGCGCTGACCGACTGGAACCTGTCGTCCTTTTCCGGCCGCAAGTTCAACGGGCTCGACAATTTCTGGCAGATGCTGGCCGATCCCTACTACCGCAACGCGCTGTTCAACATGGTGCTTTATGTGCTCGCCGTGCTGGTTGAGTATGTGATTGCCTTCGGCCTGGCGCTGCTGCTCAACGCGCAGATCCGGGCGCGCAAATTCTTCCGAGTCGTCTTCCTGATGCCGCTGATGCTGTCGCCGGTCGCGGTATCCTGGATGATCGGCAAATCGCTGATGGAGTACCGTTTCGGGCCGGCGGCGACGCTGGCGCGCCATCTCGGCTGGGAGAACCCCGCCTTCTTCTCCAACCCGATCACCGCCCGCATCTCGATCATGGTGCTCGACGCCTGGACCTTCATCCCGTTCATGATGATCATGCTGCTTGCCGGCCTGCAGGCGATGTCGCGCGACGTGCTGGAAGCGGCGCGCGTCGATGGCGCCACGCCCTGGCAGACTTTCTGGCAGGTCACCTTCCCGCTGATGCTGCCGGTGTCGGTCACGGCGGTGATCCTGCGCATCATCTTCAAGTTGAAGCTCGCCGACATCATCATCACCGTGACCTCCGGCGGGCCTGGCGGCGCCACCGATTCGGTGTCGAGCTTCATCTACCGCGAATACCGCGACCGCTCGAATGTCGGCTACGGCACCATGCTGGCGATGGCCTATCTCGTCATCATCGTCGTGTTCGTGACCTGGCTGTTGAAATTCGCCAATCGCTTCGTGCGCAACGTGAACTGACGAGGCACAATGAGCGTCCAGACCACCGACTATGCTGCCTCGGAAATCCGCTCACCGCTGGGTTTTCTGGCCAATCGCATCTTCATCTATGGCGCGCTGGCGTTCTGGGCCTTCATCTGCCTGTTCCCGATCTACTGGACCATCACCACCTCGTTCAAGACCGCGGTCGACGTCACGCAAGGACACCTCATCCCGTTCGTCGACTTCCAGCCGGACTGGAAGGGCTGGCGCTCGCTCGGCCTGTCGCCGGATTCGATCTTCCAGACCTCGACGGTGCGCGAGGAGTTTTTCAAGCGCTTCATGAATTCGGTCATCACCTCGGTCGGCGCGTCGAGCCTCGCCATCGTCATCGGCAGCCTCGCCGCCTATGGGCTGACCCGCTACCGCTATCAGTTCGCCTGGTTCAAGAACGAGGACATCTCCTTCTTCTTCCTGTCGCAGCTGATCCTGCCGCCGGTGGTGCTGGCCCTGCCCTTCCTGGTGCTCTACCGGGAAGTCGGTCTGCTCGACACACGCATCGGCCTGATCCTGCTCTACACGCTGATGGTGCTGCCGATCGTCATCTGGATCATGCGCGACCAGTTCAACTCGATCCCGGTCGAGCTCGAGGAGGCAGCGCTGGTCGACGGCCTCTCGATCTGGGGCGCTTTTTTCCGCATCGTCATGCCGATTGCGCTGCCGGGCATGGTCGCCGCTTTCATCCTGGCGATGGTGCTGTGCTGGAACGAGTATTTTTTCGCCGCGCTGCTGACCTCGACCGACGCCAAGACCATCCCGGTCATGGTGGCGAGCCAGACCGGCTCGCAAGGCATCAACTGGTGGTCGATGGCGGCGCTTGCCACCGCCGCGATCGCACCGCTGGCGGTCATCGGGATTGCGCTTGAGCGGTATCTGATCATGGGCATGACGGCGGGCGCGGTGAAGTAGGGCGAGAGGCGGCGTGCCCCTCTACTGTTGACCTCGGCGGGACAGCACCCCCCCTCTGGCCTGCCGGCCATCTCCCCCGCAAGGAGGGAGATCGGCAGCTTTGGCTGCATCGCTTTTCTTGCGACGTAGGTGATTGGCGAAAGCGGAAATGACGTCTGATCTCCCCCCTTGCGGGGGAGATGTCCGGCAGGACAGAGGGGGTGTGAAGGATCGCTACAGAGCGACTTTGTCTGCTAGCGCCCCAATATCGCCCTCAGGTGATCCATGATCATCGCGACGCCCTTCTGCCCTAGCTCCGCCGAGGCCTCCGGCGCACTGGCCGTATACCACGCGGTATTCTCGCCAAAACGCCCGGCATCGACCGCTTCCGGACACAGTGCCAGCATCAATGATGTCTCGCCAACACCGGCGTGATCGAACGGATACTTCCCGTTCATGGCAGCCGACATTAGCGGGTGCACCTGCACCCAGTTGAAGAAATTCTCGCCGGCGGCGTGCCCGGCATAATAATCGGCCATCTCGTCTGAGCCCCACCAGCCCTCGCCGCGCTGCTTCTCGAGGAAGCGGAAAATCGCCTGGCGGCCGGCGGCCTTGAAGGCGAGATCGGTCGGCATGCCGGCGGCAAAGTTCTCGGTCTGGTGGTGGATGATGGCGTTGATGTTACGAAAGCCGATGCGCAGCAGGCTGTAGAACAATTCTTCGGCGAACGGCGCCAGCTGGTTGCCGCCGACCTGCACCGAGCCGTTGCCTTCAGGTGCTGCCACCACATAGCTCGCCGCACCGTAGTAGAAAGCCGGCAGGATGACGATGTCGGCCTCCTTCTCGTAGAGCTCCAGCGTCTTGACGACGGCCAGCGTGTCCATGCCGACAGCCATGTGCTCGCCGTGATATTCGAGCACGCCGAGCGGGAGAGCGACCGGCCAGTTCTCGGCGATCGCCTTGCGGATCTGGTGCGGCAACATCAGTTCGTAGCGCATGATCTATTCCATGTTGGTGTGGCGGGTGCGCATGGCCTCGGACGACTGGCCGGTCAGCGCCTTGAGCTTCAGCACCATCACCTCGAACAGCAGGAACAGCGCCCCTTCGAAGACCGAGCCCATCGGCAGCAGCGATGTCTTTTGTGGCCCCTGGTCACGCGCCATGGTCTGCGCCGGGATCAGCAAGGTGAAGTCGGCAAGCGCGACCGCACTACTGCCTGCCTCGGCGGTGAGCAAAAGCACGGTGGCGCCGGCCTGGCGGGCGACTTGCATCAAGGTAAGCACCGTCGTCGTCTCGCCCGGGCCGGAACTGACCAGGAAGACATCGGCTGGGCCAAGCGGTGGCGTGTTCATGTCGCCGACCACCGACACCTCAAGGCCAAGGTGATAGAGGCGCATGGCGAAACCCTTGAGCTGCAAGGCCTCGCGGCCGCAGCCATAGACGACGATCTTTTGCGCGCGGGCCAGGGTTTCGCAGGCGGTGTCGATGCCGGCTTCGTCGACGCGCGCCAGTACGGCGCCCAGCTCTTGCAGGGCGGTCGAAAACATATCCGAGCCGGCATTCGTCATGAGAGTCCCATCTGTCCGGCTGGGTTTGTGGCCGGTGATTTCGGGTTGCGCGCTTTCGGAAAAAGGCTTGTTTTTGTTCATGCTATCACCGCGAAAATGCCTGTCCAACGGCCATGGCGGCTTTTGCTGAGCCAGCGGCGTGATAGTGTCATGTCAGACAATCAATCCAGGAAATCAGCACGACATGAAGACACGGCATTTCGACCGCATCGGCAATGGCGGCCTCGACTTCACCGAGCTTGGCTTCGGCAGCGCGCCGCTCGGCAACCTTTACCGCGCCGTCCCCGACGCGGATGCCAACGCCACGCTGGAGGCGGCGTGGGCGACCGGCTGCCGTTACTACGACACCGCGCCGCTCTATGGCCTGGGCCTTGCCGAAACACGGCTCAATGCCTTCCTGCGCGGCAGGAAGCGCGACGATTATGTGCTGTCGAGCAAGGTCGGTCGCCTGTTGCGCGCCTGCCCGCCGGAGGAACGAACCGGCATCGGCAAGTTCTTCGACACACCGACGCGCAAGGAGGTCTACGACTACAGCTACGACGGCGTCATGCGCTCGTTCGAGGCGTCGCTGGAACGGCTTGGCGTCGACCGCATCGACATCCTTTTCGTCCATGACCTCGACATCTTCACCCATGGCAGCAAGGAGGCGTCAGACCAGCGCATCGAGGAATTCATGGCCTCGGGCTACAACGGACTGGTTGCGCTGCGCGACCAGGGCGTGATCAAGGCCTTCGGCGGCGGCATCAACGAATGGGAGGTTTGCCAGACGCTGGCGGAGCGTGGCGACTTCGACCTGTTCCTGCTGGCCGGGCGCTACACGCTGCTGGAACAGGAAGCGCTTGCCACCTTCCTGCCGCTCTGTGAGCAACGCGGCATCGGCATCGTTCTCGGCGGTCCTTACAATTCCGGCATCCTGGCGACCGGGCCGAAGCCAGGCGCCTATTACAATTACTCCGAGGCGCCAAGGGACATCATGGATCGCGTCGGGCGCATCGAGGCCGTCTGCCAGCGCCATGGCGTCAGGCTGATCGAGGCGGCGCTGCAGTTTCCGCTGCTGCACCCTTCCGTGGTGTCGGTCATCCCCGGCGGCCAGCGGCCGAGTGAAGTCGAAAGCAACCGCGCCCTGCTCGATGCCAAGCTGCCTGCGGCGCTGTGGGCGGACCTCAAGCAGGAAGGCCTGATGCGCGTGGATGCGCCGGTGGGCTGAAGGCTCGCCTCAGCGGGCTGACGGCCTGCCGCCATCGAGGCAAAAGAAAAGCCGGGCGAACCCGGCTTTTCAACATTCTCTGAAAAATTTTTAGTTGACCGCGTCCTTGAGGCCTTTGCCGGCCGAGAACTTCGGCACGGTACGCGCCGGAATCTTCACTTCCGCGCCAGTCTGCGGGTTGCGGCCAGTCGATGCCGCACGCTTGGAGACGGTGAAATTTCCGAAGCCGACGAGCCGTACATCGCCGCCCTTCTTCAGTTCGCCAGTGATGACGGAGAACACCGCCTCAACCGCCGACTGTGCGTCACCCTTCGAAATGCTCGCGGATTCAGCGACAGCGGAAACCAGTTCGTTCTTGTTCATAAAAATTCCCTTCCATGAGAAAACCGGAACTTTCGACTCATCCGGCAGGAGAGGGACTTTAGAAAGAAGCGCTCGCAAACCCAAGTCAAAAAGCCGGAAAAAAGTTGAAAAAAGCCCGGAAATGGTGGGTTTTTCACATGAAAAAGCCGGGCTCAAGGCCCGGCTCTCTCTTTGTGCACTGCAACTTTAGTAGTTTCTAATGTGCAAGCGACTTTCCAGCATCGTCAACGGTATCGGTGGAAGCCGGCGGATTGACTGGCTCGACCCACTCGATTGGCTCCGGCATGCGCACCAGCGCGTGCCTCAGAACCTCGCCGACACGTGAGACCGGAATGATCTCCATACCGTTCTTCACATTGTCCGGTATCTCCGCCAGATCCTTGGCGTTGTCTTCCGGGATCAGCACCTTCTTGATGCCGCCGCGCAGTGCGGCGAGCAGTTTCTCCTTGAGGCCGCCGATCGGCAAGATGCGGCCGCGAAGCGTTATCTCGCCAGTCATCGCCACATCGGCCCGGACCGGAATACCAGTCATGACAGATACGATGGCCGTCGCCATGGCAGCACCTGCAGACGGACCGTCCTTCGGCGTGGCGCCTTCGGGCAAGTGGACGTGGATGTCACGCTTGTCGAACAGCGGCGGCTCGATGCCGAAATCGATGGCCCGCGAGCGGACATAAGAGGCCGCCGCCGAGATCGATTCCTTCATCACGTCGCGCAGATTGCCGGTCACCGTCATGCGGCCCTTGCCGGGCATCATGACGCCTTCGACCGTCAGCAGCTCGCCGCCGACTTCCGTCCAGGCAAGACCGGTGACGACACCGACCTGATCGTCAGCCTCGACCTGGCCGAAGCGGAAGCGCGGAACACCGAGGTAATCGGCGAGGTTCGCCGCCGTGATGCTCACCGTCTTCTTCTTCGTCTTCAGGATCTCGGTCACCGCCTTGCGCCCGAGCTTCATCAGCTCGCGCTCCAGGCTTCTGACGCCCGCTTCACGGGTGTAGGTCTGGATGATGCCGCGGACCGCGTCCTCGCCGACGGAGAATTCCTTCGGCTGCAGGGCATGATCGCGGATCACCTTGGGCATCAGGTGACGCTTGGCGATCTCGATCTTCTCGTCCTCGGTGTAGCCGGCGATACGGATGATCTCCATGCGGTCCATCAGGGGCGCAGGGATGTTCAGCGTGTTCGCCGTCGTCACGAACATCACGCTCGACAGGTCGTATTCGACCTCGAGGTAATGGTCCATGAACGTCGAGTTCTGCTCGGGATCGAGCACCTCGAGCAAAGCCGATGACGGATCGCCGCGGAAGTCCTGGCCCATCTTGTCGATCTCGTCGAGCAGGAAGAGCGGGTTGGACTTCTTGGCCTTCTTCATCGACTGGATGACCTTGCCGGGCATCGAGCCGATATAGGTGCGGCGGTGGCCACGGATCTCGGCCTCGTCACGCACGCCGCCAAGCGCCATGCGGATGAACTCGCGGCCGGTCGCCTTGGCGATCGACTTGCCGAGTGAGGTCTTGCCGACGCCGGGAGGGCCGACGAGGCACAGGATCGGCCCCTTCAGCTTCTTCTGGCGGCTTTGCACGGCGAGATACTCGACGATGCGGTCCTTGACCTTGTCGAGGCCGAAATGATCGGTGTCGAGCACGTTCTGCGCAAACGCCAGGTCCTGCTTGACCTTGGAGTTCTTGCCCCACGGGATCGACAGGATCCAGTCGAGGTAGTTGCGCACGACGGTCGATTCCGCCGACATCGGCGACATCGTCCGCAGCTTCTTCAACTCGGCTTCCGCCTTTTCGCGGGCCTCCTTGGAGAGCTTGGTCTTCTTGATGCGCGCCTCGATCTCGGCGGCCTCGTCGCGGCCGTCCTCGCCTTCGCCGAGTTCCTTCTGGATCGCCTTCATCTGCTCGTTGAGGTAGTATTCGCGCTGCGTCTTCTCCATCTGGCGCTTGACGCGCGAGCGGATGCGCTTCTCCACCTGCAGGACGGAGATTTCGGCTTCCATGAAGCCCATCGCCTTTTCCAGCCGTTCCTTGACGGACAGCGTGGCCAGCATCTCCTGCTTCTCGGGGATCTTGATGGCGAGGTGCGAGGCAACCGTATCGGCGAGCTTGGAATAGTCGTCGATCTGGCTGGCGGCACCCACCACTTCAGGCGAGATCTTCTTGTTCAGCTTGACGTAGTTTTCGAAGTCGGTGACGACCGAACGGGCGAGCGCCTCGACCTCGACCTCTTCCTCCTCCGGCTCGACCAGCGCCGTGGCGGTAGCTTCGTGGAAGTCCGGACGGTCGGTGAACGAGACGATCTTGGCACGCGAAGCGCCTTCGACCAGCACCTTGACGGTGCCGTCGGGCAGCTTCAGCAATTGCAGCACATTGGCGAGCGTGCCGATGTCGAAGATCGCATCGGGCTCGGGATCGTCATCGGCGGCATTCATCTGGGTGGCAAGCAGGATCTGCTTTTCCTGACCCATAACCTCTTCCAGCGCCTTGATCGACTTTTCACGCCCGACAAAGAGCGGAACGATCATGTGCGGGAACACCACGATGTCGCGCAGTGGGAGGACTGCGAAGACGCCGTCGCTGGGAGCCTTGGATATTTTGGCCATTGTCCAACCTTTCATGTCGCGGCCGCTAATTGAGCCAACCGCGAATCTCATATTAACGACCGGGGATCGTTCCGCCTACCACCGTTTGTGACGGGAGTTTTACAGCACAGAATTCGGCACCACGGCCTTCCGATGTTAGTTGGATGCACGAGGGGCAAAGATCAAGGGTCGACACGTTCGTTCATCCACTCCGTCACAAGGATCGGTACCTCACCACAGCAAAACGGCGCCCCGCGGGCGCCGTTCCATAAAAAGGTTAGGCCAGATGCCAGATCAGGCGCTGACGTTGCCCTTCTTTTCCTTCTGCTCGGAATAGATGTAGAGCGGCCGGGCGCTGCCGGTCACCACTTCTTCCGAAATCACCACTTCGCGCACGCCTTCCAGGGCGGGCAGTTCGAACATGGTGTCGAGCAGGATCGCTTCCATGATCGAGCGGAGGCCACGGGCGCCGGTCTTGCGCTCGATGGCGCGCTTGGCGATCGCCGACAGCGCATTCTCATGGAAGGTCAGGTCGACACTCTCCATCTCGAACAGCCGCTGATACTGCTTGACCAGCGCGTTTTTCGGCTCGGTCAGGATCTGGATCAGCGCCGGCTCGTCGAGGTCTTCCAGCGTCGCCAGGACCGGCAGACGGCCGACAAACTCGGGGATGAGGCCGAACTTCAAGAGATCCTCGGGCTCGACCAGGCGGAACACGTCACCGGTGCGGCGATCCTCGGGCGAAGCGACGATGGCGCCGAAGCCGATGGAAGTCTTCCTGCCGCGATCCGAGATGATCTTGTCCAGCCCGGCGAAGGCGCCGCCGCAGATGAACAGGATGTTGGCGGTGTCGACCTGCAGGAACTCCTGCTGCGGATGCTTGCGGCCGCCCTGCGGCGGCACGGAGGCAACGGTGCCTTCCATGATCTTCAGAAGCGCCTGCTGCACACCCTCGCCCGACACGTCGCGGGTGATCGATGGGTTGTCGGACTTGCGCGAAATCTTGTCGATTTCATCGATGTAGACGATGCCGCGCTGGGCGCGCTCGACATTGTAGTCGGCCGACTGCAGCAGCTTCAGGATGATGTTTTCGACGTCCTCGCCGACGTAACCGGCTTCGGTCAGCGTCGTCGCGTCGGCCATGGTGAAGGGCACGTCGATGATGCGGGCCAGCGTCTGGGCAAGCAGCGTCTTGCCGCAGCCGGTCGGGCCGATCAGCAGGATGTTGGACTTCGCCAATTCGACGTCGTTGTTCTTGCCGGCATGCGCCAGGCGCTTGTAGTGGTTGTGGACAGCCACCGACAGCACGCGCTTGGCGTAGGGCTGGCCGATGACATAGTCGTCGAGAACCTTCAGGATCTCCTGCGGGGTCGGCACGCCCTCGCGCGACTTCACCATCGAGGTCTTGTTCTCCTCGCGGATGATGTCCATGCACAGCTCTACGCACTCGTCGCAGATGAACACCGTTGGGCCGGCGATCAGCTTGCGCACCTCGTGCTGGCTTTTGCCGCAAAACGAGCAATAAAGCGTGTTCTTCGAATCACCGCTGTTGTTGCCGACTTTGCTCATTTTCCTGTCCTTTCATGGCCGCCCGCCGATGGTCTGGCTGAAAGGGCGCATATTCTATCTATCGCGGGAATTCGCCGCCGCCAGTGTCCCGGCTCCCGCAACGCATTCCGTACGAAACACAAATCAGAAAACGTCGCAATGATTCGCGCCAACCCTGCACAAAGCTAAGCCGTCGAAAATCAACATAGCCTTAACGTAGGCAATCCCATCCACCGAGGGAACAGCCAATTGTGGCCGAAATGCCGCAAATCCCAGCAAAAGCGCGTTATCCAGCCACGCAACTGCCATGCAGCGCTTATGCCGCAGCGCCTTCGACCGGCTCGCGCGACGAAATGACCTTGTCGATGAGGCCGAAATCCTTGGCTTCGTCGGCTGTCATGAAATGGTCGCGGTCAAGCGTCTTTTCAATGTCTTCGTAGCTCTTACCGGTGTGTTTGACGTAGACCTCGTTGAGGCGGCGCTTCAGCTTGATGATGTCCTGCGCGTGCCGCTCGATGTCGGAGGCCTGGCCCTGGAAACCGCCGGAAGGCTGGTGAACCATGATACGGGCGTTCGGCGTGGCAAAACGCATGTCCTTGTGGCCGGCGGTCAGAAGCAGCGAGCCCATCGACGCCGCCTGGCCGATGCACAGCGTCGACACCGCCGGCTTGATGAACTGCATGGTGTCGTAGATCGCCATGCCCGAGGTCACCACGCCGCCCGGCGAGTTGATGTAGAGATTGATCTCTTTCTTCGGGTTCTCGGCCTCGAGGAACAAAAGCTGTGCACAAACCAGCGTCGCCATACCGTCTTCGACCGGGCCGGTGATGAAAATGATGCGCTCTTTCAGCAGGCGCGAGAAAATGTCGTAGGCCCGCTCGCCGCGATTGGTCTGCTCGACCACCATCGGAACGAGGTTCATGTAGGTTTCGACGGGGTTCTTCATGGACTACCCTTTTTGGAGATGGGGATTCCGGCGCCGGAACATCGGGCAGAATCGGTTCTTGACGGTTAGAATGTAAATAGGATGCCGGCTCACCCTAGCGCAAGGCCGCCTCCTCCTAGCCATCTGGTTAAGTCGAATCAAGGTTTCCGCGCAAGGGAAAGTCCGAACGCGGCCAGCGGCGTTTTTGCGGTGTAGCAATTCCTTAACCGCGTCGCTTAACGAAATGCGGCGAAACCGCTTTCCCCCGGAGAACCTTCCCCTACAATTCAACATTGAACCTCACGTTTCGGGTTCAAACAGGGGAGTGCCATGATCAGGAAAACTGCTTGCCTCGCCATCTCCGGCCTTGCCGGTCTCGGCATGGTGTCCGATGCGGTTGCCGGCGGCCGGGCCGCCGAATGCTATGAGCCGGTGCACAGGCCGGCGCTCTATGACACCGTCTATGAAGACGTCATGGTCAGTCCCGGCGGGCAGTTGGTCGACTATGATCCGCCGATCTATGGCACCATGGAGCGCGTCGAGCAGATCGCGCCGCCCCGAGTCACCTATGACATCGTACCGGCGAGAACCCGCACCGTTTACCGCACGGTCCAGGTCGACGATGGCGGCTATGCCTGGGAATGGCGCGTCATCCACGGCCGCAAGGTGCTGTGCAAGGTGTGGCGCAAGGCCCGCTACGCGCGTGTGGCCGAAACGGTGGTGGTTGAACCGGAGCGCACCCGCCGGCTTGTGCTGCCGGCCGAATATGAGAGCGTCGCCCATGAAGTGCTGGTGCGGCCCGAGCGGCGGCACGTCACCCAGATAGCGCCGTCATACCAGAGGATGGCGCGCCGAGTGGTGGTGCAGGAAGGCTCGACCAGCTGGCGCCGCGTGCATATTGCCAGGCATTGCGAGGATTAGACTTCGGTACTTCGCCGAGGTCCGCCTCGGTTGGCTCAATCCATAGGGCCGTCGGGTGCCAACATCCGGTCTGGCACCAAGCCGGCAAGCCGCGGTAATGGTCTGGCATGACCACATCCATGCCGCCCTACCTCGCCTTTGATCCAGCCACGCGCCGCCTGCGGCTCGATCCGCACGAACCGGCGTTTTTCCAGAACCCCTACGACGCCTATGCCGTCCTGCATGGCGCATCGAATGCCTTCTTCTGGGAGGAATTCGGCTTTTGGTGCTTTGGCGGCTTCGACGACGTCAACCGGCTGTTGCGCGACCGCCGCTTCGGTCGCCAGAACCCGGCCGGCATTCCCGACAGCCGCGGCATCGGCGAGGATCGCTCGCATTTGGCCGCTTTCGACGGCATCGAGAGCAATTCGATGCTGGAGCTGGAGCCGCCGGTGCACACCAGGCTCAGAACCCTGGTCAACCGCGCCTTCGTCTCGCGCCAGGTCGAGCGGCTGCGGCCGCGCGTGGAGGCGCTGGCCAATGAGCTGATCGACCGTTTCGAACCGCGCCAGGTCGATCTATTGCCCAGCTTCGCCGCACCTTTGCCGATCACCATCATTGCCGAAATGCTCGGTGTGCCGGTCGAAATGGGGCCGCAACTGCTCGACTGGTCGCACCGGATGGTGGCCATGTACATGCATGGCCGGACGCGCGAGACCGAGGAAGCGGCCAATCGCGCCGCGCACGATTTTTCCGACTTTTTGCGCGGCTATGTCACCGAGCGGCGCAAGAAGCCTGGCGACGACCTGCTGTCGCTGCTGATCGCGGCGCAGGAGGATGGCCAGAAGCTGTCGGAAGACGAGTTGGTCTCGTCCGCCATCCTGTTGCTCAATGCAGGCCACGAGGCGACCGTCCATCAAACCGGCAACGCCGTGCGCACGTTGCTGGCGCAAGGCGGCGACCCCGGCCGTTTCTTCACCTCGCCGGAAGCAACCGCTGCGACGGTCGAGGAGTGCCTGCGCTTCGACGCGCCGCTGCATATGTTCACCCGCTACGCCTATCAGGAGGTCGAGGTGACATCGGGGGTTGTCGTACAACCGGGCGAGACGGTCGGCCTGCTGCTCGGCATGGCCAATCATGATCCGCTTGCCTTTGCCGAACCCGGCGCCTTCCAGCCCGGCCGACCAGACCAGAAGAATGTCTCGTTCGGCGCCGGTATCCATTTCTGTATTGGTGCGCCGCTGGCGCGGCTGGAATTGCAGGTGTCGCTGAAAACCCTGTTCGAGCGGCAGCCGCAACTCCATCTTGCGGAGCAGCCGCGCTTCCGCGACACCTATCATTTTCATGGGCTGGAAAAGCTCATTGTGAGCTTGTGAGGACGGCGGAGCCGACGCATGCCCGAGAAAATGAGATTCGCCTTTCTACAGGAACCACCCTTCTGCTTTATCGACGGATCGGGACGTCTGGGCGGCAGCGATGCCCAACTGGCCAAGAGGGTCTGCCTGACGCTCGGGCTGGAACTTTTGCCCATCGAGACCGAGTTTGCCGAGCTGCTGCCTTGGTTTGCCGAAGATCGGTGGGACATAACCACCGGCCTGTTCTTTTCCGACGACCGCCGGAAGCTGGTCGACTTCACAAGGCCGATCTGGATGCTGGCGGATGGATTGCTGGTCGCGAAAGACAATCCCCGCGCCTTCGATGGCTATCGGTCCGTCGCCAATGATCGGACGGCGCTGATCGGCGTCATATCGGGCCAGATCCAGCACCGGACGGCCCTGCAAAACGCTATTCAGCCCGAACGGCTAAGGATATTTGCCACTCAGGCCGAAGCAGCTAACGCCGTCGCGGTCGGCGTGGTGCATGCCTATGCGAGTGCAGCGCTCGCGCATCGCGGCTATCTGAGCCGGCGACCCGACGCGCCTCTCGACGTCGTCGACGTCCCGGCAGTCGAAAAACAGCCAGCGCCCGGCGCTTTCGCTCTCGCCAAAGGCAGTGCCACCCTGCTCCAGCGCGTTGATTTATGTCTCAGTGATTTGCTTGGAAGTCCCTGGCACAGGGAGATGATGAGCGGATACGGCTTTTCCGACACTGACATCGATCGGCTTTTGTGAAGTCCAAGCGCGACCGAGCGGTCAGAGCTTGATCACATACTCCTTGCGGGTCGTTTCAAGCACTTCCCAACTGCCCCTGAAGCCTGGCCTGAGCACGAAGCTGTCGCCGGCGCGCCCCGTGCGCGCCTCGCCGCCATCCTCGGCAACCACCGAGACGCGGGACAGGATGTGGCAGAACTCCCATTCGTCATATTCGATGCGCCATTTGCCCGGCGTCGCTTCCCAGATGCCGGCATAGAGCCCGCCGTCGCGCTCCTCGACATTCCAGGTGCGGAACTTCGGATCGCCCGCAATCAGACGATCCGGCGCCGGGGCGCCAATCTCGGCGTCGACGCTGTCGGTCAATATGGCCAGGTAATGCGCGGACAGGATTTGCCTCCAACAGGTTAGTGAGTAGTGCAGTGAGTAGTGAGTAGTGAGTAGTGAGTAGTGAGTAGTGAGCGGAAAGCGCTCCCTCGAACGGGTGGCTAATCACTAATCACTGCTAACTAGAGAATACCGACCACTACTCACTACTCACTACTCACTTCAAAAAATCAAACCTTGGCCAAAGCCTGTTCCAGATCGGCGACGATGTCGTTGACATCCTCGATGCCGACGGAAAGCCGGACCGTGTCCGGTCCCGCACCCGCCTTGACCTTCTGCTCGTCGGAAAGCTGGCGATGCGTGGTCGATGCCGGATGGATGACCAGCGACTTGGTGTCGCCGACATTGGCGAGGTGCGAGAACAGTTCGAGCGCCTCGACGAACTTGATGCCGGCCTCGTAGCCGCCCTTCAGGCCGAAGGTGAAGACAGCACCGGCGCCTTGCGGCGAGTATTTCTTCTGCAGCGCGTTGTTCTTGTCGCTGGGCAGGCCGGGATAGTTGACCCAGGCGACCTTGGGGTGGTTGGACAGCCAGCCGGCTACGGTGATCGCATTGTCGCAATGGCGCTGCATCCTGAGCGGCAAGGTCTCCAGCCCGGTCAGGATCAGGAAGGCATTGAACGGCGAAATTGCCGGGCCGATGTCGCGCAGGCCGAGCACGCGCGCGGCGATGGCGAAAGCGAAATTGCCGAAGGTTTCGTGCAGGACAAGCCCGCCATATTCGGGGCGCGGCTCCGACAGCATCGGATATTTGCCGGATTTCGACCAGTCGAACGTGCCGCCATCGACGATGGCGCCGCCGATCGAATTGCCGTGGCCGCCGATGAACTTGGTCAGCGAATGGACGACGATGTCGGCGCCATGCTCGATCGGCCGCACCAGATAGGGCGAGGCCAGCGTGTTGTCGACGATGAGCGGCAAGCCGTGCTTGCGGGCGATGTCGCCGATCTTCTCGATGTCGACGAAGGTGCCGCCGGGATTGGCCAGGCTCTCGATGAAGATCGCCTTGGTCTTGCCATCGATCTGGCTTTCGAAAGTGGAGATGTCGTTGGTGTCGGCCCAACGCACCTCCCAGCCGAAATTCTTGAAGGCATGGCCGAACTGATTGATCGAACCACCGTAAAGCCTTGTGGCGGCGACGAAATTGTCGCCAGGCCGCATGAGATTGTGGAACACGATCACCTGTGCGGCATGGCCGGAAGCAACGGCAAGTGCAGCCGTGCCGCCTTCGAGCGCCGCGATCCGCTCTTCCAGCACCGCCTGGGTCGGGTTCATGATGCGGGTGTAGATGTTGCCGAAGGCCTTCAGCCCGAACAGCGAGGCGGCATGGTCGGCATCGTCGAACACAAAGGAGGTCGTCTGGTAGATCGGCGTGGCGCGTGCGCCCGTCGCCGGGTCGGGCTTGGCGCCGGCATGGACGGCGAGCGTGTTGAAACCGGGCGTGCGGGTCATCGAAAACCTCCGTGAGCGGTAAACGTGTGAATGATGAAATGGTCAATGGTGAGCGATGAATGGTGGTCGCAAAGTCGGCCAGTCCCACCTTGATTGCAAGCCGCTCATATGCGGCTTTACCCGGCTTCCAGGAAAATCCTTCTATTCACCATTCACCATTCACTGCCTTACTTCTGGCGCACACCGAAACTCTGGAATCCCGACCGCATCAGCGGCTTCTTCGACGAAAGCACACCGGAGTTGACGCCGGTCCAGCCGATCTCGCCCGACAGCTTGCCATATTCGATCTTCGGGCAGCGGTTCATCACCACCTTGATACCGGCCGCCTCGGCGCGCGCGGCCGCCTCGTCGTCGCGCACGCCAAGCTGCATCCAGATCACCTTCGGCAAGGGGTCGAGCTTCAGCACCTCATCGACAATGCCGGGCACCGATGCAGAGGCGCGAAAGATGTCGACCATGTCGACCGGCTCCGGCAGATCGGCAAGGCTGGCATAGGTCATGCGGCCGAGGATTTCCTTGCCGGCCTGCCCAGGATTGATCGGAAACACCGAAAAGCCCTTGGCCAACAGATATTTCAGCACGAAAAAGCTCGGCCTGACATCGTTGGCCGACGCGCCGACCATGGCGATGGTCTTCACAGAATTGAGGATGCCGCCGATATAGGCATTGTCGTAGCTATCGTGATTCACTCGTCGGTCTCCCTCAGTGCTTCCTCCATAAAGGACTGCGGGTCCGTGCAGAAGTCGCGCATCATGCGAAAATGATCGGTATCGGTGAAATCTGTGGGGTCGAGGCCGAAACGGCTGATTCGGAAGAGCCGCGCGCCGGGACAAGCCATCAGCAGCGGCGAATGCGTCGCCATGATCACTTGCGCCGTGCCTGACCGGTCCATGCGCCGCAGCATCTTCAACAATTCGATCTGCCGCGACGGCGACAGCGCGCTTTCGGGCTCGTCGAGGATGTAGATGCCTTGCCGGCGGCAGCGCTCCTCGAAAAAGCGAATGAACCCTTCGCCATGCGACCACGATAGAAAGTCCGGCGGCGGCGGTCCGAACGGGTCTTCGAGTGCCGCCTGGTCGAGATAGCGCGCGACCGAGTAAAAAGATTCGGCACGAAAGAACCAGCCGGCGGTGACTTTTGGCAGCCAGTGGCCGCGGAATGTATTCGCCAGTGCCGCACCGCTCTTGTCGATGGCGATGGAATGATCGACCGGACGATAGCCCTTGCCGCCGCCGGCCTCGTCGTAACCGGCCAGCGCGCCGATGGCTTCCAGCAGTGTCGATTTGCCGGTGCCGTTTTCACCGACAATGATGGTGATCGGCGTGGTGAATTCGATCTCGAATTCACGGCCGCGAAACAGCGGCAGGTTCCATGGATATTTTTCCCAATCTTCCACGCGCTCGGGGTCAATCAGGATGCGTTTGAGATAAGGCGCCTTAAGCCGGGTCAGTTGCTTGCGATAGCCCATGCGGACGCTCAGTCCGGCAGCGAGATGGTGCCGTCATCCGCGATCGGGAAGGCCGGATTGTGTGCGACTTCCCAGACATGGCCGTCGGCATCGGCGAAATATCCATACCAGCCGCCCCAGAAGGCGCGGCCTGCCGGCTTGACGATCCTGCCGCCGGCCTTCTCGGCGGCCGCCAGCACGTCGTCGACTTCGGCATCGGAGCGGGTGTTGTAGGCGAGGTAGACCGCCGACGGTGCTGCGGCGAAGGCAATGCCTGAATCCTCCTCGGCGCTTGGCCTCGGGAACAGGCCGAGAATGGCGCCGCCCATCTGGAAGAAGGCGACGCCATCGGTGATGCCGGCGTGGCGCTTCAAGCCCATGCCTTCGTAAAAGCGCACGGCGCGCTCGAGATCGTCGGTGGCGATGGTGATGATGGAGATGCGCGGTTCCATGGATCGAAAACCTATTCGTCCGTCCATTCCGGTTTGCGCTTGCCGATGAAGGCGCCGATGCCTTCCTCGGCGTCGCGGGCCAGCATGTTCTCGACCATGACGCGGCCGGTATAGGCATACGCGTCCGCCAACCCCATCTCGGCCTGCGCGTAAAAGGCTTCCTTGCCGGTCTTGACCACCAGAGATGATTTGGAGGCAATGGTTTGCGCGTATTTGGTGACGATCTGATTCAGGTATTCGCGCGGCACGACGCGGTTGACCAGGCCGAATTCCTTGGCGGTTGCGGCATCGATGGTCTCGCCGGTGAGCAGCATTTCCATGGCGTGCTTGTGAGACACGTTGCGTGACAGCGCCACCATCGGCGTCGAACAAAACAGGCCGATATTGACGCCCGGCGTGCAGAAGGTCGCTTCATGCGAGGCAATGGCGAGGTCGCAACTGCAAACCAGTTGCAGCCCCGCAGCGGTGGCTAGGCCATCGACTTCGGCGATGATCGGGAGCGGATGGCGCACGATCTGCTGCATCAACGCCGCGCAAGCCGAAAATGTCTGCTCGAAAAACCCCTTGCCCTTGTCGGCGTCGGCGCGGCGCGCGGTCATTTCCTTGAGATCGTGACCGGCGCAGAAGACTTTCCCGGCGGCCGCCAAGACGATGACGCGGACCGATTTGTTGGCCTTGGCACGGTCGAGCTCGGCGCTCAATGCCGCCATGACGGAAAGCGACAAGGCATTGGCGGGCGGATTGGCGAGCGTCAGGCGCAGCACGCCCTTGTCCAGCCCGGCGATGACCGGCCCGTCAATGGCAACAGGTTTGATCGAAAGGATTTCGGCCATGACAAGGGTCTCCGCGATTCCGCCGGGCGCCGCCAGACTATCTAATATCGGATCGAGTTTCATCAACACCCATCGCTTGCGCCAAGGTGTTGCCAGAAGCGCATCATTGCGTTCATACAGGCCCGGCATAGAACGAGAGACCGACATGCCCGCCCAGGATAATCTCAAGCCGGTGCTGACGGCGGCTGAAGTCAATGCGCTGATGGCCAGCGTCTACCCGCAGCTCAACGACGAGTTCACGTCGTATGAGGCGCTCGACGTTTTCCCTGGCGGCTGCACTGTGCGGCTCAACGCCAACGAACGGCATTTGCGTCCCGGCGGCACGGTATCGGGTCCGTCGCTGTTCACGCTGGCCGACATTGGCGGCTATGTCTGCGTGCTCAGCCATGCCGGGCCGGATGCGCTTTCGGTTACCGTCAACCTCAACATCAATTTCGTCCGCAAGGCCGAGGCCGGCCCGATCGACGGCCATTGCCGCATCCTAAAGCTGGGCAAGAGCCTGATGGTGTTCGATATCGACATCGTCGGCGGACCGAGGGAACACACAGTAGCGCATGCGACCGGCACCTATTCGATCCCGCCGAAGCGCGCCGCCGATGTGGTAAAATAATACCTTTTGGTCAAACCTTTGTTTTTATTACACTTTGCGAGCAGACGTGCGTTTCCTGCGCCTTGACGTGCCCACTCCCCTCGCCTATAAGCCGTCACGAAGCAGCGGCCCGCAAAGGCCGCCGTTTTGTTATTGGCGGAGGGCAAGTGCCTTGTCGCCAATCCAAGCAACAAGAAACGCCTTCTTCGGAAGGTCAAAATCGAAAGCAGAAATCCATGGCAACCTTTTCGCAGAAGCCTGCGGATGTGGTGAAGAAGTGGGTGCTGATCGACGCCGAGGGTCTCGTCGTCGGCCGTCTCGCCACTGTCATCGCCAATCATCTTCGCGGCAAGCACAAGCCCACCTTCACCCCGCATGTCGACGACGGCGATAACGTCATCGTCATCAATGCCGACAAGGTGGTGTTCACGGGCAAGAAGTTCACCGACAAGGTCTATTACTGGCACACCGGTCACCCCGGCGGCATCAAGGAGCGCACCGCGCGCCAGCTGCTCGAGGGCCGTTTCCCCGAGCGTGTCGTCGAGAAGGCCGTCGAACGCATGATCCCGCGCGGGCCGCTCGGCCGTCGCCAGATGAAGAACCTCCGCGTCTATGCAGGCACGGAACATCCGCATGTCGCCCAGCAGCCCGTCACCCTCGACGTCGGCGCGCTGAACGCCAAGAACAAGAAGGTTGCATAAGATGGCTGAGCTTTCCTCGCTCGCAGAATTGGGCGCCGCCACCGGCAACACCAACACCCAGCCGGCAGCACCCGTGCATGTCCAGAAGCTCGACAAGTCGGGCCGCGCCTATGCCACCGGCAAGCGCAAGAACGCCATCGCGCGCGTCTGGGTGAAGCCGGGTTCGGGCAAGATCGTCGTCAACGACAAGGAATTCGCGACCTATTTCGCGCGTCCGGTCCTGCAGATGATCCTCAACCAGCCGATCATCGCTTCCAACCGCGCCGGCCAGTACGACATCGTCGCCACCGTCATCGGCGGCGGCCTCTCCGGCCAAGCCGGTGCCGTTCGTCACGGCATTTCCAAGGCGCTGACCTACTACGAGCCAGCACTGCGCGCCGTGCTCAAGAAGGGCGGCTTCCTGACCCGCGACAGCCGCGTCGTCGAGCGCAAGAAGTACGGCAAGGCGAAGGCCCGCCGCAGCTTCCAGTTCTCGAAGCGCTAAGCGTATCGGGCTTCAAGCAATCGAAAGGCCACTTCCGGGCGGCCTTTTTGTTTTGCGGTCCCGGCAGTTACCCCGCCCGCGCCTTCGGCGCGACCTCCCCATCGAGGGGAGGTAGGGGTCACGGCAGTTTTGCCGCCCTGAACAATCACGAGGGTTCGGCTGACACCAAAACCCGAGCATAAGAGCGCAACGCCCTACCTCCCCTCGATGGGGAGGTCGGCGCGAAGCGCCGGGTGGGGTGATGGCGCCCGCCTCGGTTCAAGTCTCAGAACTTGCCGGCCTTGATGTAATCGATAAACGCCCGTAGCGGCGCTGGAACCAGACGCCGGCCGGGATAGTACAGAAATGGCCCGGAAAACCTCTGCCACCACGGTTCGAGCACGGGCTCCAGGTCACCGCTTTCGAAGTGAGGGCGAAGCCAGCCCTCGAAGAGAGCGACGATGCCGCTGCCGGCAATTGCCGCATGGACGGCAAGATCGCTCGCCCCGCCGATGCGCACGATCAACGGCCCCGTCGTGTCGACCCGCACCACCTCGCCGTCGCGCTCGAATTCCCACGGCAGCATCGAACCACTGGCAAAACGGCCGCGCAGACAAGCATGGCCAAGCAGATCGCTCGGGTGCTGCGGCCGCCCATGGCGATCGAGATAGGCAGGGCTGGCGCCAGTGGCGAAGCGCTGGACGCGCGGTCCGATCGGCACCGCGATCATGTCCTGCTCCAGCCGCTCGTCATAGCGGATGCCGGCGTCGCAGCCGGCCGCCAGCACGTCGACGAAGTTCTCATCGGCGATGACCTCCAGCCGAATGCCGGGATAGGCGGCGAGGAAGCCCGGAACGATGTCGGGCAATATCAGCCGCGCGGCGCTGACCGGGACGTTGAGGCGCAGCGAACCGGCCGGCCTGTCCCGAAAGCCATTAACCACGTCGAGGGCCGCCTCCACCTCCGACAGCGCCGGGCCAAGCCTTCCCAAGAGGCTGAGGCCTGCGTCGGTTGGAACAACGCTGCGTGTCGTGCGGTTGAACAGCCTGACGCCGAGCTGCGTCTCCAGGCGGCGCACCGCTTCGCTCAGGCCCGACGCGCTGCCGCCGCCGGCGCGAGCCCCTTCGCGAAAACCGCCGGCACGCGCCACCGTCACGAAAGCGTTCAGATCGCCAAGGTCCATCATTGTTCGCCATTCCGCACAAGCTGTACGGATTGTACCTTATTATCCCGAGGTTGAGCAGCGTCTATCTTCGCCTCCTCAAAGGAGACCGACCATGTCCACCATCCAAAAATCCGGCACATTCACCCTCGGCAGCCACACCGTGGAACGGCTCGGCTACGGCGCCATGCAACTTGCCGGCCCGCACGTTTTCGGTCCGCCGAAAGATCGGGACGCGGCCATTGCTGTGCTGCGCGAAGCAGTGGCGTCCGGGGTCAACCACATCGACACCAGCGACTATTATGGCCCGCATGTCACCAACCAGCTGATCCGCGAAGCGCTGGCGCCCTATCAGCAAGACCTCGTCATCGTCACCAAGATCGGGGCGCGGCGCGGCAGCGACGGCTCCTGGCTGCCTGCCTATTCCGCCAAGGAACTAGAGCAGGCCGTGCACGACAATCTCAGGAATCTCGGCCTTGAGGTGCTGGATGTCGTCAATCTGCGCATCATGTTCGGGGTGATGGGTCCCGCCGAGGGCTCGATCGAGACGCAGTTGACGGCGCTTGCCGAACTGCAGCGGAAGGGCCTGGTGCGCATATCGGCCTGAGCAACGTCACCCCTGCGCAGGTCGAGGAAGGCCGTGGGATCGCCGAGATCGTCTGCGTGCAGAACCAGTACAATCTGGCGCATCGCGACGACGACGCGTTGATCGATGAACTGGCGCGCGCCGGCATCGCCTACACGCCGTTCTTCCCGCTCGGCGGCTTCAGCCCGCTGCAGTCGTCGACCTTGTCGGATGTGGCCACGCGGCTCGGCGCCACACCCTTGCAGGTTGCGCTCGCCTGGCTGCTGCGCCGCTCGCCGAACATCCTGCTGATCCCGGGGACGTCGTCGGTCGGGCATTTGAGAGAGAACCTGGCGGCGGCGGAACTGGAGCTGTCGGCTGATGTGCTGAGGGAATTGAATGGGGTGGCGAAAGCGGCGTGAAGATTTTGCGGGCGGCGCTGTCACCCCACCCGCGCCTTCGGCGCGACCTCCCCATCGAGGGGAGGTAGGAGGTCGCGGCAGCCTTGCATGCCTCGCAATCGCTACGACTGTCGGATCTAAAGCGCCAACGCCCTACCTCCCCTCGATGGGGAGGTCGGCGCGCAGCGCCGGGTGGGGTGATGGCGCCGACGTACGATTTCTAATTGATACTCGCCGTATTCGCGGCTCGGCCGGCTTCCCTCATCCACATAAGGCGCCCGAAACCCATCGGCCCCCAGCCAGCCAATCGCAGCCTTCGGTTCTTCGGTCTGGATGATGGTGGCGCCGCGTTCGGCCCAGAAACCGTGTCTCGGCCGGCATGCCGGCCCGCACCGCCAGTTCATCGCCGCGGCCGCCGGAGAGGAGTCGCCGGGCCTTGCGCCTTGGCGATACAAATCCTGTGTCGCCCCTCTAGAACGCTATGGCGTTTCGCCAAGCTGTGACTGGCATCTTGCGTGCCGGTTCTGTAGTTGTGGCAGCCCGATGAACAAAGAAGGACCCGTAATGGCGAACCAGACCATCGACAACGCCTTCACCGCCCGCTCCAAGACGGGGCCTTCCTTCGAGCCGACCTATGCCGGCGCGCTGTCGTTCATGCGGCGCAAATACACCAAGGATGCAAAGGGCGCGGACGCCGTCGTGTGGGGCATTCCGTTCGATGCCGCCGTCACCAACCGGCCGGGCGCGCGCTTCGGGCCGCAGGCGATCCGCCGCGCCTCGGCGATCCTCGACAACGACCCGCAATATCCGTTCTCGCGCGACCTGTTCGAGCATCTCGCCGTCATCGACTATGGCGATTGCCTGCTCGATTCGGGCAATCACCAGAAGACACCAGGCACGATCGAGCGCGAGGCGGCGAAGATCCTGAAATCGGGTGCCTTCCTGTTGTCGCTCGGCGGGGATCATTTCGTCACCTGGCCGCTGCTCAAGGCACATGCCGCCATCCACGGGCCGCTGGCGCTGGTGCAGTTCGATGCGCACCAGGACACCTGGCCCGACGATGGCAAGCGCATCGACCATGGTTCGTTCGTCGGCCGCGCCGTCAATGAAGGCATCATCGACCCCGACCGCTCGATCCAGATCGGCATCCGCACGCATGCCCCCGATACGTTCGGCATCAAAATCCTTTACGGTCACGAGATCGAGGAGATGCGGGCTTCCGACATCGCCTATGCGATCGTCGACCGCACCGGCGGCAGGAAGACCTATCTCACCTTCGACATCGACTGCCTCGACCCGGCCTTTGCGCCCGGCACCGGCACGCCGGTTGCCGGCGGACCGTCCTCGGCGAAAATCCTGTCGACGCTGCGCCAGCTCGGCCAGGTCGATATTGTCGGCGCCGACGTCGTCGAGGTTGCGCCGGCCTATGATCACGCCGATATAACGGCGATCGCCGGCTCGATGGTGGCCATGCACTATCTCGGCCTGGTGGCCGAGCGAAAAGCGCGGGCGGAAGAGCTGAACAGCGGCAACCATGGCGCGGCAAACCATGGCCAGGGCATATAGGCCTGAATTAGCAGGGAATTGACGGGCACATGAAACCGAAAATCTTCATCGATGGCGAACACGGCACCACCGGCCTGCAGATCCGGGCGCTGCTGGCCGAGCGCGGCGACCTCGAGATCATCTCGATCCCGGCCGAGCGCCGCAAGGAAACGGCGGCGCGCGCCGAGTTCCTCAATGCCGCCGATGTCGCCATCCTGTGCCTGCCGGATGCGGCTGCCAAGGAAAGCGTGTCGCTGATTGCCAACGACACCACCAAGGTGATCGACGCCTCCACGGCGCATCGCGTCGCCGAGGGCTGGGAATACGGTTTTGCCGAGCTGGACAAGGATCAGGCCAGGATCATCGCCAATGCGAAACGCGTCGCCAATCCCGGCTGCTGGCCGCAAGGGCCGATCGCGACGCTGCGGCCGCTGGTCGCTGCCGGTCTGCTGCCGGCGGATTTCCCGATCACGGTCAATGGCATTTCGGGCTATTCGGGCGGCGGCCGGCCGATGATCGAGGACTATGTCGCCAAGGGCGAGGATGCCTCTGAATTCCAGGTCTATGGGCTGACCCTGCAGCACAAGCATGTGCCGGAGCTGCGCACCTATGCGAAGCTGTCGCACGATCCGATCATGCAGCCGGCGGTCGGCAATTTCGCCCAAGGCATGATCACAGTGGTGCCGCTGCAGCTCGGCGGGCTCGACCATGTGCCGGCCGGCGCCGAACTGCACGCGGCAATCGCCGACCATTTTGCCGCCATCAAGGGCGGCGTGGTCGAGGTAGCTCCTTACGAGCACGTGGAGCGCCTGCCCGAGATCAATCCCGAGGTCTATAACGGCACCAACCGCATGAAGGTCTATGTCTTTGCCAATGACGACCGGGCGCAGGCGCTGCTGATTGCGGTCTATGACAATCTCGGAAAGGGCGCCTCGGGTGCTGCCGTTCAGAACATGGATCTGATGCTCGGCCTTTAATTCAGTTGGAGAGAGCATTCTGTCGCCCGAAAACCGCTTAACACTTTTCGGCATCACGCTCTGAATGGACGCGCCTGCATTTCCAAAGCGCTGGAAGATCAGCGCGCCCGAGCTCATTGCCGAGACGTTTTCGAGCCGCATCTGGAAGGTGCGGCGTGAGGACGGCTCGCCGGCCATCGTCAAGGCGCTCAAACCATTCGACGATGTCGAGGACGAGTTGCGCGGCGAGCACTATCTCGCATGGCGGCGCGGCGAAGGCGCGGTGCGGCTGCTTGGCCGGGACGGCCACCGCATGCTGCTCGAATATGCCGGCGACACCCTGCTTTCCGACGTTCTGGCCAAAGAAGGCGACAACGCCGCGACCGCAATCGCGGCCGAGTTGATGGGGAGACTGTTCTCGCCCACAAGACACCCTGCCCCGCCGGACCTGCAGCCGCTGCGGACACGGTTTGCCAGCCTGTTCAAAAAGGCCGGAGCCGATCGCGACGCCGGAGAGCACAGCCTCTATATCGAGACCGCCGAAATCGCGGACCGGCTGCTCGATGCCCCGCATGCGGTCAAGCCGCTGCATGGCGACCTGCATCACGACAACATTTTGCACGGTGCGCGCGGCTGGCTGGCGATCGACCCGAAGGGCGTGCTCGGCGATCCCGGCTTCGACGCCGCCAATCTGTTCTACAACCCACTGGGGCGCGACGACCTCTGCCTCGATCCCGAGCGCATCGCGCATATGGCCGAGATCTTCGCCAGGACACTCGGCCAGACGCCGGCTGCCATTCTCGACCATGCCATCGCCTATGGCTGCCTGTCGGCCGCATGGCATCATGAGGACGAGAATGCGGTCGACGAGAACCGCGAGCTGTCGGTTGCGGGAGTGATCCGAAAGGTGCGGCTCGTTCTGCAGCTTCTGACCGGCGCAGCCTCGCGCGTTAGACGTAGCGAGGCAGTTCGTTCGCGAAATAGATTATTGCGACGGCCAAGACACCGTAGACGATGTACCTGCGTTCATGGGCGGCCGCGTTGGCAGTGGATAGGCGCCCTTGTTGCCGCGCCAGTGGGCGGCGGCAAATCCCAGCAGGACAAGCGCGAAGGCCTGATGGGTCAGCGCCATGTGCAGCGGCACCTGCATCAGCAGCGTGCCGATGCCGATCGAGGCCTGGACCAGCACCAGCAGAAACAGCAGCGTCGCGCGGCGTGCGTGTGTCGTGCCTGGTAAACGCCGGCGTGTCGCGATCATGTGCCAGAGCCCGACGGCAAAGACCGTGTAGGCGCCCAGTCGGTGGACGAACTGCACCGTCTTCGGGTTCTCGAACAAGTTGCGCCAGGCCGGCTCGAGCAGAAGCAAATCTGACGGGATCACCTTGCCGTCCATCAGCGGCCAGGTGTTGTAGCTCAGGCCGGCGTCGAGCCCTGCGACCAGGCCGCCGAGATAGATCTGGACCAGCACCAGCAGCACGATGAAGCCGGCCAGCCTTTGTGTCGGCCGGTCGGCGGCAGGCTCCGAATGCGGCGCCAGCCCGCGCGCGACCACCATGGTGGCAGTGAAGATCAGGGCGGCAAGCGTCAAATGCGTCGCCAGCCGGTACTGGCTGACGGAGACGCGGTCGACCAGGCCGGAGGCCACCATCCACCAGCCGATGGCGCCTTGCAGGCCACCAAGCAGCAGAATACCGACCAGCTTTGGCCCAAGGCCGCGCTCGATGCGGCGCGTCGCCCACAAGACCAGCAACGGCAGGCCGAAGACCAGGCCGACACTGCGCGCCAGGATGCGGTGCGCCCATTCCCACCAGAAGATCGATTTGAAGGCGTCCAGGCTCATGCCCTTGTTGAGCTCGGCATATTGCGGAATCTTTTGATAAAGCTGGAATTCCTCCTGCCACTCCGCGGCATTGAGCGGCGGTATCACACCGTGGATCGGCTTCCACTGCGTGATCGACAGGCCGGAATTGGTGAGCCTGGTGGCGCCGCCGACCAGCACCAGCGCAAACAGCACCAGAAGCACGACATAGAGCCAGCCGCGCACCAGCGCCCGATTCTTCAAGTCGCGATCGCGGTCAATGTAAGGCGCGGCGGCTGATATTGCGGCCATGGGTTGGTCCCGGCAGGTTGACGTGGCGGATTGGTGAACCATCGCAACCCGGCTGACAAGACCGGACGGCGCGGCACGCCGTCGCGCCGCATCTCCCGGGTTGCACAGGCGCGTGGTTGGGCCTAAGCGAAGGCGATCAACGAGAACGCCTCATGCCCATCCGCCTGAAAAAGCTGATCGGAACCTTCCTGCTGGTGGCGCTGGTCATCATCTATGCGCTGGTCGCGTCGATCATAGCGGTCGCGCAGCTGTCGCAATCCAGCCCGCTGGTGCACTTCCTGTTCTTCCTGTTCAGCGGCCTGTTCTGGGTGCTGCCGGCGATGGGCATCATCAAATGGCTGATCCTGGAGCCGCCGCCGAAAGGCTGAAGCGCCCGACCCAGGTCAGATGGTGACGACCATTTTGCCGGCATTGGCCAGCGGCGTCGTCACGCCCGACAACATGGTGCGGATATGGGCGACACTCTGGTAGCGGCCGTTGATCGAAATGCGCGGCAGCGCGTGCAGGAAGCCGGCATGTTCGGCGTGCAGCACGCCGTGGCGAGTGGTCACCGCCGAGGCGTAGCCGGCGTCGCGGGCAAAGCCCACTTCGCGGCAGCCGACAGCGCTGGCGTAACCATAGGGGTAAGCGAGATGACGGGAGTCTTCGCCGAGCTGCGCCTGCAGCTGGCGCCTGACGTCGACGATTTCATGGCGCGCATCGGCTTCGTCGAGCCGCTTCAGATTGCGGTGGTTGACCGTATGCGCGCCGATCGTCACCAGCCTGTGCCCGGCCACGGCGCGGATATCGTCCCAAGTCATTAGCGTGCTTGGGCGCAAGCCATCGAGGTCGATGCCGTTCGAGCGCGCCAGATCGCGCAGCACAGCGCGCTGATCCTCCTCGCGCACCTCGAGCGTCAGATAGGCATGCAGACGCGCATTGGCGTGGAGTTTCTTGCCGTGGGTCGAGCAGTCGATGGTCACCGGCCCCTTCGGCGTCGCCAGCGTCAAACGCTCCCGCGCGTTGACGATATCCTCGACCACGTCCCACCATAAATCGGCGCTGCCGTCGATCAGACCCGGCGCGACATAGATGGTGATCGGCGCGTCGTGCTTTTCCAGCACTGGCAGCGCTTCGGTCATGTTGTCGCGATAGGCGTCGTCGGCGGTGATGGTGGCGAACTGGCCGTCCTTGCCGCCGGCCTTGATGCGCTCGATCGCCTCGTCGAGGGTGACGAAGGCATAGCCCCTCGCCTTCATGTCGGCGACGAGAGCGTCGAGGAATCGCGGGGCGATGTTGAGGTGGCGGTTGACGCCGTCCGGCTTCTCCGGCGTGGCGGTGACCCGATGCAACATGAGGATTGCGCCAATGCCGCCGACGAACGGCTTGGCCAGCGGTGCAAGGCCGGTAAAGCGGGCGATATTAAGCGCCAGTTTCCGAACTGCCTCACCACCGTCGATCATTCATTCACCTTTTGCGCCTAGGCTCGATCCAAGCACGGAACGCGCCGACGCGAACTCCTGATCGCGACGAATACGCCTTAAGGATTGAGGTATGGTTGACGCCACCGCGTCATTTGACGGCAATCGGCTCGCCGCAAGCAAGGCGTCTGCGCGTGCGCCGGCTGCCGACCAGACCAGTCTGTCGGTGTCGATCGCAGATGCTGCCGCGCTCGCCTCTTACGGCGAATTCTGCCGTTCGGCGCTGTTTGCGCCGGCGCAAAGCGCGGCCTGGGTTCATGCCTGGACGGCGCAGGCCAATCCCGATGCGGTCGTCGCCACGCTGACAATCGAGGACAGGCCGGTCTTTGCACTGGCACTGGAAATCACGCGAACTGGTCCATTCCGCGTCGCCCGCTTCATGGGCGGGCGCCATGCCAACGGCAATTTCGCCGCCGCCGATCCGGCATGGCTGGCAAAGGCCGATGCCGGGGGGATCCGCAGGCTGGTGACGGCGATCGGCAAGGCGCGCCCCGACATCGATCTCGTTGCCTTGGAAAGGCTGCTCCCCGACCTCGATGGCGTTGCCAATCCGCTGGCGGCGTTCTCCAACTTTCCGAGCCCAAACCTGTCGCTCGCCGTCAATCTCGACGGTGGTTTCGATGTGCTGCTGTCGCGTGTGGGCGGCAAGCGCAAGCGCAAGAAGCACCGTTCGCAGACACGCAAGTTCGAGGCGGTCGGCGTTCATCGCCGCATCGAGGCGCAGACACCGGAAGACGTGAACCGGCTGCTCGACGCTTTCTTCGAGATGAAGGAGTTCCGCTTCGCCAAGATGGGCATCGCCAATGTCTTCGGCGAGCCGGAGGTGCGGGCTTTCTTCCGTGCCCTCTTCGCCGGCGCGCTGGCCGAGGAGAAACCGGCCTTTGTGCTGCATGGGCTCGAAGTGGCCGGCAAGCTGCGCGCAATCACCGGCTCGAGCCGCTCGGGCAAACGCCTGATCTGCGAATTCGGCGCCATCGCCGAGGACGATCTCGGCCACACCAGCCCCGGCGATTTCCTTTTCTTCGACATCATCGAGGAAGCCTGCCAAACAGGCTTCGATGTCTATGATTTCTCGGTCGGCGACGAGCCCTACAAGCGGCTCTGGTGCGATATCGAGACCCAGCATTTCGAGGTGCTGGCGCCCCTGACGCTGAAGGGACGCGCCCTGGCGTCGGCGCTGCGGCAGGGCGCACGGGCGAAAGCCTTCATCAAGAACAACCCGACGGTCTGGAAACTGACCAAGATGCTGCGCCGCAAGGCCGCCGGACAGGCAGCGCCCGCTCCCACGGACGACGAAAACTAGCGTTCAGAAATTCAGCGCTTCGCGGAGCGCCGGGCCGGCCCTGACCCGCAGGTCGAGATCCGCCTCGATGTGGTCGATATGGTGCAGCATCAGCCGGCTCACCAACCCGCAATCGCCGCTCTCCAGCGCGCCGACCATTTCCGTGTGCTCACTGTGCCCGCAGGCCGACACGCCGGATCGTCCGTAAAGGGCGATCACCAGCGACGAACGCGCCACCAGCTCCTCCATGAAGCGCTGCAGGATGGCATTGCCGGCGACGGAGGCGAGCAGCAGATGGAAATCGCCCGACGCCTTGATTTCGGAGCGCCGCGCGGTTGGGCCGCGCTCGGCGATGAAGCGGCCTTCCTCGTCGAGCTGCGCGCGGAACGCAGCGATATCGGTGGCTGTGACCCGCCCACAGGCGGCAATGGCTATGCCCGGCTCGATCAGCCGGCGCGATGCGAACACCTGGCGCGCTTCCTCGGGCGAAGGGTTGGCGACGAAGGCGCCACGGTTGCGCTCGGTACGCACCAGCCCCTCGAAGGACAGCATCTGCAGCGCCGCGCGCGCGACCGTACGCGAGACGTCGAACAGCGTGCCGACCTCGCCTTCCGACAGCTTGGTGCCGGGCGTCAGCCGACGGTCAACGATGGCGTCCCGCAGATTGTCGCGAATCGCCTGGGCGCGATCCTGGTTGGCGCTGTCGGCGGAATGGATCTGATCGGCAATGTTCATGGCGATGATGGTTCCCAGCCTCTTCTAGCGCAACTCGTCGCCTGCGCACGAGAGGCAAAGTGGACACGAAGCCAAAAAAGATTGCATACGATTCTTGCGCAGATCGCGCACAATCGCCCATAATTTGTGCAATGCACAAGATAGCCCACCGGCTAGGCAGTGGGCACGAATTCCGATTTTGCTGATGATTCAAACGCTTGGCCGAATCTCGCCGATTGGCACGCATAATGCATTGGTTGACGCGACCAAACGGGGAAGCCTGAATGTCCAAAGCCGCCGAGATCGACATCGTCTCCGTTTCGAAAGTGTACGGAACGACGACTGCTGTCGAGGCCATCAGCCTGAAGATACCGGCAGGCACCTATTGCTGCCTGCTTGGCCCCTCCGGCTGCGGCAAGACCTCGACGCTGCGCATGATCGCCGGCCACGAAAGCATTTCGTCGGGCGATGTCCGCCTCGGCAACATTGTCGTCACCGACCTGCCGCCGGCAAAGCGTGGCACGGCGATGATGTTCCAGTCCTATGCGCTGTTTCCGCATCTCGACCTTGTCGACAATGTCGCCTTCAGCCTGAAGATGAAGGGCGTCGACAAGGAGCAGCGCCGTGCCAAGGCGCTCGACATGCTCAAGCTGATGCAGATGGAGGCCTATGCGACGCGCCGGCCGGCGCAGCTTTCCGGCGGCCAGCAGCAGCGTGTTGCACTCGCCCGCGCTCTGATCACCGATCCCGAGGCGCTGCTGCTCGACGAGCCGCTGTCGGCACTCGACCCGTTCCTGAAGATACGCATGCGCGCCGAGCTGAAGAAATTGCAGACCTCGCTTGGCATCACTTTCGTCCACGTCACCCACAGCCAGGAAGAAGCCATGGCCTTGGCGGACCTGATCGTGGTGATGAATGACGGCCGCATCGAACAGGCGGCGCCGCCGCGAGATGTGTTCGAAAGGCCGGCCACCGCCTTCGTCGCGCGCTTCATGGGCGACCACAATGTGATCTCCGGCCGGGTCACCGGCGAGCGCGACGGCATGGTCGTCTTCGACGTCAATGGTGGCGCCTCGCTCGCCGCCCGCGGGCAAGGCCGGGAGGCGGGCCAGGAGGTTGGCACGCCGATCGACATCGCCATCCGCACCGACCATGTGCGCATCGGCGAAGCGCCCTCGCCCGGCCTCGGCTTCACCGGCATCGTCTCCAACATCGAGTATCGCGGCGCCACGGTGAAGCTGTCGGTCACCGGTGCCGGCATCGACGATTTCACGGTCATCATCGACGATTCCGACTTCTTCGCCAAACCCGTCGCCCTCGGCGGCGCCGTACCGCTCGCCTGGGATTCCGAGGACGCCATCGTCCTCGGGCGCCTTCATTCATGAGTTCGCAAAACAAAACAGGGGAATAGGAATGACAAAAACAGTAGAAACAAAGACCGGAATTTCGCGCCGTTCGTTGCTCAAGACAGGTGCGGCCGCCGTCGGCCTCGCCGCAGGCTCGGGCGCCATTACAGGCTTCCCGACCATCTGGGCGCAGTCCAACATCACGCTGCGCCAGTTCGGCACCGGCGTGTCGAACCTGAACGCGATCGCCGACAAGTGCAAGGCCGACCTCGGCATCACGCTGGAAATGACGGCGACCGATTCGGACGCGGCCGCCCAGCGCGCCGTGACCCAGCCCGACAGCTATGACATCGCCGACATCGAATACTGGATCTGCAAGAAGGTGTTCCCGAGCGGCGTGCTGCAGCCGATGGATGTCAGCAAGCTGAAATACTACGACGAACTGGTGCCGTTGTTCAAAACCGGCAAGCTGACGCCCGACAGCATCATTGCCCAGGGCACCGCGCCGCACACGGTCGGCTATGTCGAAGCGCAGGACTCAAAGACCTTCGCCAAGGCGCCGACCAAGTGGTTCACCATGGTACCGACGATCTACAACGCCGATACGCTAGGCATCCGGCCCGACCTCGTCGGCCGCGACATCACCACCTGGGCCGACATCATGGATCCGGCCTTCAAGGGCAAGACCGCGATCCTTAACATCCCGTCCATCGGTATCATGGATGCGGCCATGATCATGGAGGCCACAGGCAGCATCAAATATGCCGACAAGGGCAACATGACCAAGGAAGAGATCGACAAGACGATCGACTTCCTCATCAAGGCCAAGCAGGCCGGCCAGTTCCGCGCCTTCTGGAAGTCGTTTGACGAGAGCGTCAACCTGATGGCATCGGGCGAAGTGGTCATCCAGTCTATGTGGTCGCCGGCCGTCGCTGCCGTGCGCTCCAAAGGCATCGCATGCCGCTTCCAGCCGCTCAAGGAGGGCTATCGCTCATGGGGCGGCGGCCTTGGCCTTGCCGCCCATCTCAAGGGCGCCGAGCTCGACGCGGCCTACGAATACATCAACTGGTATACGTCGGGCTGGGTCGGCGGCTATCTCAACCGCCAGGGCTACTATTCCGCCAATATGGTCTCGGCCAAGAAGTTCATGTCCGAGGACGAATGGGGCTACTGGATCGAAGGCAAGCCGGCCAAGGGCGAGATCAAGGCGCCGGACGGCACCGTCATGGAAAAGGCCGGCGCTGTGCGCGACGGCGGCTCGTTCGAAGAGCGCATGGGCAAGGTCGCCTGCTGGAACTCGGTCATGGACGAGGACCGCTACATGGTGAAGCGCTGGAACGAGTTCATCGCGGCGTAGAGCGGACGCGTTCACTGTGATGTTGCGATCCTTCGCGCCCCCCTCTGTCCTGCCGGACATCTCCCCCACTTGGGGGGAGATTGGCAGCGTCATGGCCGGCTCTTCGTTAGCAACGTTGGAGTTTGGCGAAGGCCGTTATGAGAGTTCGATCTCCCCCCTCGTGGGGGAGATGTCCGGCAGGACAGAGGGGGGCGCGAAGGATCGCAAGTCATCGCGATCACGCGGAGGATTTTCCCAATGACAGTCGCGCTCGAACGCCCCGCCATCGCAGCAGCCAAGCCCGCCAGACGCTGGCGCTTCTCCATCAGTGCCATCACGCCTTACCTCCAATCGGCGCCGCTGGCGCTCATCCTCGGTGCGTTCCTGCTCTTGCCAATCATCATGATCGTCGTCGTCTCCTTCTGGGATTATGACTTCGCCGCCATGTATCCGGATTTCCTGACGACGAACTATTCCGACGTGCTGGGATCATGGGTCACCTGGAAGACCTATCTCAACACCATCAAATTCGCTGCCATCGTCTGGGCTCTGACCTTGTTCATCGGCTTCTGGGTCGCCTATTTCCTCGCCTTCCATATCCGCACCACCGCCATGCAGATGGTGCTGTTCCTTGTCTGCACGGTGCCGTTCCTGACCTCCAACATCATCCGCATGATCTCGTGGATCCCGGTGCTTGGCCGCAACGGGTTGATCAACTCGACGCTGGTGCAATTGGGGCTGGTGCCAAAACCCATCGAATGGCTGCTCTATTCGGAATTCGCCGTGGTGCTGGCCATGGTGCATCTCTACACGCTGTTCATGGTAACGCCGATCTTCAACACGTTGATGCGCATCGACCGCTCGCTGGTCGAGGCCGCGCGCGATGCCGGCGCGTCCGGCTGGCAGGTCTTGTGGAACGTCGTCATCCCGCTGGCCAAGCCCGGCATGGCGATCGGCACCATCTTCGTCGTCACGCTGGTGATGGCCGATTTCTCCACTGTGCAGGTGATGTCGGGCGGCCAGAGCGCGTCGGTCGCACTGATGATGAAGAACCAGATGTCGCTGCTGCAGTATCCCGCAGCCGCCGCCAATGCCGTAGTGTTGCTGGTGTTGGTACTGTTGATGGTCGCGGGCATCCTGCGCATCGTCGACATCCGCAAGGAGCTTTGAGGTGAGCCACGAAAAACGCACCCTCGAATTCTATGTGCTTGCGGTCTTCTTCACTCTGTTCGTGCTGTTCCTCTACGGCCCGCTGTCGGCGATCCTGATCCTTTCTTTCCAAGGCGAGACCGGCGGCCTCACCTTCCCGCTCAATGGCGTGTCGCTGCACTGGTTCGCCAATCTGTTCGAGCGCCAGGCGGTCGGCGATTTCGGCGGCAGCTTCAAGCGCTCGCTCGTGCTCGGCCTTATGGTGATGATCGTCACCGTCGTCGTGTCGCTGCTGGCAGGGCTCGCTTTCCGGCAAAAATTTCGTGGCGCCACCGCTTTGTTCTACCTGGCGGTCGCCAGCCTCGTAGTACCCTCGATCATCATTTCGCTCGGCATCGGCGTCGTCTTCCAGCAGGTCGGCTTCCGCCCAGCCTGGTACACATCGGCCTTCGGCGCGCACCTGACCTGGACCTTGCCCTTCGGCGTGCTCATCATGTTCGCCGTCTTCAACCGCTTCTCGCCCGCCTATGAGGAAGCCGCGCGTGACCTGGGCGCCAACTCCTGGCAGACCTTCGCCCATGTCGTGCTGCCGATGATCGCGCCGAGCCTGATCGGCGTCGGCCTGTTCGGCTTCACGCTGTCCTATGACGAGTTCGCCCGCACGCTGATGACGTCGGGCACCTTCAACACGCTGCCGCTCGAGATCTACGGCATGACCACCAATGTCACGACGCCGGTGCTCTATGCGCTGGGCACGGTGACCACCGTGTTCTCCTTCCTGGTGATCCTGGCCACACTGGGCGCCATCCTCTATGTCGGCCGCAAGCGGGCCAGGGTTTGATCGTGCAGATACTGGTGGTGAACCCCAACACGACGGCGAGCATGACCGAGACGATCGCGGCGGCGGCGCGCGCCGTTGCCGGCGCCGGGACCGAGGTGATCGCGGTCACCTCCTCGATGGGTCCTGCCTCGATCGAGGGCTATTATGACGAGGCATTGGCCGTGCCCGGCCTTTTGATGGAGATCGCCGCCGGCGAACGTGCCGGGGCTCAGGCCGCCATCATCGCCTGCTTCGACGATACCGGCCTGGATGCGGCACGCGCCATGGCCTCCATTCCGGTCATCGGCATCTGCGAGGCCGCACTCAGTGTCGCCTCCTACATTGCCCAGCGCTTCACAGTGGTGACGACCACCGAACGCTCGCGTGTCCCTGTCGAGGGGCTGGTGCACCGCTACGGCATGGCCGGGCGCGCGCGCGTGCGCGCCGCCGACATTCCCGTACTCTCGCTCGAAGACGCTGCTTCCGGCGCTGTCGAGAAACTGCGCGCCGAGATCGCCCGCGCCATAGCGGAAGACCGCGCCGAGGCCATCGTGCTCGGCTGCGCCGGCATGGCCGACCTGGCACACCGGTTGCAGCAAGAATTCGACCTGCCCGTCATCGACGGCGTCGGCGCCGCCCTCAAACAGGCCGAGGCGCTGATCGCATTGGGCCTGTCGACCTCGAAGCGCGGCGCCTATGCCAGTCCGCTGGCCAAGCCCTATCGCGGCGTGCTGAAATCCTTCTCGCCGGGGGTGGTCGCCGCGGAGTGAACGCTATGAAGCCTACCGTCCGCGCATTGTCTCCGCCGGAACTGACCGTTCTCATCGACTGGGCGGCGGCTGAAGGCTGGAACCCTGGCCTTGATGATGCCGCCGCGTTCCGGCCAACCGATCCTGAAGGGTTCATCGGCGCTTTTGTCGACAACGAGATGACCGCCGCCATCTCGGCTGTCGCCTATGGCAGCAACTTCGGTTTCATCGGTCTCTACATCTGCCGACCAGACATGCGCGGCAAAGGCCATGGCAAAGCAGTCTGGAATGCGGGCATGGCCAGGCTGGCCGGCCGAACGGTCGGCCTCGACGGGGTCGCCGCGCAGCTGGCGAATTATCGCCGCACGGGATTCAGCTCGGCGTACGAAACCATCCGCTTCAGCGGCCGTATCGCGACCCCGCCCGTCCGAAGCGAAGGGGTGCGCATGATAACCACGCAACTCGTGCCCGACATCATCGCCTATGACGCCCGCTGTTTCCCCGCGCCTCGACGAGCCTTCCTGCACCGCTGGGCGCAGCCGCCGCATTGCGGGTTCGCCGCGATCAGTTCACTCGGCACCATAGGCTACGCCGTGGCTCGTCCCTGCCGTTCGGGTTACAAGATCGGCCCGCTGTTTGCCGACGACACCGAGACGGCGATGCAGCTCATGGGCAGTCTGGCTGCCGCATGCGAAGGTGGCGACCTGCATATCGACGTTCCTGCCGAAAATTTCGATTTCACCACGGCGCTTTCAGCAACTGGTTTCAGGCCGACCTTCACCACCACGCGCATGTACAAGGGCCCGCCTCCGAAGGTCGACTCGCGCCGAATATTTGGCGTGACGACCCTGGAGTTGGGGTAGATCCCGGCGCCGACTGACAGGCTTGGTTTTTCGGGAGCCGGCGGGCGATGGACGAGCCGATCCGTAGTAGCGCCGCCTAAGTCGAATTGTCTGATGTCTCAGGCGGCGCTACGTCGTCCCGGCACGGGGTTACCCGGCGTCTCGTGGCCGATCGGCGTCACCAGAGTGAGGTCGGGATAGCCGCTTTCGATCAGCTCGACGGCGGCCTGCGCCACCTCATCGTCCGCCTGCAGCATGGACATGAAGACCTCGGTGCTGTCGCCGACCAGTCGGCTGATGCCTTGCGCATCGGCCGGTCCGCATTCGACGATGACCAGATCATAGGCGGTGGTCAGCGACTGCATGATGATCGGCAGCCGGTCGGCGGCGCGCATGGCGCGAACCGGATCGGCGGTGCCGACGGGAACGACATGGCAGTCGGAATAGAGGTCAGCGTGAATGACGTCGCTGAACTGCGCTTCCGAAGCCAGCAGATTGGTGATGCCGGGGAAAAGTCCGCTGTCCAGCATCGGCCGCGAGGCGGCACCTGACGCCGTGAGATCGAGCAGCAGCACGCGCAGGCCAGCGTCGGAGACTTCGCGCGCTACCAGCACTGCCGATGCAGCCGCCTCATCGCCTTCGGGCGACACGAAGATGGCGCGCGCAGCACCGCTGGCGATCAGCTTTTCCGCCGCCTTCTCGACATCGATCTCGCCAAGGCTGGAGCGGACAGGTTCGGCTTGCGGTTCGGAACCGGCAGCCGCTGCTCCTTCCAGCACTGAAGGAGCCGGCTCGGGCTCTGGCACCAGTTCAGACTCCACGGTCGTCGGCTGATCGTCCACTTCCACGACCTCAGGAGCCGGTTCCGGGTGGACGACCGGCGCCGACATTGCCGACATCGCAACCTGCTCGATACGCTCGAAGCGCGCCCCTGGGGCCGGACGCATGGCGCGGCCGGAAAACAGCTCCTGCAGCAGCGTGATGACCGACATCAGCAGCAGCGAGCCGACTAAGGCGGCGCCGACGATCGGCACGAGCTTGGGGAAATAGGGTTCCGACGGCACGCGCGCCTCGGAAAACACGCTGGCATCGACCGGCAGATAGTTTTTGCGCGAGGACACTTCGCGGAAGCTCGCCATATAGGATTCAAGCTGCTGGCGCCGGACGTTCGCCTCACGCTGCAGCGCATCCAGCTGGACTTGCTCCTCGCCGGCCCGCGACGACGCCGCTTTCAGCTTGTTGACGTCCGATATCAGCTGGTTTTCGCGCGCCTGGGCGGTCTGCGCCTGCGTCAGCAACCCGCGCATGATTTTTTGCGCTTCGTTGCGGATCTGGCCGTCGAGATCGGCAAGCTGCGACCTCATCGCCCGCAGGCGGGGATGGTTGTCGAGCAAGGTGGTGGAAAGATCGGCGATGTTGGTTCTGAGCTCGATCTGACGCTCACGCAGCCGCTGGATCAGATCGGAAGACAGCACTTCGGGTACAGCGTCCAGCGAACCGCCATTCTGCAAAGCCTGGCGCACCCTTTCGGCCGTCGCCTCGGCCGAAGCGCGGCTGGCGCGCACACGCGACAGTTCGGTCGATAGCTCGGACAATTGCTGTGTCGCCAGCACCGAATTGTTGCCGCCCATCAACAGGTCCGACTGGGCGGAACGGAAGGCCGCGACCTTGGCCTCTGCATCCCTGACCTGCTTCTGCAGATCGTCGATTTCCGGCCCGAGGAAGGCGGTCGCGGCGGCGTTCGACTTGGTCTTGGCGTCCGCCTGATAGGCCAGGTAGGCCTTGGCGATGGCGTTCGGAATGTCAGCGGCAAGCTGGGGATCTTCAGAGGAAAATTCGACGGCGATGACGCGGGTCTTTTCCACGCCATAAACATTGAGCTTGTCGCGCATCTTCGTCAGCACGCGCTCTTCGAGCGGAATTTCTTCCGGATCGCTCTTCAGCCCGGCAATGACCAGGAGCCGGGTGACCGGCGACATGCCGAGCGCATAGTTGAACTCGGGCTTGTCGCCCAGCTTAAGGTCGGCAGCCACCTGCTTGAGAATGTCGGACGAGGAAATGACCTGAACCTCGGTTGCTACACCTTCCGCATCGAGCACAGGTTTGTCGTCTTCATTGGTGCCGGCAGGCCGCGTATAGGCCGATTCGCTCAACTGGATTTTCAGCTGCGTCGTGGCCTTATAATGCGGCGTGGCAAGCCACGCGAACGCGAAGGCGAGACCAGTGACGAGAAGCGTGATCACAAGAATGCGCAGCCAGTTCCGCGCCAGGCTGGCGAAGAGCTGTCTCAGGTCGACATCGACATCTGCGGCCGCGGACTGGTCGGACATGCATTCCTGCTCCGGACATGAGGCTAGATGGTAGCGTAAACAACTATGGTAACTCAGCCGTTAAGATCGCGGTAAGCAGCTGTTAGGGTTTGCTGACATCCGGTAAACAAAGCCAGCAAAACTATACGGCTTTTTGTCGATTGCCGCCAAATCGGCCGCGTCCCTTTACCGGCCATTAACCCTAACAGGATGATAACGAACCCAGATCCTTAAGGTTTGCCGCCGTGTCCTGGCGGCCATAGCGACGAAGGTGTGTGTCCGATCATGAAAAGCGCTGCTGGTCTGTTTCGCGCTCTGCTGGCCGTGTCGATGCTCGCCGGCTGCTCCAGCTACCGGCCGACGCCGGCGGCCTTCCACGAGGTACTCGACCAGCCCTATCGGCTCGGCGCCGGCGACCGTGTCCGCGTCACCGTGTTCGAACAGGACGGTCTGACCAACACCTACGGTGTCGATCAGTCCGGCTACATGTCCTTCCCGCTGGTCGGCGCGGTGCCGGCGCGCGGCCACACGGCCCAGCAGCTGGAAAAAGCGCTCGCCGACAAACTGCGCCAAGGCTATCTGCGCGACCCCGACGTGTCGGTCGAGATCGATCGCTACCGGCCGATCTTCGTCATGGGCGAAGTGGGCGCCGCCGGCCAGTATTCCTACGTGCCGGGCCTCACCGTGCAGAAGGCCATCGCGATTGCCGGCGGTTTCTCGCCGCGCGCCAACCAGGAAAGCGTCGACATCACCCGCGACATCAACGGCAAGGTGATGACAGGCCGGGTGGTTACCTCCGATCCGCTGCTGCCGGGCGACACGGTCTACGTTCGCGAACGCCTGTTCTGACATCAACGTGGCGGACCAGCTCAGGATCGTCCACTGCTTTCGCTCACCCGTCGGCGGGATCTTCCGGCATGTGCGCGACCTGACGGAGGCCCAGCTCGCCGCCGGACATGTTGTCGGCATCGTCTGCGATTCGACCACCGGCGGCGAATACGAGGAACGCCTGTTCGACCAGATGAAGGACAGCCTGGCGCTCGGCATCCATCGCACGCCGATGCAGCGCCATGTCGGGCCGGGCGACTTCGCCTCGGCCTGGCGTACCTATCGAATCATCAAGGAATTGCGGCCGGACGTGTTGCACGGGCACGGCGCCAAAGGTGGCGCCTATGCCCGTCTGTTCGGCTCATTGTTGCGGGTATCTAGGTCTCGCGTAGCCCGCCTCTATTCGCCGCATGGCGGCTCCCTCCACTATGACGAAACGACGACGACCGGGAAGCTGTTCTTCGCGCTTGAGCGCTTCATGGCGCGCTTCACCGACTGCCTGCTGTTCGTCTCCGACTATGAGCGGCGCACCTATCGCAAGAAGGTCGGCGAACCGCCTATCCCGAACACGCTGGTCTATAACGGCCTGCGCGCCGCCGAGTTCGAACCGGTGGTCGCACAGCCCGACGCAGCCGACCTGCTCTACATCGGCATGATGCGCGACCTCAAAGGGCCTGACATTTTCATCGAGGCGCTGGTGCTGGCCGGGTCCCAGCTTGAGCGCCGCTTGACCGCGGTCATGGTCGGCGATGGCGACGACCTGCCGCGCTACCATGCGCAGGTGAAACGGCTGGGCCTCGGAAAACAGGTCCGCTTCTTGCCGCCGATGCCGGCCAGGGAGGCATTTTCGCTGGCCGATCTGGTCGTCGTCCCCTCCCGCGCGGAAGCCATGCCCTATATCGTGCTGGAGACGCTGGCGGCCGGCCGGCCGATGATCGCCACGGCCGTCGGCGGCATTCCCGAAATCTTCGGGGAGGGATCCCCTGCCCTGATCCGTCCCGATCCGCGCCAACTCGGCGACAAGATGGGTGAAGCGCTGCGCGATCTCGACGCATACCGGCGCGCCATGCCCGATACGGCCAGCCTCAGGGCGCGATTCGGCGCCGATGTGATGGCCGCCGAAATCGAAAAGGCCTATTTCGCCGCGCTCAACAGATAGACGACCCTCCAAACCACAAGTTGTCTCAAGGTTTTTTTAGCTCTCTTTCTGCTATCGTCATCGCGGAAGCTTGTGGGAAACCCGATGAACGAGACCGACCCCACGCGCCGCTTTTCGGCCGATGCGGTGCGCAAATTCGACAGTCCTGCCGAGAGCCCCACGCCCGGCGGCATGAACAGTGTTGCCCGCCAGGTCGCCTCGCAATACCGGCGCGATACGATGTCGCCGGTCATGGTCAGCGGCGTATTGCGCATCGTCGAATTCGGCTTGCTGTTCCTGTCGGGGCTCGCGCTCTACTTCCACTTTGTCGGCTTCTTCAACTATCTCGCCTGGCAATATCCGCTGACCATTGCCGCGGCGTCATTCGTGGCCGTGGTGCTGCTCGACGTCAGCGATTGCTACCAGATCTCCGCCTTGATGCGACCGATCTCCAATCTCGGCCGCGTGCTGATGGTCTGGGCCGGCACCTTCGCGCTGATGGCGCTGACGGCTTTCATCATGAAAATGTCGGAGGATTATTCGCGTCTGCTGTTCGGCACCTGGTTTGTCGTCGGCCTGCTTCTGCTGTTCGGCCTCAGGCTGGTGATGTCGAAGCTGATCCGGCGCTGGGCGCGCAACGGCCGCATGGAACGCCGCGCCGTCATCGTCGGCGGCGGCAAGGCGGCCGAGATGCTGATCCGCTCGGTCGAGAAGCAGCCAGACAACGACATCCGCATCTGCGGCATCTTCGATGACCGCGGCGACAAGCGCTCGCCGCCGATCGTGGCCGGCTATCCCAAGCTCGGCACCATTTCGGAGCTGATGGAATTCGCTCGCATCGCGCGCATCGACATGCTGATCGTGTCGCTGCCGCTGACTGCCGAAACGCGCGTGCTGCAGCTGCTGAAGAAGCTCTGGGTGCTGCCGGTCGACATCCGGCTCTCGGCGCATTCGAACGCTTTGCAGTTTCGCCCGCGCGCCTATTCCTACATCGGCTCGGTGCCGATGCTCGATATCTTCGACAGGCCGATCAACGACTGGGATTCGGTCGCCAAGCGCGCCTTCGACATCGTCTTCTCGCTGATCGGCATCATCCTGTTCTCACCGGTGATGCTGGCGACTGCCATCGCCATCAAGCTCGACAGCAAGGGGCCGGTGCTGTTCAAGCAGAAGCGGCACGGCTTCAACAACGAGATCGTCGAAGTCTACAAATTCCGCTCCATGTATACCGACCGCTCCGACCCGACCGCCAAGCAGACGGTGACCAAGAACGATCCGCGCGTCACCCGCGTCGGCCGCTTCATCCGCAAGAGCTCGATCGACGAGCTGCCGCAGTTCTTCAACTCGCTGTTCGGCACGCTGTCACTGGTTGGCCCGCGCCCGCATGCGATTGCCGCGCAGTCGCACAACCTTCTCTACAATGAGGTGGTCGACGGCTATTTCGCCCGCCACAAGGTCAAGCCCGGCGTTACCGGCTGGGCGCAGATCAATGGCTGGCGCGGCGAGATGGACACCAATGAGAAGATCCGCATGCGCACGGAATATGACCTCTATTACATCGAGAACTGGTCGATGCTGTTCGATCTGCGCATCCTGCTCATGACGCCGCTGCGGCTGCTCAACACGGAAAACGCCTATTGAGCGCGATTTCCCATGATTTGTCGCAGGCTGCGGTCAATGCCAAGCTGATCGCGCTGATATCGTCGGGCGCGGTGTTTTTCGGCGTCTTCCTGTCAGGCTTCGTCATCGACGAGCCGGCGCCTTACGATCTTTTCATGGTCGGGCTGATCGGGGTGTGGGGGCTGTTTGGCCTGCGCATATCTCGCGCGGCCGTGCCGCTGCTGGTGCTGCTGATCACGATGAACATCGGCGGCATGATTGCAATGACTCAGATGGCCGATCTCGCCAACACACCGCTCTATCTCGCGGTCTCGCTGTTTCTCGCGTTCACCGCGGTGTTCTTCTCGTCGGTGACGGCGGTGCAGCCCGGCCTCTACCGGCTGATCTTCATCGCCTATGTTGTCTCCGCGGTGGTGACCTCGCTGCTCGGCATTGCCGGCTATTTCCACGCTTTCCCGGGCGCTGAAATCTTCACCAGATACGACCGCGCCCAGGGCGCCTTCCAGGATCCGAACGTGTTCGGGCCGTTCCTGGTGCTGCCCGGCATCTATCTGCTCTATCTGCTGTTGACCGGCTCAATCGCGCGCATGCCGCTTCTGGCGGTGCCGCTGCTGATCATCACCGCGGGCATCTTCTTTTCGTTCTCGCGCGGCGCCTGGGGCATGTTCGCCGTCTCGGCCATCCTGCTCACCGGCGCCCTGTTCCTGCAAAGCAACAGCGGCAAGTTCCGGCTGCGCGTCATCATCATGAGCATTGCCGCCGTCACCCTGCTGGTGGTCGCCATGATCGTCATCCTGCAGCTGCCCGGCGTCGGCGAGATGTTTTCCAGCCGCGCCCAGCTCGAACAGAGCTACGACACGGCGCGCCTTGGCCGCTTTGCCCGCTACACGATCGGCTTCGAGATGGCGCTCGAACATCCGCTCGGCATCGGCCCGCTGGTGTTCGGCACCATTTTCGGCGAAGACACGCACGACATCTGGCTGAAGACGCTGATGGATTATGGCTGGCTCGGCTTCGTCTCGTTCCTGTCGCTGACGCTGTGGACGATCGCGGCCGGCTTCCGCATCCTTTTGCGCGACCGGCCGTGGCAGCCCTATCTGCTCTGCGCCTACGTCGCTTTCATCGGCAATATCGGGCTCGGCACCTTCATCGACATCGACCACTGGCGCCATGTCTACCTGCTGCTCGGCCTAATCTGGGGCGCGATCGCGCTGGAATACAGGCATCAGCGCGGGTTGCGGGCGGTGGCGGCAAGCTAAACCGATGGGAAAGCCGCCGAGTTCGGATGACTTCGCCTTCAGAACGAATTGCGACCGACGATTTTGTCTATCTCGCGATACCGGTCACCCGCTCGGGATACCGCACTGCCAGCATCGATTTGTCGGCGTGATCGGCAAAGATGGCGCTGACCTTTTCGGCGTCGAACCGCGCCCGTCGCTTGCGCTTCTCGTCGTTGAGCAAAATCCCGCTGATGGCGTCGAACTTGCGGCCGAGGTTTTTCAGTATGCCTCTCTTGATCGGCCAGCTGCTGCTGAAACGGCCGGCCCAGGGAGTGCCTTTCGCCAGATCGCGATAGATCGCCATGGCGTCGACCTCGACACCGATCGGCGGACGGTCCCAGGGCTTGCCCCAGGCGAAGTGGCGGGCGTAGCAGCGGCTGAAAGGGATCTGGCTGGTGTAGTTGGTCATCACGTTCCAGAACGGGTGCATCGTCTGCCACCTGCCCTCGAAAGCCACGTTCAACGCACCTTGATCCATCCCGTAAACCTGCTCGGAGGCCAACTGCCGGGTACGCTCCAGAAGCCCCTCCTGCCTGACCAGCGGCATGTTGAACACCAGCACGCCGGCATTGAACTTCGGCGCCCCTGGCTGCATCGGCAAATGCTGTCGATACTTTACGTCGAAATAGGTCTGCTCGTCGTGTGCGGCCAGCAGCGGAGCGTTGAGCGGGGTGTTGCAGAGATCTGCTATCGATCGGTTGAAAAGCACATCGGCGTCGGAATAGGCGATGCGGTCGTATAGCTCGAATTGAGGCAATTGATCGGCGAACAGCCTGATGTAGGTCGCAAGCGTGGGATGCGTTCCACGATTGAAGTTCGTCGCCTCCATGAACTTCGTTACGTCGATGATGCCGATCCTCCCCTCGAGCAAACGCTCACCGGCAGACCGGTCGTCACTGGGAATGACGCCGGTGTGCAAAATAAAGCCTTCGACGGCGCCGGACAAATCCAACACACGGCGCGCCGCCAAGCAGGTGTACGGAAAATACCTTTGATCGGCGGCGAAAAAGAAGCATGGCTTTTGCGACACAGTCTAATTCTCCTGCCCTGCGCCTTACGGATCAAAGTCGCGAATATCTCAAGCGAAACCGCCGAGTATTTCAGGAAACTGCACGGCCATCGCACCGGCAAGGGCATGCTCGGCATAAATCCTACGCACCTTGCTTCCATCATACCTTGCCCGCCGCCGATACCGATCCTTGGCAGGCAACATCCCCATGATGCCGTCGAATCTGCGAGCGAATCGCCTCATGACGCCTCGCTCGAAGGGAATGCGCTGCCGGAAGGGCTGGAGCCAAGGCGTATCCCTTGCCAGACCGCGCCAGACGGCAAGCGCCTCAAGTTCCACGTCGACCTGGCTCCCCCACGGCTTGCCGCCGGCGAAATGCCGGGCATAGGCTTGGGCGAACCGAAATTCCTTCGTATCGTTGGACATCAAATTCCAGTTCGGATGCATCGTCTGCCACTTGCCCTCGAAGACGATGTTCAGCGCGTTCTGATCGTTCATCTGCCCGGCAACGGCGACATCTCTGGCGCGGTGCAAAAGTCCCTGTTCACGCACCAGCGGCATGTTGAAGACGATGATACCGGCATTGAAGTAAGGCGCTCCCGGCTGCATCGACAATTTGTGCCGGTAGCCTGGGCGGAAGTACATATAATCGTCATGGGCGGCCAACAATGGGGCATGAAGTGTCTGGCCCACCAGGTCACCTATATCCCGATTGAACAGAACATCACAATCGACATGGGCGATGCGGTCATAGTCCGCGAACTGAGGCAGTTGGTCGGCGAAAAGCCGAACAAAAGTGCCGACATTGCTTGGCCGGAAAGTATGGCCAGCCTCCGCAAACAGCCCCGAAACGTCCACTATGCGAAGACGGTTCGTCAGCAGGCGTTCAGCAACACGCATATCGGCATCGCGTGCGCCGACATGCAGGATGAATCCCGGTGTTGCCTCTCCCGAAACATCCAGAATTCTGCGCGCCGCCAAGCATGCATACGGAAAATAATTGGCGTCGGCCGCCAGAAAAAAACAGGAATTTGCCACGCGCAATCCTTCGTATCGATACTGCGCGAGCCATATCGCCTTGCCGTTGCGGCGACAAGGCCGAATGCCTGGCGACTTTCAGGTCCGGCGCGCCGTTTTAGCGCTTGCACCATACCCCTTGAAAATATATGGCTTTGCGCGGTCCGGAGTGTAGCGCAGCCCGGTAGCGCACTTGACTGGGGGTCAAGGTTGCTCAGGCCGATTTCCTTCTATCTTTCAGTGCTTTAGAAGCCTTCTTCTCAGTTCCGGTGTGATTGCCGGTGTGATTTGCTGCTTCCATGGCAATACGCATATCCTCGATCATCGCGTGGGCGTATTTCGCCGTGGTGGTGATGTCCTCGTGGCCCAGCATCCTTTGCACGATCTTCATGTTTCCGGTGCGCAGGGTTCTCGTCGCCGCAGTATGGCGCGTGTCGTGAAACCGGAAGTTCTCTACGCCTGATTTGTCTCTGTAGCGTCGCCAGGCTGTCTTGAAGCCTTCCATCGTGATCGGGTAGCGGGTCCCTTTAACGAGCTTGAGACGTTTGTTTGTTCGCCGGGCAATGTAGGTGAAGACATACGCCGGATGGTGGTCCTTCAGGACCCACAAAAGGGCATGCACCGCGTCTGTCATCGGGAGGACCCTGGTCTTATCGCCCTTGCCAGTGACGGTGATCGTCCTGCCGAAGAAATCAATGCGGGACCACGTGAGGTCGACGATCTCCATGCGACGGCAACCGGTTAGGAGAGCAAACCGAACAGCGGGTTCGTAGTCTCCGCGCATCGCATTCAGCAGGCGCTTCTCTTCGTCTAGGCTGGCTTCACGAACGCGCTCCTTCGGCTCTTTGAGCATATGCCTGCTCCAGTCGATATCACCGACCGGGACCTTCCAGGTTTTCTTCGCTCGGGTCATGATACCGCGGAGAGGAACTGTAGCGGTGCGATTGACCGTGGCGTTGCTGACGCCGTCGCTGCGCCTCTGCGATACCATCGCAGCCACCAAGGAGTCCGAGATCCGATCCAACGTGACGTGCTTTCCAAAATGATCGAGGAGCCACCCGAGAAAGCGGTAGTAGTTATCGGCATTGGCCAGGTGCTGCCCCACCTCCAGCCAATAGCGGGAAGCAGCTATCTCGAGTGTCATTGGTCCTTCGGCAGTGAAGCTTGCGGCCGTCTTGAGCTGGCTCCGCGCTTCCTGCCGCTTGTGCTCTAGGATTCGCTCCGCCTGGCGCTTGTTGCTCGTGCCCGTGGGACCGGAAAATCGACGACCGAGAAATTGGAAGTCATACGTGTATTCTGGTTTGCCGTGCTTTCGGTATACCGGCATGCTTTTTGGCTCCGCTTTGCAATGAACTCGGCAAGGTCGTCTTGTTTGTAGCGACGGGTGGGTCTCTTGCCTTCAAGACCAATGTTCACCCAGGGCAAAGCGCCTTCGTTCGTCAGCTCGAGCAGATGCTTCGGAGTGATGGCGAGGAATTCAGCAGCTTCGGCGGGGGTGAGCAACCTCAACATCTTTGAGGTTATAGCGAGAAGTCGACCGGCTACTTTCACGAATTGTTACGGCCAATAAAGCGCACCGATGGTCTGGTGGCCTCGAGAACGCCTCGTCGATTTTGCGGCATTCCTGCTTAAGTTCAGGTTCGATGCCGCGGTGTTGCCAGAGAGGATTGAACTCTGAACGAGCCCAATTAAATCAATAACTTACAAGGACTTTTGTAACATTGTGACGGACGACAAAATGGCTGAACGATCGCCTCCAAGGTGCGGGTTTCGGCTGCGCCAGGCGAAAGGCCTGTCGCAAGGCTCCACCTCATTCTGAAAGACGCTCCGCTACGGTCACTCCGTCCGTGATTCTATCACTCGGGTGCAGGACCACGCGATCCCCTGCTGCAAGGCCCGCCAGAACCTGTGCCGTCCGACTATTTCGCTGACCGACCTTAATGATCGTTGCCCGCGCACGGCCATCCCGGACCGCGAACACCGCCCAGTCGTCGCCTCGTCGGAACAGGGCGCCCACCGGCAGGGTCAGCACATCATCGGCTTTCCAGATCGTGACATGCACGATCACCCGATAATCATGTCCCAGAGGCGACCATTTCGCGGGAGGGTCGGCGAAGTCGATGGTCGTGCGGACGCGTTGTTCTTCAATGCCAAGTGCGGAAATCTTGGTGAAACCGGCTGGATCGACGCGGGAGACGCGGCCCTGGAGCGGCGGTCCACCCCAGTTGTCGATCCACACGGGCGCGCCTTGCTTGATCCGGACAGCATCGGTCGACAGCAGGTCCGCGACGATTTCGAGATCGACCGGATCACCGATTTCGATCAGCGGTGCACCGGCTTGGACCACTCCTTCGCTCTCCTGAATGATCTTCAGGACGCTGCCTGTCACGGGAGCGCGCAACTGTATGCAGCAAGCCGGATCTGGATCCGGGGCGACCCCCGACTGTTCACCTAGCCGTGCTGCAACGCTGTCGCGCTCATTTCGGCGAACCTCCAGCTGAGCCTTCGCACTGGCCAAGGCCGCTTCATCGGTCTCGACGTCGAACCTGGCTCCGTCGAGGACCTTCAGGGAGATCGCCTCGGTGCGCGCAAGCGCTTCGGCCCGCCCCAACTCCGTTCGCGAAAATGCAAGCGCGGCTTCGATACGGCGCATTTCGGCTGCCGCAAGGCTTACCGCCGCATCGGCCGCAGCCAGCGCCGACCGCAGCTCCTCATGGGTGCGCGCATCATGAAAGCTCGGCAGCGTCGGTTGCATCACCGCCACGACAGTTTCGTCCTTTGTGACCTGGTCCCCGATGTGGAGAGGTGGAGAGATGCGCAGGACCTTGCCAGCGATGGGGCCGGACACCGTATAGACGTGACGCACGCGCGTCTTTGCCTCGTCGTCGATCGTGACTTCCATGGGGCCTCTCGTCAGTGTTGCCAGATCCACTGCAATCGGCCGCGGCCATGCGAACCAGACGGCGCCGGCGCTCAACGCCACCAAGGCCGCAATGCCCAACGTTCGCTTCATCCAAATCGTGCGCATGGTTCAATCCCGCGTCTTGAGAACGGTGACTAGGTCCAGCTCGTTAAGTCTTCGACGAACAACGAACGCCGACAGCACGGCCGCAGCTATTACGATCGCACTAGCGAGAACATAGGTGGATTGCTCGACGATCAGACGCACCCGCATCAATTCGCCGGCCAGGTTCTTCTGCATGATCCAGGCCAGCCCATAACCAATGACCCATCCAGGCGGCTGTGCGATCAAGGTGAGCAGGGTGAGTTCTAAGAGGAGGATGCGCAACACTTCTCCGCGAGTGAAGCCGAGGACACGCAAGCTGGCCAGCTCTCGCGCGCGTTCGGAAAGCGAGATGCGGGCGCTGTTGTAGACGACACCAAACGCGATGACGGCAGCCAGCGCGGTGTAAATGCTGGCCATTGTCGTGATGAGTAAGGCGACCAGCTTGCGGAAATTCGCCAGCGAGACGCGCTGCAGTGCCAGACCGCTGGCGATAGGCATGCCCTTGATGGCAGCATAGAACGGCTCCCGGCTGTTCTGGTCGAGGCTAACGTTGATGCTGTTCAGCGACGGCGCTTCGCGCATCAGGCGCGCGAGCGTCTCTGAATCCATCATCCCGCGGATGCCGAAGTAATCTTCGACCAGCGCCGCCACAGGCACGACAACGGTCCGCCGTGTTCCTTCGAGCAGGTCGACCTCGACGGAATCGCCGACCCTCACTCCGAGGATCCTGGCAAGCATGCTCGAAATCGCCAGGCCCGCTTCCGGCAGAACGACTGGACGTAGGTCGACATCTATGATGCGGTTGAGATCGGCATCTCGCGGCCTGCCGCTGATCATGATCCGGCGCTCGGCGTTTCCGCTCCTGATGCGGACCGGCACCTCGCGGTAGGGCTCGGCAGCGAGAACGCCCGGAAGCCGCGCAATCTGCAGAACGACGTCCCGCGGGCGTTTTTCGACGAAACTGACAGTGGCGTCCTGACGGTCGGCCAGGAAATACGTCACGTCGATGAGCTGCTCCATCGCATCGCCAGTGAAAAGTGAAACGATCAGGATGGCTGTCGCCAGTGCAATTCCAAGCGTCGTGAATAATGACCTGACTGGATGGCGGGTGATGTTGCGCAACATCATGGTGGTCGGTTGCGACATGAACCTGTCGACGCCGAAGCTCGCCGGCAGCAGTCGCCGATAGCGCGGAGGCGCCGGCGCCTGCATTGCGACGGCAGGCGCCAATCGCACGACCTCGCGAAGCGCGCGCACCGCTCCGATGGTTGCAGCGACGAGGCTGAGCGCGGCTGCGATGACGTAGAGGTCCGGACTCCTGGTGAAAACGAGGAACGGAAAATGGAAAAAGTCGCCGAACAGACTGGTTATGCGCATGCCCAGCCACGTGCCGGCCGCACTGCCGATCACAATGCCGATCATCACGATGACGACGACAAACTTGAGGTAGTGCGCGACGATGCTGGCGTTGCCGTATCCCAGCGCCTTCATCAGCCCGATCTGCTCGCGCTCCAGAGCAACGAGCCGGCTGAGCGTCAGATTGACCAGAAATGCCGACACCAGAAGGAAAATCGGTGGCAGCGTTCGGCTCATGTTATTGAGCATGTCGAGTTCGTGGTTCAGCCAGGCATGCGAAGTCTGGTCCTTCCGGCCATAGGCCGCTCGTCCGCCATAGCGCTCGAGCATGGCGTCGAGGCGCATCATCACCTCGCTCTCGGACGCGCCACGCAGCAGCTTCAATGAAACGGACGAAAACGCGTCATCGAGGCCATAGGCGCTGGCGAGCGCTCTTTCCGACATCCAGATGAGGCCGAAGCGGCGGTCGTCCGGCATGATGTCGCCAGGCCCGACCGCGTAGATAAACTCGGGAGACAGCGCGATCCCGACAATCGTCAGTTCACGCTTTCGGCCGTTCAATATTGCCGAGAAGCGGGCCCCGGGCTGAAAGCCGTGGGACAAGGCAAAGCCTTCGTTCACCACGACCTCTTCGGCGCGTCCAGGCTCCGGCATGCGACCAACGCGCATGTATAGGCGGTTGAGCGAAGCGTCATCGCTCTGCGGCAGGGAGATGACCTCGCCCGTGGCCGGCTCCAGATAGTCCGGTATGTCGAGCAGCACGAGTTTGGCTATTCGCGCGTCGACCGAAGCAACGCCGGGAATCTCGGCAATCTGGTCGACAAGTGTCCTTGGCGCGCGGCTCACCGTGGCAAAGACGTCAGCGAACCGGTGGCGTTCGTAGTATGCGGTGCGCGTCTCGTCGAGGGAACGGTAGGATCCGACCGCGAGAATGAGCGTCGCCACGCCTCCGGCAATGACGAGTGCAATCGCCAGCGCCTGCGCCCAGAGCCGGGCGAAGTCGCGAAAAAGCTTAATATCCAGAGCGCGCATGCGGATCACCAGACGAGCTCGGCGGCAGTCCGGCGCACCTCATTCCTGGCAATTTTGGAGATCTGACCGTCGGCAAAAAACAGCACGCGGTCGGCAACATTCTGGATGCTGGCGTTGTGCGTAATGATTAGTGTCGTGGTGCCGAGCTGCGCATTGATGCTGAGCAATGCCTCGATCACCCGGACGCCCGTTTTGGAATCCAGCGCGCCGGTCGGCTCATCGCAGAGCAAGACATCGGGACGCTTGGCGATGGCGCGGGCAATTGCCACGCGCTGCTGCTCGCCACCGGAGAGCTGAGCCGGGAAATGATGCATCCTCGGCTCAAGGCCAACCAGCGCCAAAGCCTCCTCCGGGCGCATCGGATGATCGGAAATCTCCGTGACCAGGGCGACATTTTCATAGGCCGTGAGGCTGGGGATCAGGTTGTAGAACTGGAAAACGAACCCGACGTGCTGCCGTCGATAGGCGGTCAGCCCCCGATCGTCGAGGTTGGTCAGTTCCTGATCCCTGAAGAACAATTGGCCGCTCGTGGCATGGTCGAGCCCGCCCATAATATTGAGCAGGGTCGATTTCCCGCTGCCCGATGGGCCAAGCAGAACGACCATCTCCCCCGCCGAAATCTCAAGGTCAAGGCTACGCAATGCGAGCACCTGCGTCTCACCCGAGGTGTAGGTTTTGGTCAGCGCTTTTGCAGTGAAGACCGTGTCAGCCATGGCCGTTAGGGATTTTGAGGCACCTGTCGCATCGCTTGCCACAGTCACCCGTCGAGGCGACCGCGACATTGATGCAAGTCAAAATAGGGATCCGAGGCCGTCACCGATACCAGCACTGCCATCAACAAATTGCGGTTGTGAGCGTCAAAGTCGCCCGGATCGGCCGGTTCCGAGCCGGTATTGATTTGCCTCAAAGGAGGTCGGCGGCATCTACGCTAGGATGCCGCCGATTGGTGCTCGGGCGCCTGTTCACTTGAACTGAGCTAGGGGATGAGGCGGATGAAAGCAAAGGATGTAATGACTGCAAAGGTTGTTACCGTGTCGCCTGACCACAGCGTAAGACACGCAGCGCGGATCATGCTGGATCAGCGCATCAGCGGCATGCCTGTCGTCGATGACCACGGCCGTCTGGCTGGAATTGTGAGCGAAGGTGATTTCCTGCGCAGATCGGAACTCGGTGTCGCAGCGTTTCCGACAGGTGGGGCGCGCGGCTATGTAAAGGGCCACAGCTGGAAAGTGGGGGATCTGATGACCTCGGATGTCATCGTGGCGGACGAGGAAACCGCGACAGCGGGAATTGTTGCGCTGATGCAGGAGCATGGCATCAAGCGCATTCCGGTGATGAGAGGACAGCGTCTGGTCGGCGTCGTTAGCCGCGCCGATCTTTTGCGTGTTGTCGTTGCGACGAAGTTCGACGACGCGACGGCGGCAGGTGACGACGCAATCCGGCGCAGCATTCTTACCCGACTGCGGGACGACGCAGGGGTCAAAGGAGACGCATTAACGCTTACGGTGAGCGATGGTCTGGTGCATTTTTCGGGTGCAGTCAGATCGCAGAGTGAACGGGATGCCGTCCGCGTGGTTGCCGAGGGCGTCAGGGGCGTCAAGGGTGTGTTCGACCACCTCTACCTGGCCCATCCGTGAATTGCAGCGATGCTGTCGCACCCTCCGAGACCGATCATCCGGTGAGCACCTCTGCCATGCAAGACGATCTGGTGGCGCTGCAGCGGGAGACGTTCGACTACTGCATCCATGAAGCGAACCCCTCGAACGGTCTCATACTGGACAAGACCGAAGCGAATTGGCCCGCAAGCATCGCCGCCACCGGCCTTGCGCTGGCGAGCTATCCAGTGGGAGTCGAACGCGGATTCATGACGCGAACCGCGGCTGCGGAACGCACCTTGGTAACGCTGCGCTTCTTCTGGAACAGTCCACAGGGCCCGGAGCCGGATGCTACGGAATATCGCGGCTTCTACTATCACTTTCTTGACATGCAAACTGGCCGGCGAGCCTGGCAATGCGAGCTGTCGACCATCGACAGCACGCTCCTGCTGGCGGGTGCGCTGGCTGCAGGGCAGTATTTCGATGCCGACACCGACGCCGAAGCCGAGATCCGCACGTTGGCAGAGGCGCTCTATCACCGAGCCGACTGGCGCTGGGCGCAGGATGGGGGAGAGACTGTCACCCATGGTTGGACACCTGAGCAAGGATTCTTGAAGTATCGCTGGGAAGGAGCGCTCTTGCTCTATGTCCTGGGGCTGGGTTCGCCGACACACCCCTTGCCCGAGAGCAGCTACGCGGCCTGGACCGCGACGTTTCGATGGGAGCATTGTTACGGCTACGACTACCTCTTTGCGGGACCGCTATTCATCCACCAACTCTCGCACGTATGGATCGATCTCCGAGGGTTTCAGGATGCCTTCATGCGCGGCAAAGGCAGCAACTACTTCGAGAACAGCCGACGCGCCACTTTCATCCAGCAACGTTTCGCGATCGACAATCCGCGTGGATTTGGGCTATGGCGAACATTGCTGGGGCATCACCGCAAGCGAGGGCCCAGGCCCTTCCACGCTGTCGTTGAACGGCATCCAACGCCAGTTCGAGGGTTATGCCGCGCGCGGTGTCCCCTATGGTCCCGACGACGGCACGCTGGCCCCATGGGCCATTGCCGCCTCCTTGCCGTTTGCTCCGGAAATCGTCCGGCCGGCGATCAGCTTTTGCATCCATCAAGCCAAGCTCAAGGCCGCCAAAGCCTACGGGTTCAAGGCGGCCTTCAATCCGACGCACCCGGGAAGGTCCGACGACACATTCGGCTGGTGGATTTCGCCTTGGCATTTCGGCCTCAACGAGGGCCCCGTCGTTCTGATGATCGAGAACGAAAGCAGCGGCCTCTTGTGGCGATTGATGCGCTCGTGCGCTTATGTTCGCAGCGGCTTGCAACGGGCAGGCTTTGAAGGCGGATGGTTGCGAGAGTTTGATCAGGAGTCGTCGCCAACTGCTTGATCGGTTGGACCGGTTCGCGTGGATCCGGCTGAGAAATAGGCGAGCGTTACGTTTATGGCGTCTCCTTTGGAAGAGCGTTCCCGAACAATTCGACGCTACCCTCGGCCAGCAAGCCGGCGAGGGAAATCTCGTTCGACATGCGGAATGGAGTCCGTGCTCACGACCCTTTCAGCGCCGGCCCCCAACAGTTGCGCGTAGGCGTTTTGAGCGAACACGGGATGAATGACGATGCAGACTGCCGGAGGCAGACCAAGCTGCCTCAAACGATTCAGCGTTTCGATCATGGTCCGTCCCGACGAAGCGATGTCATCGACGATGATCGGGGTTCGGCTGCGAGCCGCATCGATCGAAGGGAGACTCACGTCGACGCCACGGTCACCTCGTCGGATTTTCGCCAGGATCTGATAGGCCACGCCGGCGCGGTCGGCGACGTCGGATACCCATTGGCTGCTTTCACCATCTGGTCCTATCAGGACGGCATTCGGGATGTTGTCTCTGATCCATTCAGAGATGAGAGGAGCCGTGGCCACCGCACGGGCTGGGATGCGAAAAAGCTCGGAGAGCCTGGGAATCCTGTGCAGGTGAGGATCTGCCGTCACCAGCCAATCGAAACTGTCCGCCAGGAAACGTGCGAACATTGGCGCACTTACGGCTTCGCCGGGATTAAACCGCTTATCCTGGCGCATGTAGGCCAGATAAGGCGCAATAAGTCCAATGGAGCGTGCTCCGAATTCGCGCGCTGTCGCGGCCGCGAACCGCAATGGCAGAGCGAGTTCATCAGGGTTGCGGAGACTGGCGACGAGGGCGACGTCGACGCCGTCCAGATCCTGTTCGATCGTGACCAGGGATTCGCCGTCCGGAAAGTGGCGCCAGTCCAGCCGACCGGTTCGTGCGCCCAGCAAGGGGGCCATTGCGTCTGTCAGGGTTCGTTGCAACGGGAAAGGAAGCAGCACGCGGGTCATTCTCCGACCCCGATTTCGAATATCTCCGGATGAGCCGAAGCATATTCAAGTGCATATTCCAGTTCTCCCGGTGACCGGGCATGGACGTGAAACAGCGGCTCACCGGCCTGGACACTGTCGCCGATCCGAACTCGGGAATCGGTCCCAGCCAGAGGGCTGCCTGGGGCGCCGGCGAGCTTGGCGATCCTTGCAAGCCGACGATTGTCGACTGCCTGAATCTGGCCATCGCGGCTGGCAAGAACTGGACTGATGTGTGGGGCCACTCCCGGCTCGGTAAAGCCGCCCTGTGCCTGGCAGATCGCCATAAACTTGCGGAGAGCCGCGCCACTGTCGAGCAGTGTGGACGCCACGGCGCGGCCTTTTCCTAGCACCGCCCCGGGCGCGGAATCGAGCAAGACGCCAGCAATGTCGAGCGCACGGCTGCGGAGATCGCGGGGCCCTGCCGCGTCGTTGCGCAAGACGCTAAGCACGTCCCGCGCCTCAAGAGCCGGACCGATGCCATAGCCGACGGGCTGGAGGCCATCGGTGCGGAGGACAGAGAGGTTAAGTCCAAGAGCCTGCGCCGCGGCAATGAGCCTTGCCTCGAGGAAAGCGGCGGCTGAGAAAGAACGCACCTTGGCGGTCGGTCCGATGGGAATGTCGATGACCACATGGGTAGCGCCGGCCGCGGCCTTCTTGGAAAGCACACTAGCGACCAGTTGGCCGTCGCTGTCGAAGTCAAGCGGGCGCTCGATGCGGATCAGAATGTCGTCGGCTGGGCTGAGACGGACATTTCCGCCCCAGACGATGCAGCCTCCTTCGCGCTCGACCACGCTTCGCATGGCTTCGAGATCCAGCGTCACCGGCGCCATAACCTCCATCGCGTCGGCCGTGCCGGCAGGAGAGGTTATGGCGCGCGAGGACGTCTTTGGGATTCGGTGACCGGCAGCAGCAACAATCGCAACGACAATGGGCGTGGTGCGGTTTCCGGGAAGGCCGCCGACGCAATGCTTGTCCAACACCGCGTCGCCGCCCCAATCTATGCGCTCTCCGACCGCCAACATTGCCTTGGTCAGTGCAATCGTCTCTTCATTGTCGAGCCGGTCGCCGGCGCAGGCCGTGACGAATGCCGTCAGTTCCATGTCTGAGAGGCGGTGGCTGACGGTGTCGTGCATTAGGGCAAGGAAATCCGACTCGCCGAGCCGCTGGCCGAAGACCTTCGCCCTTAATGCCGGTGCCGAGACGGGCGGCTCCGGATGGCTGAATACGGCGACTGCATCGGCGCCCGGTTGGAGGATCGCCCAAGCGGCCTCCGACAGTGCGGCGACATCCAGTTCGAGGTGATCATCGACAACCACATTAAGCGTGGCGACCACCTCGCGGTCGCCGCTGCGAGCCAGAACCCGGGTCAGAGCGGTGAAACCTTCCGACCGGCAGACGTGACAATCGCGATGCATGTAGACGACCGGTTGCTGATAGGTGTCGATACCCGCTCGGATGAGACGTAACGGGCTAGGGGCGTCACTCATGCCTGCTGCTCCAGCGGCGGTGGTTGCGGCAGTTTCAGGCTCGCGACTGCGGCGAGACCCATCGCCGCGGCAGCAACAAGGAAGGTGGCGCCTTGCAGACGGTGGAAACCGAATAGCAGGCCGGCGGCCGCGGAGCCCACTGACAGCCCGAGGCTGACCGCTGCCGACTGGACGCCGAGTTCCAGACCTTGGCTTCGTGCGCTGATGCGTGACACCCAGTAGGCGAGCAACGGGCTGATCAAACCGGCCGAAGCCGAAACAACGGAAACCGCAAACAGCATTTCCGTGAGCCCGGCAAGTCTCGGCATAACCGCCAGACCGATCGCCATCACCAGGAAGGCAGGAGCCACAAGCAGCCTCGTCGCTGCCGGTTTGACGAGCGGCGAAAAGACAAGGCCCTGGACCGCAAACATCACAACGCTGCATGTCGCGAACATGAGGCCGAGCGCAGTGGGACCCATTGCGAGTTCAACGTTTCGCAACGTGAGCCCGACCTCGAATGCACCAAGCCCTGCCGCTGCCACGGCGGCAAGAGCGAGCAGCCGTATCTCTCCGGACACGAACATTGATGACCCGGGCTTGTTCGCCTCAATACGGGGGCCGGGCAGCTTTCCAGGCAGCACAGAGCACACGCCAAGCGCTGCCGCTACAGCGAGGCCGGACGCAAGAATGAAGGGAACGGTCTGTGGCGGGACAGCCGCCACGCCCAAGTCAAGCTTCAGTTCCGCCACGAGCCCGCCGAGCGTGGGTCCGACCAGGAAGCCTGCGATCGATGCCATGCTCATCCAGCCGAACGCTCTGGTGCGGCGATTGTCCTCACCTTCGGTGTCGGCAATGAACGCAAGTCCCGTTGGTCCCACGGCAGCCGCGAAGCCGCCATTCAATATTCGCCCGACATAAAGAACGAGTAGACTTGGGGCCAGCGCCGAGGCGGCCAGGGTGACGGCAAAGCCGATCAGACCAACGACAAGGACAGGTCTGCGACCGATCAAATCCGACCACTTACCCCAGAGGAAAGCGGCGCCCACCGGCGCGGCGACATAGGCGGCGGTCAAGAAGCCAATCTGCCGCGCATTGAATGTCGGGTCTGTGGAACCGGCAAGCCGCTCGACCATCATCGGCAGGACCGGCAAGACGATTCCGTAGCCCAGCGCAACGACAAAGGCCGAGGCGAGAAGTGCGCCCAGGGCCCATCGCGACGTCGGCAGGCGAGCCTGCATCGACACGCTCATGCCTGGGCGCCCGTAGGGTGCTGATGAGCGACACCTTCGCTCATCGATGCGGCGGAAGGTCGAATGCCTTCGAGCCTGGTTCGCTTGAGCAGAAGAGCGTTGATGGCCACAAGAGCCGAACTGCCCGACATTGCCAGGGCTGCGAGCTCGGGGCTCAGCAGGAATGGGTAAAACACGCCCGCCGCGATCGGGAAGGCGATGAGATTGTAGCCAACCGCCCACCACAGGTTCTGGTGCATCTTGCGTAGCGTGGCGCGCGAGAGTGTCATCGCGCCGACCACATCGTAGGGATCGCTTTTCATCAGCACGATGTCGGCGCTTTCAATGGCGACATCGGTGCCCGCGCCGATCGCAAACCCGACGTTGGCTTGCGTCAGGGCTGGCGCGTCGTTGACGCCATCGCCGACCATGCCGACCTTCAGGCCCTGTCCCTGCAGTTCCTTGATCTTCTCGGCTTTCTGCCCTGGCAAGACATCGGCCAGGACGATGTCGATGCCGAGCACGTCCGCGATGCGTTTGGCGGTCCCGGCATTGTCGCCCGTGAGCATCGCCACGCGCACGCCCTGCTCATGCAGTTTGGCGATCGTTGCGATGGCTGTCGGGCGCGGCGTATCGGCGATCGCGATCAGCCCGAGCAATTTGCCGGATCGTGCCACATGGATGACGGTGCGGCCTTCGCCCTTGAGCGTTTCGGCTTTCTCGCCGAGCGCCAGAAGATCGATTTTCTGCTCGTCCATGAGGCGTCGGTTGCCGAGGAAAACCGGATTTCCTCCGATGGCGGCGCTGGCGCCCTTGCCCTCGATGTTGAGAAATCCCGAAACCTTGGGAAGAGTCAGGTCTCCGGCTCGCTCGACGATTGCGACGGCCAGCGGGTGATCCGACCCCTGATCCACGGCAGCTGCAACTTGCAAAACCTCGTCGGGTGAAACGCCGGCGGCGGGGACGATTTCGACGACCTTGGGCTGACCCATGGTGAGCGTGCCGGTCTTGTCGAACACGATCACGTTGAGCTTGGTCGCCTCCTCGAGAGCGGCTGCGTTCTTGAACAGGATCCCGTTTGACGCGCCAAGGCCGGTGCCGACCATGACAGCCATCGGCGTGGCGAGGCCGAGCGCATCGGGACAAGCGATGACGAAGACGGTTATGGTCAAGGTCATCGCGAACAGCAGAGGCTGGCCGAGCCACCAGAACCAGACGGCGAAGGTTGCAAGCCCGATGAGGATCGCAGCGAGCACCAGCCATTGCGAAGCGCGATCGGCGAGCAACTGCGCCGGGGCCTTCGAGTTCTGAGCCTCCTGGACCAGCTTGACGATCTGGGCAAGCGCAGTGTCGGCACCCACCTTGGTAGAGCGGTAGCGCAGCGTGCCGCTCTTGTTGATGGTTGCCCCGATGACCTTGTCGCCGACCTTCTTCGTCACCGGCATCGACTCACCCGTCAGCATCGACTCGTCGATCGTCGACGTGCCCTCGACCACCTCGCCGTCGACGGGAAGCTTGTTGCCGGGCCGCAGGACCACGATGTCGCCGAGCACTACGTCGGCGGTCGCAACCTCGACCTCCTTGCCATCGCGGAAGACTGAGGCCCTGGGCGGGGCGAGGTCAAGCAAGGCCCTGATCGCGGCCGAGGCTCCGGCACGTGCGCGCATCTCCAGCCAATGGCCGAGCAGGATGAACACGAGCAGCACGCTCGCCGCCTCGTAGAACTGCTGCCCCTCGAAGAAGAAGTTCGCGCCGACGCTGAACAGGTAGCCGGTGCCCACGCTCAGCACCACCAGCACGGCCATGTTGAGGACGCCGTTGCGCAAGGCCCGCCAGGCGGCGACCAGGAAAGGCCAGACTGGGTAGAGGATCGCGGCGCTGGCTAGGAAGAACATCGCTACGTCTTCGCTCAGTCCTAAGGGCGGGCGCAACCAAGGTTCGCCCAGACCCATCGGCTCCATGGCGAAAATCGGCAGGGCGAAGATCAGGCTGACGAGGAAGCGGTTGCGCATATCCTTGACCATGCCCTGCATGTCCATGCCGGCGCCGTGTCCCATCTCATGGGCCATGGCGTCGCGCGACGCCTTGGCTGCAACCGTGGTCCCGCCCGCTGGAGCCGGCTCGATCATGGCGGCGTGCCCTCCATGATCGTGCCCGGCGTGCCCGGCGCGCCCGACGGTCGCGCGCGGATGCCCCGGCGGAATCGTCATGCTGTCAGGCATGCACAGATGCCGCGGCACGACCTCGCCGCGGCAATGGAAACCGCAGGCCTTGATTTCCCGAGCAAGGGTCTCCGGAGTCGTCCGCCCCTCATCGAATTCGATGGTTGCGGTTGTCGATCCCGCGTTCATCGCGACACCGGCGACACCCGGCAGAGCTGCCAGTCGTTTTTCGACCGCGGCGAAATCCATCATGCCGATGAGGTCGCGCACTTCCAGATTGATCTTTTTCATGATCGTTCTCCGTGCCGCGGTTCGTGGCAGCAATCGCACCGCTTGCGGTGTCTCAGCTTCGGTAGGCAAAGGCCGACATCATGCCGCTCGCCATGTGGTAGAGATGGTGACAGTGAAATGCCCATTTGCCGGGATTGACGGCATCGACGGCAATGGTGATCGACCGCATCGGCGGCACCAGCACGGTGTCGCGAACGGCGCCCCGGAAACGCTGCCCGTCAATCGCGACCACCTGGAAATGGTGGCCGTGAAGGTGCATTGGGTGAGCCATCATGGTGTCGTTGCGCAGCGTGACCTCGACCCGATCGCCCTTGTCCACGAGGATGGGCGCGCTGGTTTCGAGACCCCAGCGATAGGCAGCCATGTCGCCGGTCAGCGCCATTTCGAACGTTTTGTTCGCCAGGCGTGATGCAAGTGGCGCGATTGCTCGAAGTTGCGCCTCGAGCGTCAGGTTCAGAACCGGAGCGTCGACGTCAGCCGCTGGCCCGAGCTTGGCCACCGCCGCCCCCGCCGGACGCAGGACGATTCCGGTCCGTTCCTTGCTTCCCTCGCGCAGCGCCAGGATCGGAAAGGAGGTGCTGAGGTCGCCCGGCAACTGCACGCGCACGTCGATGCGCTGGCCCATCGTCATTGGAAAGTGCCGGCCCCTGACCGGTTCGACAGGCTGACCGTCTACCGCAATCAGTTCGCCGTCAAGTTCCCCGAAATCGATTGTAAACGCCGTCGCGGTGGCGCCGTTGATGATCCGCACGCGCACGCGTCCGCCCCGTTCGACCGGCACGATCTCGGGGTCGTTCAGGGACCGGTCATTGGCCAGATAGGCGTCATACTCGATGTCATTGATATCCATCACCATGCCGCCATCCTTCATCCCTGCCATGGCGCTGGTCTTCGCTCCCGACATATCCATGCCGTCCATCGGCATGGAGCCGCCGGTGTTCTTACTCTGCAGCCCAGCCAGCAGTTCCTGAGGCGATGAGAACGAAAAATCGTGGAGCAGGACAACAACCTCCTGCTCATCCTTTGCGTCATCGGCGGGATCGGCGACAATGAGCGGAGCCGCGAGCAGCAATTGTTCCTGCAAGGTATGGGCGTGCATCCAGAAAGTGCCTGGCCCGCCGACCGGAAATTGGAAGCTGCGATCGGCCTTGGCGCTGATGAACGGCAGTGGCGCGTCGGCGACGCCGTCGCTCGGCCACGGCGGCGTCAGTCCGTGCCAATGTATGATCGTCGGCTCGGCAGTCTCGTTTCGAAGCAGCACGTTGAAGGCTTCGCCCGCCCGCAAGCGCAGGCCAGGCGCGCCGTCGGCCCTTTGCAGGCCGAAGACACTTGCAGCTTTACCGTTCACCTCGATCGTGCGGCGCGAGATGCCAAGCGACTGGCCGCCCGACTGACCGGCAGAGGCTGCTGCGAGCAAGCCCGATGGGATTGCAAAAGCTGCTGCGCCTGCCACTGCGCCCTTCAGAATATCCCGGCGTTTCATGATCGTTCCTTTGTTTTCGACTTCGGATTTCAGAACTTCGTTATTTGGTTCAGCACACAGGATCAGGCCCAAGGGCTCTGCCCTTAGGGCGCACGGCGCTCGCGACCGGAGCCGAACAGCTTGGCCAAATGCGGGAAAAAGGCGGGCACACGAGCGGCATAACGGTCGTATGAGTCGCCGAACTCTTTTCTCGTTTCTCGCTCCTCAATGAAGGAAAGTCGCACATACATGGCGACCAGAATGGGAAACATCGCCAGCGTCAGCAGCGTCGGCCATTGCACGAGGAAGCCCGCCATGACGAGGACGAAGCCGACATATTGCGGGTGCCGGACGGAGGCATATGGCCCACCCGTTGCGAGCCGATTGTGACGCTGCGCTTCGTAAAGCACGCGCCAAGCAGTCGAGATCAGCATGAATCCGCCGCCGATCAGGAAGAAGCTGAGAACGTGGAAGGGGCCGAAATGCGGATTGAGACGCCAGCCGAACATCATCTCCGAGAGGTGACCGGCACCGTGCGAGAACCAGTCGATGCCAGGGTATCGTGACTGCAGCCACCCCGAGAACAGGTAAATCGTCAGGGGAAAGCCATACATCTCGGCAAACAGTGCCACCAGGAAGGCGCTGAAGGCACCGAAGGAGCGCCAGTCGCGGCCGGTTCGCGGCTTGAAGAAGCTGAATGCGAACAGGATGAAAACCGCCGAATTGATTATGACCAGGCCCCAAAGGCCGTAGGCAGGAGATTGCTCGACCATCGTCATGCTCCTTCGTGGTGGGTGGTGCCGTCTTGCGCGCCCGGCTCAGGTTTCTTGTGTCTGGCATGGCCGCCGTGAACGCCATGCCCGCGGTGGCCGCCATGCATGAACATGTGAAGCAGAGGACAGGCGAGCAGCAGCAGAAAGGGAAGGACACCGAGGGTATGGGCCCAGTGCTCCGTGAGCAGGAAAAACGCCGCGATCAGCAGGAAGGCGATCGTGACCAGGCCGGCCTTCAAAGTCCAAAATCCGCCAGCCTCGGCCTCCGGTTCTGGTTCGGACCCGGTCGGTGGACCGGACATGCGGTGAACGTTGTTGGTATTCATGGGATGGGTTCCTTTGTTTGTCATCGATTGTCATTGCGGGGGCTTTCGAGCCCATAGGCGATGAGGCTTACGGCCCAGACCAGCGCGCAGGCGAACAGGGACCACCTGAAGTCGGAGCCGATCGTGAAGTTGACCACCGACATCAAGCCGATGGACGATGCTCCTCCGACCAGAGCGCCGGCCACCGCGACCGGATGGCGCGCGCGGAACGCGGTGAGCGCCAGCGCAATCAGGAGAACACCGGTGGCGAGTGCATAGCCGCCGAGCACCCGGAAAACCTGGGTGAGCCACATCGCAAGCCGTGGACCGATGGCTTCGAGCTCGGCGACCGAGAGGTTCATATAGCGGACATCCTCGGGCAATAATGGTGGCCTGAGGGCGATGAAATACAGTCCGATCCCGGCGATGATCATCCCCGCCAGGGCAAGAGTGACGGACGACGTCGTCCATGGATTGACTGTGGCTTTCATGGGCTGAACCTCGACTTGCTTTACCGCCGCCCCGTGGCGACGACATTGTAGATCGAGGCGTAAACGACACCCGCCAGCAGCCCGACGATGCCAAGCCCGAGAACGCCGTAGAGAACTCGGACAGGGCTTATCGGCGCCGTAGACCTGACCGCGCTGAGGTCGAGCCCGTGCATGATGGCGCCGAAGAAATCGAGTGTAGCCTCTGGCCAGATAGCGACGGCCAAAGCGCAGAGCATGCTCATCAGGGCCGACGTCACGCTCAGCGCAATGCCGACGGACAGGACGCTGAGTTTGTCCATGCCTTCCTCCTGTCATTTCGCGTGTTGCTTGAGCCATTCCTGCATGGCGGCGATCTCGGCCTGCTGAGCCGTGATGATCTGATTGGCCCAAACCTTGACCTGATCATCTTTGCCGAATTGCAGGACCGCCCGCGCCATATCGATGGCGCCCTGGTGGTGCGGGATCATTGCCTGGACGAAAGCGACATCGGGATCGCCGGCCTGGAGGCCCTGCATCATCGGTGCGTCCATTCGCTTCATCGCCTCCATATAATTTCTGGAGGCCTCGGACATGTTGGCGGTGTCCATCGGCATGTTCGTCATGCCGCCGCCCTGCGCCATGCCGCCCTGACCCTGCATCATCCCGCCTTGCATGCCGCCTTGCCCACCCTGCATCATGCCGCCCTGCATCATCTGCTGCATCATCGGCATCATTTGCTGCATCATGGGAGCCATCTTCTCCATCATGGGCATCATCTTCTGCATCGTGGACATCATCGCCGTGCACTGCTCGGGCAACCCGCCCGGCATCGCCTGTGTGGCCGGAGCAGCTGTCGTGGCTTGCGGCGCATCGGCCGCCGGATGGTGCGGATCGGTCTGGGCAAAAGCCGCGGCCGAAAGAGTTGTGAATGCTGCAAACGTGATCAATCGAAGGTGAGTTTTCATGACTGTTTCCTTGTGGTTGGTGATAACCGACAGAGGAGCTCTGAACGGGTGCGCAAGGCAGCCCAGATCGCCGCTGCTGGTTATGGTTTCGCGGATCGGTCGCGCGTTATGGGGCCTTGACAGGCACTGCTGGATTCAACAGGCCCAAGGGCCGCGACTGCGCGATATCAGACGAAGATTTTGGGAGGTTGCAGGAGAGCCTCTGGGTCGATGCTGGTTGCCAGCAGCGCCTTGCCCGCCATGAAGCGGATTGCAACCGGCGCATCATCAAGGACGCCGCATTCGCTTGCGGAAATGCCTGCAGCACAACAGCCGAAGCCAGTCGAGTGCATGCAATCCAGGCAGCCATCGCATGAGGCGCGATGGGAGTCCTGGTCTGTGGACGCGAGGTTACCTATCACCTTGTGCAAGGCGCTCGCCGAGGGCGTTGCAACGTCGGCAGTGACGCCGGCAACAGAACCCGTTGCAGAAGCATGCCCGACGACACCAGTGACGGCACCGCCCGCGATCAGAAGGATCACGGACAGGAAAACCCGAAGCTGAGCCAACGCGACTTTCATTGTCTCATCATAACCCAATTTACCGCCAACACTTTGACGCACATCAATGTCCACAAACCGGTGGTAAGGTCTCATGGGACCTGGGCTAGATACCCTTTTTTTGCCGTTCGACTTTGGCCAAACAGCAGTCGCCAATGAGGAGATACGCTCATGCTTACGGCTTCCGGCGTGGTGGATCTGAGCACGTCCCTGTCGGGGCGACTGAACCGCAAATGTTTCTGCATCACTCTCGACCGGGCCAAACTTTGGGCGGCGCTGGACCACAAAGCCGGCGAGCCTGGTTTCTGCGAAACCTTCATGGCATCACGGCCGCATCTGTTTTCCAATGTCCCGGTCTTCCTCGCCACGTCCGCCCTCGAAGAGATGCAGAGAATCGTCGTCGCCATCGAGGCGACAGCAATGTAGCCAGCTTACCGGGATGCGGTCCTCTCCTGGGCTCCCGAAATCGCACAGAGGGATTTTAGACCAGTCGGCGTGCTGATGGGCTACGATTTCCATCTCGACGATGACGGTCCCAAGCTGATCGAAGTGAACACCAACGCCGGCGGCGCTTTCCTCAATGCCTTATTGGCCAAAGCACAGAAGGCCTGCTGCTCCGAAGTCGATCGAGCGCTGCCGATCACTTCGAAACCAGCATCATCGCGATGTTCTGGCGCAATCAGCAGCCGTCTATGATCTCGATCATATGATCTGGGCCAAAATCTGGTATCGAGGCCTTGTGACAGAACCAGAAGCAGAAACCCGACATCCAGTGACCGCAGCGGGCGAAATCGAGACGCCCGCCTCGCAGGACCTCCATATGGCCGCGCTGTTTTCCGCTCGACGGGATCGCAGCCTGTCAGCGGGACAGTTCCTTTTCCGGCAAGGAGAGGCCGCCGAAAGCGTGTTCCTGATCCGGCTCGGACGGCTGCGCATGGTTCGCCACCTCGCGTCGGGGGACCCCGTTGCGATCCATACCGGTCGCGCCGGTGAGCTCTTCGCCGAGGCGGCGCTGTTTGCCGACAGCTACCACTGCGACGCACAGGCCTTGGAGGAGGTCACGGTCGCAAGCTGTCCCAAGGTAGATATCCTGCGTGCCTTCGCCGCATCGTCATACCTGGCGATGGCCTGGATCGAGCGCGTGACATCCCAGCTCCACGCTGCCCGAAACGTGCTCGAACTGCGCAACATCCGCTCGGCGGAGGACCGTGTGCTCAAACATCTCCAATTGCGGGCCGGCGCCAACGGCGAGGTCGCTTTCGAGGGGCGACTGCTCGATATCGCCGCCGAACTCGGCCTCACGCATGAAGCTTACTACCGCACACTTGCCGGCTTGGAGCGCTCCGGCGCGATCAGTCGCGAACGCCGCCGAATTCGGTTGCGGCCGTCTTTTCACTCATGATCAGGGAGGCTTCCGGATGGATGCCAAGCTCATAGCCCTTGCGACATTACTGAATGTCGCGCCCGCCATTGCTCAGGATACCGGGCATGCGACGGGACATGCGCAACATTTGGGTGCCGAAGTCATGCCCTTCGACCTGGCCCGCATCGTCCATATATTTACGCCGCTGAAGGATGGCGGGACGCAGGATGTCGTCTCCCGAGACGGGGATCCGACGCAAGTGACCCTGATCCGAGCGCATCTGAACAAGGAGGCCGCCGCCTTCGCACAAGGCGACTACTCCGATCCATCCGCTATCCATGGACAAGCAATGCCAGGCCTTGCGGAGTTGCGTGCAGGCGATGGACGCATGCACGTTGCTTTCGAGCAACTTCCAGGAGGCGCCCGCCTGCGTTTCAAGGCAAGCGATCCGGCTCTCGTGGCCGCGCTGCACGACTGGTCTGAGGCACAAGTCCGTGACCACGGCGCGGATGCGGTCATGCATCACCCATGAGCGCTTGACTCTATCCTCCCCGGGAGGATAGGAGGCGTGGATGTCCAAAGGCATTCACCATTCACATCCCGCCATCATCAAGCGCTTGAAGCGCGCGCAAGGTCACCTCACGGCGGTGCTGTCCATGTTCGAGGCGCATCGTCCCTGCGCTGACCTGGCGCAGCAACTCCACGCTGTGGAAAGCGCCATCAGCAGCGCAAAGCGCGAACTGATCCACGATCACATTGAACATTGCCTGACAGACACCGCGGAAACGGGGGGCAACTCCCTGGCAGAGCTCAAGCAACTGGCGAAATACCTATGATCGGTCTCAGAGCGCGCATTCTCGACTGGTTTGGCTTCGGCTCGCATGATCACGCCGCACATGGTCACGACCATGGCAGCGGGCCACATGGACATACCCACGGCGTCATCGACGCAACGATTGCGACGACCGATCGGGGCATCTGGGCGATCAAATGGTCGTTCGTCATCCTGGCCATCACAGCGGCATTGCAGATGGCTGTGGTTGTGCTGTCGGGTAGCGTGGCACTGCTTGCCGATACGATCCACAACGTCGGCGATGCCACGACCGCCATACCGTTGTGGATCGCGTTCATGCTGGCACGACGCAAGCCCAGCAAAACGTTCACCTACGGCCTTGGACGAGTTGAGGATCTGGCCGGGATCATCATCGTCCTGATCATCTTGTTCAGCGCCATCGTTGCCGGTTACCAGGCCATTGAGCGGCTGATAAACCCGCAAGTCGTGACGCATCTTGGCTGGCTGACGGCGGCAGGCATTGTCGGCTTTCTTGGCAACGAGGTGGTCGCTGTGTTCCGCATCCGCGTCGGCCGCGAAATCAACAGCGCGGCACTTATCGCCGACGGCTACCATGCCCGCACCGATGGGCTCACCAGCCTTGCCGTCGTCGCCGGAGCCCTCGGCGTCTGGCTCGGATTTCCCTTGGCCGACCCCATTGTCGGGCTGCTCATCACGATCGCGATCTTCGGCATTGTCTGGCAGTCGGCGCGCTCAGTGCTCACCCGCATGCTGGACGGCATCGAACCCGGCGTGATGGACGAAATCCAGCACGCCGTCGCGCATGTGCGGGGGGCGCATATTGTCGATGCCAAGGCGCGTTGGATCGGTCACAAGCTGCACGTCGACATTGCCATCGCCGCAGTCGAAACCTTGCTACTATCTGAGGCCAACAAGATCACGTCAGCGCTGGAATACGAGTTATTCGAGCACATGCCGGCGCTCGCGGCTGCCAACATCCGGTTTTCGACCGAACATGAAGAGCACGGGCATCCACACCCCCATGAACATGCTCATGGCGAACATGACGGTCACAAGCACTGACAGTCGCGGCGAGCGGCAGGCTTCTGCTAGTCTCGCCTGATGTTCCAGACGCTTGTCGAGTTTCAGCGCACGATCTATCTGACGCTCGGCGATCAGATCAAACTGCTTTCGGCCGGCGGCGGCTGGCTGGCCTTCATGGCCTTTCTGCCGATGGGCATTCTGTTCGGTGCGGCGCATGCCTTGACACCTGGCCACAGCAAAGCCGTGTTGGCCACCTATCTGGCAGGATCGGCCAACAGCGTCCGGCGCGGCCTTCTGGTGTCGCTGACGCTCTCCTTCACCCATGTGGCGATTGCCGTTGTGATCGCAGTTCTTTCGCTGCCGTTGGTCTCCATTGCGTTGGGTAGCGTCGGCCGTGCGCCGCTACTGGAGGATATCAGTCGCGGGCTGCTTGGGTTGATCGGCGTCTGGATGCTCTGGCGCGCTTTGAGCCATGGTCATCATCACAAGCATGAAGGTGAGGCCGTTGGCGTCATGGCCGGCCTTATCCCGTGTCCACTGACGCTTTTTGTCATGACCTTCGCGATATCCAGAGGCGTTCCGATCGCGGGCATTCTTTTCGCCGTCACCATGATGGCCGGGGTGGCGCTGACGCTATCTTGTGTCGCAGTTCTGTCGATCCTGTTTCGGGAGCGTCTGGTGCATTTTTTCGACTATCGACCACGCCTGTTCGATATCATTTCCCGGATCATCGAAGGCGCCGCTGGCCTTGCGCTTGCCGGTGTTGCCGTCTGGCAGATCACCTCGGCCTGAGGCCATAGTGATTATGGGGCCGCCGCGAGAACAAACTGCAGTTGCGGGTCTCCACCGCGCCGCTCTCGACTATGTCAAGCAGGCCTCGCGGAGTTGTTCAGGGGGCCTGGCACCGACGGGATCCTGTCGCGTATGGTTTCGGCGACAGGCCCGGCTCCCGCTCGATTTATGCCACCGGCTTTTTGAGCACGACAAACCAGTTGCCGTTGAGCATGCCTTCGTCACATACCTCGAAGCCCGCGCTCGTTGCCATCCGCCGCCAGGCGCCTTTGCCCGAGAAGAGCAGTGCGAGCACGCTGACGATCGCGAACATCGTCCATCCGGGCACCCAGACGACGAGAAGGAAACGCCCGCCCGGTTTCAGGACACGCAACATCTCTCGCAGCCCCTGTTCCTTTTGCGGGCCGAGGTGATCGATCGCGTGGGCGCTGACGGCGGCGTCGAAATGGCGTTCCGGGAAGGGCAATGCAGTCAGGTCGCCAGGTTCAATGTCCACGCGGCCGGTCAGCCCGGCAAGGCGCAGATTCTGTTCGAGCAACCGCCGGCCGCCGCCTTCGATATAGCCCGAATCGAAGCGGTCGAGCGCGACGATCCTTCCATTGCGGAGTGCACGGCCGAGTGCGATCGTGGTTCGGCCGGCGCCGCATCCTGCATCGAGAACCACATCTCTGTCGCCCGACAGAAGGTCGACCATCGGCAAGGCGGCATGCTCGTAACGTCCGACGGTGCGGGCAATGAGACCGCCGGCGAAGAAGTTCGCCGCGAGCAGCGTCAGCACCATGGCGAGCGGCCAATAGGCTGGTGTCGCGACCTGAACAGTGACCGTGAGTGCGATGAGGATCAGCGCGGCGATCCACGGCCCGAGCGCCCAGGCCGGCGCCCAGCCGAAATCGAAACCCTCGGTGTCCTGTCGGCCTATCCGGCCTGGCAAGTGCACGGCGAGCCTTTTTCCGGCCATGACATAGAGCGAAGCCAGCAACACCAGGGCTCCGACGAGATGAAAGGCGCCAAAGAGCAGGACTGTCCCCGAGACGGCTGGCAGCGACGGGACATAGATCAGCAACAGCAGCCCTGCTGCCACGCCGATGAGGCCGACGAGCCAAAGATGGCTGTGGCTATGGGGACCTGGTGTTTCTCTTGTTGCCATGACTGGCCTCCGCTTATTTCTGGACAGGACAGCAGTTATCGGACAGCATGACTGAAAATTTGAACATGAACTTAAGGCGCGAAATGTCCGGCAACGGACGAAACAGGGCCTATGGCAGGGAGGGGGCGCACGCATGAAGGAAGATCGCCGAATCCAGCGCTCGCGCGATTCGCTGCATCACGCGTTGGTCGCGCTGGTGCTTGAAAAGGGCTACGAGGCGGTGACGATCAAGGACATCGTCGAGCGTGCGAATGTCGGTCGTTCGACCTTTTATGCGCACTACAACAGCAAGGAGGATCTGCTCACAAACGGTCTAGCGGAACTGCGCGCGCTGTTGACAGCGCGCCAGCAAGCAGCACTTGCCGAAGAAGGAGACGTTGGCCAGCGCTGTCTCGGCTTCAGCCTGACGCTCTTCGAACATGCGCAAAGTTTCCGTGACATCTATCGTGTGCTTGTCGGAGAGCGAGGGTCCGCCATCGTCATGAACCGGATGCGAGCGCTGCTCTCTGATCTGGTGAGCAAGGACCTTGCTGTGATCGCACCCCCCAGCAGTGACGAACAAATCCCCCGAAGCGTGCTGATCCAGTTCGTGGTTGGCGCCCTGATGTCGGTTCTGGCTTGGTGGATGGATCGCAAATCAAGAATGTCGCCGGCGGAAGTCGACACGATATTCCGGCGCTTGACGATCCCCGCGATCGTCGCCGCTTTCGACGCAGAACAGCGGTAGCAGCGGGTCCCAGCACGATGGAAAAACGACACTCCGGAGCCGGCTCTAGATCCCCCCCCGCCGCAGCCGTCCAAAAGGTCCCAGACATCCACGATTTGCTTGCCGGTAAAACCGTGTATGCCTGTGCGCCGGTTGGGTGCTCATGGGCGACGGCTTTCGAGTTCAGATCTCGGATTTCGTCGTTTCGTTCAGCACACAAGGATCGGGCCCCAACGATCTACCTTCAGGGCGCACGGCGCTCGCCGGCGGAACCGAATAGCCTGGCCAGGTGCGGGAAAAAAGGCGGGAACGCGAGTCGCGGGAGCGGACATACGGTGCACGTTGTTGGTGTTCATGGGATGAGTTCCTTATTTGTCATCGATTGTCATTGCGGGAGCTTTCGAGCCCGTAGGCGATGAGGCTTACGGCCCAGACCAGCGCGCAGGCGAACAGTGGCCACCTGAAGTCGGAGCCGATCGTGAAGTTGACCACCGACATCAAGCCGATGGACGACGCTCCTCCGACCAGGGCGCCAGCCAGCGCGACCGGATGCCGCGCGCGAAACGCGGTGAATGCCAGCGCAATCAGGAGAACGCCGGTGGCGAGTGCGTAGCCGCCGAGCACCCTGAAAACCTGCATCAGCCACATCGCGAGACGTGGACCGATCGCTTCGAGCTCAGCGGCCGAGAGATTCATATAGCGGACATCCTCGGGAAGCAGTGGTGGCCTGGGTGCGATAAAATACAGTCCGATCCCGGCGATAATGATTCCCGTGAGAGCAAGAGTTGCGGACGACATGGACCAAGGATTGGCTGCAGGTTTCATTAGTGAAACCTCGCCAATCGAAGCTGGGTTTTCATGGCTGGTTCCTTGTCGTTGGTGTGAACCGCGGCTGACTCTGACGGGAGCCCAAGGCCCCAATCGCCGCTCTGGCTTATGACTTCGGGAATCGGTCGCGATATGGGGCCTTGGCAAGCACTGTCGGATTCAACAGTGCCTAGGGCTGCGACGGCGCGATATCAGGCCATGATCTGGGGTGGACGCAGGAGCGCCTCGGGGTCTATGCCCGTTGGCAGGAATGCCTTGCCTGCCATGAACCGGGCGGCAATCGGCACACAATGAAGAACGGCAGATTCGCCGGCGGAAATGCCTGCAGCACAACAGCAGGATCCGGTCGCGTCCACGCAATTTAGGCAGTCATCACATGGCGCGCGATGATTGTCCCGGCCTGGGGACGCGACGCCACGTATCGCGTTGCCCGACGTGATCGAGGGTGTCGCAACGTCGGCAGTGGCGCTGGCTCCGAAAGCCTGCCCGGCAAGACCCGCAAGGGCACCGCCCGCGATAAGGAGGACCACGGAGAACAGCAATCGAAGCTGAGCCGACGCAATTTTCATGTGTGTTCAATATAGCCCAACTGCGAGTCGCCACTTTGACGCAAATCAATGCCGCAGCTCCGGGGGAGCGCTTAGTTCACCGGGTCTCATTCGACACCGATCGAATGATTTCCCAGTTTCTCCCTTGAAACCTGCGGATGAATCGGAGGCGAGATGATGCCAGCAATGTCGCGTTCCACTCAGGCCACCGTCAGCATAGAATCCGCGGCCGAGCCTGTGTTTGCCTATCTCGACGACCACAGACATCTCGGGGCGCATATGAGCGCCTCATCATGGATGATGCTCGGTTCGAAGATGGACTACGAGTTCGATGCAGGCGAAGCTCGGTCGGTTGGCTCCAAGTTCAGATTCCGTGGAAAAATACTCGGAATTGCGCTGTCGGCGAAGCAAGTGGTGGCGAGCCGAATGCCGCCCAGATTGAAGGTCTGGGAAACTATCGGGGCCCCAAACCTCTGGGTGATCGGCCGCTATCGCATGGGCTTCGAGATCGTCCCCGAGGCGCGATCCTGCCTGCTTCGGGTCTTCATCGACTACGACCTGCCGGACACGGCGCCGGCCCGGTTGCTTGGCCTGATCTTTGCGGATGCGTATGCACGTTGGTGCACGGGTCGGATGGCGAAAGACGCAGCCCTTTATTTCGGGAAGGTCGGGGCGCGCGCCGTCCCGGGCGCTCAAGCATCTAGAAAGTCAGCCTAGCAATGACGGACCCAATGGCGCGCGAACGCGTTGGTGTCCATTCACAACGAGTCGACAAGCAGAGGCGCGTCGCGATCCAGCGGCATTTGCAAACAACGCAACGGAGCTGACATGACCGAGCATGCGAGAGTAGCAGTCCCCAGTGGGCGGCTATCTGAAAGCCAGTTGCGCGACATCGATGCCTACTGGCGTGCCGCCAACTACCTGACCATCGGCCAGATCTACCTGCTCGACAATCCGCTGCTTCGAGAGCCGTTGCGACTGGAACACGTCAAGCCGCGTCTGCTCGGGCACTGGGGAACATCGCCAGGCCTGAGTTTCATCTATGCGCACCTCAACCGGGCGATCCGGCTCAAGGACGCAAATGTGATCTATGTCTGCGGTCCCGGCCACGGCGGCCCGGCAATGGTGGCGAACACCTTCCTAGAGGGCACCTACACCGAGTTAAATCCGGATATAACGATGGATGAGGAGGGTATGCGGAAGCTGTTCCGACAGTTCTCGTTTCCAGGCGGAATTCCGAGCCACGCCGCGCCAGTCGTGCCGGGTTCGATCAATGAAGGCGGCGAACTGGGCTACGCGCTTTCTCATGCCTACGGCGCGGCGTTCGACAATCCGGACCTCGTCGTCGCCTGCATCGTCGGCGATGGCGAGGCCGAAACCGGACCACTGGCTGCGGCATGGCATTCCAACAAATTCCTCAATCCGGCGAGCGACGGCGCGGTTCTGCCGATCCTGCATTTGAACGGCTACAAGATCGCCAATCCGACGATTCTGGGCCGCATTCCCGAAGATGAATTGCGCGCGCTGTTTATCGGCTACGGTTATGAACCGCTGTTCGTCGAGGGACACGAGCCGGCGCTGATGCATCAACGAATGGCGGCCGTGCTCGACGATGCGCTCGACCGCATCCGGGAGATCCAGCATGCTGCGCGCGATGGTTCAGCGGCGGCGACCTTGCGACCAAAATGGCCGATGATCGTGCTTCGAAGCCCCAAGGGCTGGACGGGACCGAAGGAGGTCGACGGGCTGAAGACCGAGGGCTTCTGGCGCTCGCACCAGGTTCCCTTGTCGGGCTTGGCGGAAAACCCGGAGCATCTCAAGCTGCTGGAGGAATGGCTGAAAAGCTATAGGCCCGAGGAGCTGTTCGACGCCGCTGGTGCTCTAGTCCCTTCGATCCGCGACACCGCGCCCCAAGCCACGCGGCGCATGAGCGCCAACCCGTATGCCAATGGCGGCCTGCTGCGCCGGTCTCTCGAACTGCCCGGCTTGCATGACCATGCGGTAGCCATTACCCGGCCCGGCGCCGTCAAGGCCGAGTCTACCCGTGTGATGGGGACCTTCCTGCGAGACGTCATGCAGTTGAACCAGGCCACGAAGAACTTTCGCATCGTCGGACCCGACGAAACCGCCTCGAACCGGCTTCAAGACGTGTTCGAAGTGACCGAGCGAGCCTGGATGGAAAAGATCCTTCCCGAAGACGTTCATCTCGGCCGTGACGGCCGGGTCATGGAAATCCTATCCGAACACACATGCCAGGGCTGGCTTGAAGGCTACCTGCTTACCGGGCGGCACGGCCTGTTCTCCTGCTACGAGGCCTTCATACACATCGTCGATTCCATGTTCAACCAGCATGCGAAATGGCTTGATGCCTGCCGCGATATCCCTTGGCGGCGGCCGATCGCATCGCTGAATTATCTGTTGTCGAGCCATGTCTGGCATCAGGAACACAACGGCTTCAGCCATCAGGATCCTGGCTTCATCGACGTCGCCCTCAACAAGAAGGCCGACATCGTTCGCGTCTATCTCCCGCCGGATGCCAACACCTTGCTGTGCGTGACCGACCACGTGCTGCAAACCTGGAACCGCATCAACATCATCGTCGCCGGCAAGCCGCCGTCATGGCAGTGGCTGTCGATGGACAAGGCAATTGTCCACTGCAGGGCAGGCATCGGCATATGGGACTGGGCGTCGACGGACGATGGAGCGGAGCCTGACGTCGTCATGGCTTGCGCCGGCGATGTTCCGACGCTCGAAACGCTGGCGGCTGTGCAGATCCTCAGGCGCCATGTTCCAGAGCTCAGGATCAGGGTGGTCAACATCGTTGACCTGATGACCCTGCAGCCGAAGGAGCATCACCCGCACGGCCTGTCGGATCGCGATTTCGACGCGCTATTCACCACCGGCAAACCCGTCATCTTCGCCTATCATGGCTATCCTTGGACCGTTCATCGCCTGACCTATCGGCGCACCAATCACGACAACATCCATGTGCGTGGCTTTAACGAGGAGGGCACGACAACCACGCCCTTCGACATGACCGTTTTGAACGGCCTCGATCGTTTCCACCTCGTCCAAAGTGTGCTTGACCGGGTTCCGGAATTGAAGGGCGTGCGGGTTGGTCTGAAGCAGATGATGGACAGCAAGCTGCTTGAACATCGAGCCTATATTCGCGCCCATGGCCAGGATATGCCGGAAATACTCGACTGGAAGTGGGGGCAGGATCCAGATGCGGCGGCGGCTCGTTCGGGTTGAGCCGCCGCCCGCCATTTCGGATATCGCCGCGACCAGATCGGACAGCCCCATGACCGACGCAATCCTCGTCCTGAACGGCGGTTCCTCAAGCCTAAAGTTCGCGGTCTTTGAGGGACGCGACGAACTGCCGCTACTGCTGCGAGGCAATGTCGCCTCGCTCAGCCAGCATCCGCGGCTGCGTGTGGACGCTGCAGCGGGATGGCCTGAAATAGACCGGAGCTTGAGCGGCGGACCGATCGATATCGGGGAGGCATTCGCGACGGTTGCCTCGGTGCTCAAGGATCGCGATCTTCTCCCCGTCATCGTCAGGGTAGGGCATAGGATCGTCCATGGTGGGCGCGGCTTGACTGAAGCGACGCTGCTCGATCAGCCCACACTGGAGTCGCTCCGGCTGCTCGAACCGCTGGCTCCGATCCATCAGAGGATAAATCTCGAAATTGTCGCACTGGCAGCCGACCTCCTGCCACAGGCGATTCAGGTTGGTTGCTTCGACACAGCGTTTCATTCTGCAAGGCCTGAGATCGCAAAGATTTACGGCCTTCCTCGCGCGATGACCGAGGCAGGCCTGGTCTCCTATGGCTTTCACGGACTTTCGTATAGCCACATCGCTTCGAAGCTGCGTGATCGCTACGGCGCGGGCGCCGGCGGCCGGGCGATCGTCGCCCATCTCGGCAGCGGTGCGAGCCTGTGTGCCATGAACGCTGGAACAAGCGTCGCCACGACGATGGGGTTTTCAACGCTCGACGGCCTTGTCATGAGCACGCGTTGCGGTGCGCTCGATCCGGGGATCATCCTCCACCTCCTAGAGGACAAGAGGTTGTCGGCCGACGAACTGGTTGTCCTTCTCTACGAGCAATCAGGCCTGCTAGGGGTGTCAGGAATATCCGGGGACATGCAGACGCTTATCGGCTCTGGGGATTCAGCTGCCGCCGAGGCTGTCGGTCTTTTCATCTATCGCGTTGGGCGCGAGATAGGGTCGCTGGCCGCTGCCCTCGGAGGGCTGGATACGCTGGTGTTCACTGCCGGTATCGGCGAAAACGCCCCTTTGATCCGGGAAGGGATCGGTGCCGCGGCCGGCTGGCTCGGCGTCAAGATCGACCATGACCGGAACGTAAAAGGCGAGGAAATGATCAGCCTCGCCGGTTCCGGCGTCGACGTGCTTGTCATTCCCACGGATGAGGAAAGATCGGTCGGCAGCCAATTGCTCGCGTTGTCGTCGCGACGAGGGCGAGACACCGCATTATGATGCCATCGGTGAGGAGATGCTGACATGCTCAAAATCCCCGGCGCAGCGGAAGCCAACACATCTCTGTCGGCGCGACTTAACCACAAATGCTTCTGCATTACGCTCGACCGGACAGCACTTTGGGCGGCGCTGAACCATGAGGCCGGCGACCTCGGATTCTCCGAAACCTTCATGGCGTCGCGGCCGCATCTGTTTTCCAATGTTCCGGTCTTCCTCGCCGCGTCTGCCCTCGATGAGATGCAGGGTATTGTCGTTGCCGTCGAGGCGACAGCCAGGCTGCAAGGTTACCGCGACGCCGTGCTCTCCTGGGCTCCCGAAATCGCGCAACGGGATTTTGGACCGGTCGGCGCTATGATGGGCTACGATTTTCACCTCAACGATGACGGTCCCAAGCTGATCGAGGTCAACACCAACGCGGGCGGTGCTTTCCTTAATGCCTTGCTGGCCAAGGCGCAGAAGGCGTGCTGTTCCGACGTTGACCGTGCGTTGATCGGCGCCAGGGACGATCGCTTCGAAACCAGCGTCGTTGCGATGTTCGAGAGCGAATGGCGCCGTCAGCGCGGAGCCGGTTCGCCGCGAAGGATCGCGATCGTCGATGATCGGCCTGAGGAGCAGTATCTCTATCCTGAATTCGTGCTTGCGCGGCAGCTATTGCTGAAGCACGGCATAGACGCGGTGATCGGCGACGCGAGCGAGCTGAAATATGATGGCGGCAAGCTTCGGCTCGACGGACAGGAGATTGACCTTGTTTACAACCGCCTGGTCGATTTCACACTTGATCGCCCGGAGCATGCTTCGCTCAGAACTGCTTATCAGGACGGCGCTGTGGTGGTCACACCCAATCCGCACAACCATTCGCTCTTTGCAAGCAAGCGCAATCTCACACTGTTGTCCGATCCGGCGGCACTCGAATCATTCGGCCTTTCTCTGGAGATGCGCTCGCGGCTTGCGGGTGTGCCGCGGACCACGCTGGTCACGCCCGACAATTCGGATGCCGCCTGGCAATCCCGTAAGGAGATGTTCTTCAAGCCGCACTCAGGCCACGGCAGCAAGGCGGTCTACCGCGGCGACAAGGTCACGAAGGGGGTTTGGGCCGAGATCTCCCGTGGCGGCTATGTGGCCCAGGCGTTTGCCTCACCCGGACAGCGCATTATCGAGATTGATGGCGCGCCCACGCCGCGCAAGATGGACGTGCGGCTTTACACTTATGATGGCCAGGTGTTGCTCGCGGCCGCCCGCCTCTACCAGGGCCAGACTACAAATTTCCGGACACCCGGCGGCGGTTTTGCCCCGGTGCTTGTGATCTAAAGATGCGGGATCATCGGTGGTAGACATCGCACTAACGAGAAAGCAGAGTTCCGGCCACTCGCCGAACCCGGCCACGGGTGAACAAACGGTGCACGACCGAGTGGCAGGACACAATACTCTCATTTTTAAGCCCTGAAAGGCTGCGTTCAGACGACCGTCACTCGCCCGAGAGCAAGCAAAATTGCGAGGACGCCAAGGGGTCCGAATATCCGTGCGTCCGGCGATCGGCCGAAGCGCTGGACAGATTCCTGGCCGCATCGAGGCCGATCAATTGCACGTTTGTAGCTTGGGACCGCGCGTCGATCCCATTGAAACGGATGCGTCGTCAATGAATTTCGATCGTGTCGCCGTCGATGACCGACGCAACGCCGGCGATCAGCCCTGGGCTAGGGCTGATCTGGCTCGACAGATGGATCTTGGGTGCACGGTCGCTGTGCTGCATGACGAAGGCGGCCATTGCAGCTACGGCCACGAAGATCAGGCGCTTCGGAATGCGAGCCAATTGGCGTGCGCCCGCAGCTTGGCGCCGGTCCGCTTGCGCCATTGCCAACACCGATTGTCGTATCGGTATTTTTCCAAACCCCTCCCCCCGATGAGAGGATGCGACTGTTTTGGTTTGGAGTCCAGCGGGCCGGCTCCGCAGGGTTCGGGATGCGCTAACTAGCCCGCGGCCTGGCTTTCGGTCCTGGCAAGCTTTCGGACGGATTTGCGGTCAATCTGGCGGTTCGCCGATCTCTTAGCCACTGCGACCTCTTTTTTGCCACCAGTTCTTCGCGGTCGTCGTCATCAGCGGTCTTTCGGCCATGTGCGGCGATCGCATAGTCGGCTCTGTTCGTTCGATAATCTTCTTTTTGCACGGACATCGTTTTTCCTCCCTTTGGCCTTTCCCTCCCTTGGGATTGGGCTTCGTCGCACGAGCGCCTGGAGTGTGCTCGGGCAACCAACCCCTCCGCCGCTCGTTGACCAATGCTGGCTCGTGCCAGCTACTCCAGGCCGATTGCCCGCCGGCTCATGCTGGCGGCCTTTTTTGCTTGAGTCGGGAACATCCTCGCTCTGAGGCTGTTCGGTCACACCCGGCTCGTTCTTCAGCGGTCCGTTCCGGTGACCAAGATGTCCTCTCCACTCATCATGGTCGGCCCGCGCAGCCTCGGAAGCAGCGCGGGCCATCCCGTCGCAAGCCCGCTGGCCTCGGTCGGCCGGCTTTTTGTTTTTCTCCCGAGAACGTGCCGACTACCTTAGGTGCCATCAAGCCCTTTGAGTGACCCCAAAACTTCGGCCTAAGACCTTCGAGATTCGAAGCGAATCGGCCCAAAGGACGCTGATCTCGCTTTCGCATTTCAAAGATTTATGCGGTTTGCGTTGGGTGGCCGGCCCCTTCGTTCTCGTAATGAAAGCACAGCTATATCTAAGTTTACCCTTTGTATTAGCGATTCCTCATGTTGCCGGCTATACGTTTAGTGGCGGTGGCAATGTCGGAGGAAATTATGACATCCCGCAAGACCCTTTTTGCTGCATTCGCGGTGCTCGCGCTCTTGGTGTCGCCGGCCCTGGCTGGTGCTGGTGGCAACGGCCATGGGAATGGTAACGGCCATGGCAATGGTAATGGCAATGGCAATGGCAATGGCAATAGCGGAGGAAAGGGTAATACTAGCAGCAATGGCGGAGGCGGCGGTTCGCACGGCAAGTCGGCATCAGCCAAGGGCCAGGCCGCCAAGGGCCAGGTCGCCAAGGCCGCTACCGCTTCAGTGTCCAAGGAAAAGAATATCCATGCCAAGCTCGGCCGGTTGAACTCACTGCAGCGCAACGCCAACGCCTTTATGCACTCCAAGAGCAAGAACTTCGCTGGCGTGCAGGCTTTTGTGACACAGTCGGCAATAGCCAAGAACGCTCAATCGGCGCTCGATGCCGCTAATCAGGCGGTTGCCGACGCCAAAGCGGCGCTCGACGCGCTGAATGCGAAAGCGGCTGACCCGAATACCCCGCCCGAAGATGTCCCGACGCAGGCCGACCTCGATGCAGCACAGACAGCATTCGATGACGCCACTCAGGCCGCGGCCGATGCTCAGGCCGCCGCCGCTGACGCCGCTGCCAACGTCCCATCGCTCGATGCAGCTCTTGCCCAAATGGCCAACAAGCCGGTTGACCCTGAGGTGACAGATTGGGCCAATGGCGTGCTTGCCGAGAAGATCGACCAAGTAGCCGCCAAGCTGGCGCCGGCCACGCCTTGAGGCCCTCATGCGGCGGCAGCAGTCGACGATAAAGCCGTCGGGTCCGCCCGGCGGCTGCATCTGGTTGGGTCCGCGCTTTCCTTTTTAGGTGGCGCGGGCCGCTTTGGATTAGAAATTGTGTCAACCGCCCGACGAGCCTGCTGCCCTCGCTGGCGCGAGCCGGAATGCATAACGGTTCCGGATTTGAGTGTTGAAATAGACGCCCTTGGCAAAGGCAGCTTTGAACGCAGCAACGGCCTCAGCAGGCACGTCCAAAAACTCGTAATGCTTCCCGCTCGCTACAAACCAAACCGAGAGAACCCTGGTGTTGGGGTCATAGTCGAACTTGCGTATCGAGGTCGACGGCATTGTATGCCATCCAAAAACTCAGCTAGCCGAGTTGGATCCTCAGCTACAGGCTGAAACTGTATTCGAATATATGGCCGCGCTTTTCGTCGGCAACCCTGATCCAGATGGGCTCGCTGGTGCGCAGAGTGATGTCGCGCTCTGTCGCTTCCCGCGCCGCCCTGATCGGCGTTGTCGCGTGGACGATGTGGGTAGTCGTCACGGTATCGCCATTTCCTCAACGTGGTATTTCGGCACTTTTGGTCCTAAGCGTCCAGTTCGAGCGGCTCGTGCTCCGGATCGGCATGATAAGCGACCTGGCGAAAATCGCGCATATCAATCTGTTGCCCGCAAACAGGGCAAGGGAGGAAATGCGCGAGTTCGCTCGCGGGCGGTCCTTCATGTCGGTGCCCGATTAGTGGTCTGCCGAGATCAGATAGCCTGGTCATTATTTCCGCAGAGCCTTCGCTTCTCGCTCCAGCGTCTCGCGTTGGTTGCCGTGCTTCGCGATCAATTCCTTGACCTGTTGCGGGGTGATGCCGGTTTTGCTGGCGAAATACTCGACCTCATAATCCTCATCGGCTGAAACACGGTCCCGATCGCGAAAATCCCGTTTGCTCTTGTCGTCGGCCATATCTCGATTCCTCCTGCGAATATTGAGCAACGTATAGTTAGCGTGTTTGTTGCACCAAAAGCCGATTTCCGGTTTCGGAACCATTTTAGCTTAAGCTTATTGAATCGCCGGGTGTGGGTCTGTTTATGCGTTTAAAATTCATCCGGCCAATGGAGCCCGAGCTCTTCGATGTGCCGCCGGCCGGCGACGATTGGAGCCATGAAATCAAATTCGATGGCTACCGCACGCAGGCCATCAAAGACGAAGACGGCATCCGCTTCTTCACAAAGAACGGCTTCGACTGGACGGCTCGATATCGCTATCTCGCCGAAGAGGCGGCGGCGATCGAGGCGGAGAGCTTCATCCTCGAAGGCGAAGCTATCATGATCAACGGTGCCGGCCTGTCCGACTTTCATGCCATGCAGGCAGTGATTGGCCTGCGGCCATCACCAGATATCTACCTGGTTGCATTCGATCTGCTGTTCCTGAATGGGCATGACCTGCGCGGGATGCCGACCCAAGATCGTCGCGAGATGCTGCACGAACTGATTCCGGCCGGCGGGCACATCCAATTCAGCGAGGCGATGCCCGGCACCGGTGACGCCGTTTATCACCTGGCCGACAAGGCCGGGCTGGAAGGGATTGTTTCGAAGCTCAAGGGCAGTCCATATCGCAGCGGCAAAACGAGCGCCTGGCGGAAGATCAAGTGCTTTGAGGAAAAGGAAATGGAGATCATCGGCGCTCAGCGCGAGCGCGGCAAAGCTGCCCAGGTGATCATGGCTGAAAAGGGCCACTACAAAGGTGGTGCATTCGTCTCGTTCACTGCCGACAAGCGGCGGGTGTTATGGGATCGCGTCCAGGGCAAGGTTGGCGGCCCGGTCCCGAAGGGGCATAAGAAGGACAAGGCCGAGTGGCTGAAGCCTGGACTGGTCGGGAGGGTCAAGACCCTCAAAGGCGAAGACAAGCTGCGGCACGCAAGGCTGCTGGATTTCTGGGAAGATGGCACAGATGGCCGTGGCTAAAAAACGCCAGGAGCGCGTCACATGTGCGTAGATGTTGCCTGTATGAGCACGCCTTTTCACTCGCCACCCGCGGTTCGCGAACGCTCTGGAAAATTGTCGCGTCGAAACACTTCGGGCGTTGGACTGCAACTTCAGTGCGTTTCCCCCTTGGAAGGCCGCGCCATGCGCGGCGGGCATTTTAGCATCAGCTTGACAACTTGATCACTCCCAAGCACGATCGGTGGGATGGGAAAGCGAGGAGCTACCTTATGAAAAAGATCTATGAAAAGCCTGTCCTGACCAAGCGCGGAAATCTCTCCTATCTCACGTCGCAAGTCGTCGTCATTGTGTCGGGTCCTGCCTCTGAGACCTAATTCCATCTTCGACCACTGAAGCCCACTGGCTCGGCCAGCGGGCCTTTTGTTCATAGGCGGAATCTAATATTTTGGGCTGGTTTCAACCACGGCAGCCACAACCGGCTTCCGCCCCGATATAGACGCCCGACCACGAGAAACCGGGAGAGGTTTGCGGGCCATTGCGTGCGTGCAGGCTAAGGTTGGCGGCCGGCGCCGAAAGGGAGCGACAGGGGCGAACGGCTGAAGCCCGGTCTCGTCCGCTGCATGCGGTTTCTCAAGGGCGAAGAGAAAGCTTGGTTATGCCAAGCTTCTCGAGGCGATGCATCATCGGGAAGGCAACCTGCCCGAGAGCGACCAAGCCGTTTTGGATATGCTGGCGGAAAGGCCGGCCTCCAGAAGGCCAGCTGATCAAGCGCCATCGGCATGGATTGGGACTCGCTCCTCAGTGAAGCCCATTTCCTGAAAGAGCTTGAAGGCAGACTAAGCGAGAAATAATTCTTTCGATGGTGCCCCCAGAGGCAATCGATATCCGTTACAGCTTACTCCATGTCGGGAACGTCGCCACTGACGAACAACGTCGTTGGCGGGCCATATTCCCCTAGCGCGGGGTCTGCGTCACGGCTCCAGGCAATGACGCCAACATGGTTCGAAGCCAGCGCCTTCGCTGTGCGGATTGCACGCTCTTCACTTTGCTGATCGGTCGGGCCGTAGGTTGTGAAAAGCTCGCCGTCGTCGCCTCGATCAAATGCCACGACCACAATCAACTTCGGTTTGGCTTGGGTGGGCAGGACGTTGTCCGACATTCAAACCTCCTAAAGGAACCACTCGCCATCGCCGCGAGTTTCCAGCAGAACCAGTGCGATGGCTGCTGCGGCCAGGCAAAGCCGAAGCCTCCATCCTTACAGCAGCCGGGCTGCTCACACCCACGATTGTCGACGTGCCGTCGAGCGCGCGGCTCCGCTTTGATGCCTCCGGCAAGCTGGCCAGGTTCTTCGCTCATAGCGGGTTGATCGGCCCAACTAGGCCAGGATGGTCATTGGGCAACTTGTTGACGGCGGCGCTCGTGTTCACCTCACGCCCAACGCGGTTGAACTGCAGCTGACCTTCGATGTCGTGGCTGAGAATGTCCTTGAGGCTGTCCTTGGGCGTCGCCGGGTCCAGCCACGCGTCGTAGTAGGCTGGATCGAGGATGAGCGGCTGCCGATCGTGCAACTGCTTCATAGGGTCGCCAGCGGGCTCCGTGATGATCGTGCAACTGGTTATGCCGAGGTTGGAATTGTAGGCCCACAGGCCGGCAAACGAGAACGGCGTGTGGCCTGGCTGGTAAATGTGCCATGGGTCTTTCTTGCCGTCAGCCGGCGAGATCGTCCACTCGTAGAAACCATCGGCTGGTATCAGGCATCGTTTTGACTTGAAGGCGTCGCGGAAGGCTGGCGCTGTATCGATGCCCTCAATCCTCGCATTGAACATCGCCGCCTTGGGCATCTCCTTCGCCCAGAAAGGAACCAGCCACCAGCGCCCTTCACGGAGCCGGTGGTTGCCATCCTCACCCGCAGTCACGAACGGCACCTCCTGTGTAGGCGCAATGTTGTAGCGCGGCTCGTCGTTGCGGCCTGTCTCCGCAGGCGCCGTCAGTCTGTAGAGCCGGTGGATTTCCGACCACGACAGATATTTGGTGTAACGTCCGCACATGGCTCTGTCTCAGTTGCGCAGGAGTTCAGGCACGCTGAGCGGGCCAAGGTCGAGAATTCTCCTATACTCGTCGCTGCGGCGCCAGACGCCGTGTATCTTTCCCTTCTCGCGATCCCGCTTCGCGTCGAAGGCTCACCTTGAAGATCATCTAGGAACTCCCTTGCTTCGGATGGATCTGCGAAGCAGTGCAACCGGCATTCCTCATTGCCATTTGGCCAAACCGCTTGCACACGCTTAATTTGGAAAGTCATTCCGCGTTCCTGACAGAAGTCGTGAATGGCCGTCCGGTTCCGGCCAGTGCAGAGGTCGTCCGGCAGCGCGACTTGGTGAGGCCATTTTCCGTCGATTGTCGATCGCGCCGGAATGCTTCGGTTGCGCCTTACCATGCTGGCTCGAAAAAACTGGTAGCCTGAAGGCGCATCGCCGCCAGCGTCAGCGCGATCGCGGTGTTAGCCGGTGGCTTCTCCATGTAGAGCCTACCGTCAAAAGAGCGCCAGGCTGCACGCTCCTGTTATCGTGTTCGTCGCGCTCCAGCGCGATGATGCGAGCGTCGCAAGGGGCCTGGTCAACCTCGATCGTCCAGTCCTGGAGAGACTTCTGGGTGACGGAGGCAACCTCGGCCAAATTGCCCGTGAGATATGGCAATCCCAATTCAGCGGCCCCTTCCGGCGTCCCCGCTCATTCACCCAGCCCATTACATAGCAAATGTCGATGTCGAGTTGCCGATCTGGACCGGTGGCTGCTTCGAGACGCTCGATGAGCTTGGGGTAAAGCTGCTGTCTTTCGGGCCAGGTTGCCGGATTCGCGGTCTTCACCTTTGGCTCGGTTGGCCCCAGACATAACGCCCAGCGACTGATAGCCGGTTGCTCGCGCCATCCGGCGCAACAGGCCTCGTAAGCGGCGCGCTTGGCTTTCAGCCAGACATCGACCGCAACCTTTTGGCTCTTGCTCGGCTCTTCGCCTTGCGAAGATCCTTTGATACCCCAGACCTGTAGCGCAAACATGCCGCTTGCCGCGACTTCGGCGGCAATACCCTCCCGATCATAAACAACGTGGGCCGCATCGATCCCGCGCGCGATTTCTTCGGACGTAGCGCCCTCGATTTTCAAGCGAAGCTCCACGACTTCCTCCTGTGGCTAACCTGACGAGAGTGAACAAAAAGAGAACACAAGAGTCAAGATGATCTTGACTGGCGAGGAATATGTTCCTTATTTTCCATCCTCGATCTAGGCGAAAAGGGACCATGGCGAGGCGTCACCGCGCTGGCCTGTGAAGCTATGGGAAAAACGGCAGAGGACAATTTTCGGATAGAAGTCTGGGATCGAGAAGAAACCCAGCTCGTCGAGACGCTATGCCGGTCACCAGATTTCTTTGTCAGCCAAACCGCCTGGCACGTCGCGATCCGGCGCCGGCCGGGAATGCTGCTGATCCACTACAATGCCCGGCATGTGATGGAGAAGATGGTGACACCTGGCGACGTCAGGATTGACCCTCAGACCATCGTAGACGGCAGCGTGCACGCCGGCCTCGACATCGCGCTCGGTGATCTCCGCGAATGGCACACGCTGCGAGCCTGGTGCAAGAACTGCTCTCACTATGCTGAAGTGAAGCCCGCCGGCCTTATCCGGCGATACGGTAAAGGCGCGCTTTTCAGTTCGGTCGAGAAAGCACTTTTCTGCACCAGCTGCGACCGTGGCGGACCGGTTAGGCTCGAGATTCACAAGTTGCCGAGGAACTGAAGGCCATGAGGCCGAGCCGTCAGGACCCTCTTTAGCTATCAAGGCCACTGAGAGACTGGAACATATCCAGAACTTCCGGTGTGATTTTCGGTGTGACTTTTGGTCTCGAAATCCACACCAGGACACCATTTGTTCTAATTTTCCCGATTTTGTTCCGACAAGGCTCTTGCGCTACACCCCTTGAGATTATAGGGCTTTGCGCGGTCCGGAGTGTAGCGCAGCCCGGTAGCGCACTTGACTGGGGGTCAAGGGGTCGTCGGTTCGAATCCGGCCACTCCGACCAAACAAATAGTTGGCCGCTTCCCCCAAGGTGGCTACCGTCTTTTCGATTTCCCGCAAACAAGATGCATTCTTAAGCCGTCATGCTGGCGTGCCGCTCGACAAAGAGTTCGATGGGACCTGTGAGAAAAGCAGCCTCCTGCTTGATCTTCTCGTCGCTCCATTCCCACCACCGGATCGCCAGCAATTTCGCAATAACATCCTGTGAAAAGCGATACCGGATAAGCTTGGCCGGGACCCCGCCGACGATCGCGTATGGCGGCACATCCCTGGTGACAATGGCGCCGGCCGCAACAATAGCGCCATCCGCGATGTGGACGCCTGGCATGATCAGCGCTTGGCGGCCGATCCAGACATCATTGGCGATGGTAATGCCGACGGGTTTGCCGCCGTGCGCATTGAGATCAGTCGTGTCCATCATGCGGCTGTGGATCGGAAAAGTGGTTGCAGCCCAAGGCACGTGGCTTCCCCCGGAACATTCAAAGCTCACGTTGCCGGCGACCGAACAGAACGCCCCAAGGGCCAACGGAGTGGCGGCAGACGCTCCAAGCACCTTCTTCCGGCTCACCCCATAGGTGTGACGTCCAACGGTCACGCTTGGGGGCAGCTTGGATCGAAACAGATTCCTCGTGCGCAGCCACCCCGTCACAGTGACCTCTTAAGCTTCTGGAGCAAGAGATCCGCGGGAGTCCGCCATAGACGATATCGACTGGCCTTTTCAACCTGCTGGCCGACTGGCGCCATGCCGTACGCGTTAAAGAACGCATGAACACGCGGCTCAGCGAACTGCTTTTTGCCTCGGGTATTGTAGTGTCGGATCGGCAGGCTATGAGGGCTTATGGTTCGGCCGTTTTGAGAAAGGGCTACCCCGAGGCAGAACTGCTCGGGCGCCCAAGTGTCGGTCACCTCATGAACGGCCTTGATAGCGGCGAAGGCGTCCACCATGGCTGTGAGGTTGTCCCGGTGGATCCCGACGATGCCGCTGTTCCACATCGGTTCCTGGCCGGTCAGGACCTGGCCGCCGACGCTGATGTTCTTGCCCGGCAGCGCGTTCTGATAGATGCGATGCGGCCCTTCGCAGAGGCGCATAGAGGAATGGGTCGCAGAGATCGAGCGGAAGCCCTTCGACGGGTCACCCACCGGGTACATGTCGGTGTCCATGAAAAGGAGCCGATCTGCTCGCTGCAAAAGCTCACGCATAGCCCCGGCCTTGATACCGAAATGGTAGCTTCCGCCGAAAGACCACTGGTCTTTCTGTTCGGCCGTTATGAGCATTGTCTCAACAGGATAAGCGCGAAAGAGGTCAGTCCTGTCCGTTGCGACGACTATTCTGGAGGTCGGGCAATGGTGCAAAAGCTTGAGGGCGCTGAGTAGCGCGCCGCGATGGTAAAGCTCGTTCTCACCATAGGCGATGTAACCAAAAACGTCGTTCATTCCGCCACGTATAAAGGGTCGTTCAATCTTCTACTAGCTGCGCTCGCAGTCGTTTTGCTCCCAGAAATCTCCTGCTGAAATCAGCCGACGATTCACTACTGGCACACATCGACCCATTCGGCATCGACAATCTGTGCCATGCGCTGCGGGCTGAGCCTTACAGCGGCGTTGGTGGCGCCGGCCGCGGGCACGACTTCATCGAAGGCGCGCAGCGAGACGTCGCAATAGACCGGCAGCGGCGCCGGCAGGCCGAATGGGCAGACGCCGCCGACGGGATGGCTGGTAATCGCGACAACCTCGTCGGCGTCAAGCATGCGCGGCTTGCCGCCGAAACGGTCCTTGAATTTGCGGTTGTCGAGCCTCGACATGCCGCCGCCCACGATCAGCATGGTCTCACCGCCGACGCGCAGGCAGATGGTCTTGGCGATCTGCGCCGGCTCCACGCCATGCGCCTCAGCCGCCAGCGCCACCGTCGCGGAACTCGCTTCGGTGACGAGCACTTCGACATCGGGCGCATGGGCAGCCAGGAAGGCGCGCACGGTCTCAAGGCTCATCTCGGCATTGTCCCATTCGAAAACGGTTAGCGTTCACACTGGATAGCTTCCCGCTCGGTCGGCGGCAACCTCCCCGCCCGTCGACGGCTGCAGCGATACCAGGCCAGGCGGGTCGCGCCGCATGTCAGCAACGCAAGGCGCATCCCCCGTGCGGGAGATGTGTTCGGGCTGCTGCCTTGGTAGGTCGCAATGGATCAGGGCCGGCGCTGATGCTGTGCTCCCACGACCAACCGGAGAGATCATCATGCTCAAGCTCGCCTCGGCTCTGGCGCTGCTGCTTATCGGGACGGCGCCGCTGCTTGCCGACGACATGCCGATAACGCGGACGCCATCAAATGGGGCCCTGCTCCTGCTGTCTTGCCCGCCGGCGCGGACATGGCTGTCATCGCCGGGGACCCCTCGAAGGATGGCATCTACGTGCTGCGGTTGAAGCTGCCGGCCGGCTACAGGATTGCCGCGCACAACCATCCCACCTCGGAATATGTGACGGTGATTTCCGGCAATTTTCATATCGGCCTGGGCGACAAGCTCGACGAGACCAAGGGCATCGAACTGACCGCCGGCGGCTTCGGCGTAGCCCCGCAGGGAATGAACCATTACGCCTGGACGACAAGCGCTACGATCGTCCAGGTTCATGGCGAGGGGCCGTTCGCGATCACCTACGTCAACCCGGCGGACGATCCGAGCAAGAAGTGACATTCGCCGTTGGGCGAATGCAACAAGCCCGCCAGGGCAAACCATGGCGGGCTTGTTGAACGACGCTTGGCCGTTGTTTATGAAACGGACCGGTTTTCCACAGGCGCCGTGGGCGCCGGGGCATCGATCAGGGCCGTTTCCGGCAATTGCAATGCTGCGGCGATCCGGCGAAGTTTCGTCGGATCGGTGTCCTTGCCGCTCTCTATGTCGGCAATCTCGCTGGTCGACAGACCGCAGGTCAGGGAAAGCTCTTCAATACTGTATCCCTTTGTCTCCCGGATGGCTTTGAGGCCGGGGTGCTCAAGCGCTACATCGGCCGCAACATCGGCCGCCAGCCTGGAGAAGGGTTCGTGTTTTGCAGTTTGGGGCATTGGCAACTCCATGGGGCTAAAGAGTTTTGGATCAAATGATAGGGTGTTGCCTGAGAGCCGGGACAATGCCCGCTTGACGGCGATTTGCCAAGGCCCAAACCGACCGTCACAGCATCGTGAACCGGCGTCAAAACCGCAGGCGCCAGGGCACATATAGGATCTCCGCCCCGATCTCCCAATCAAGTTCTTTTGAAGGGCCGCACGCCGAAGTGTTCAGCGGTTTTGCGCCGCTCGCGCGTTAGCCTGATGTTGCTGGCAGCCGCATCGGGCCAGCTTTTCCCAAGAGGATCAGATCCATGACATTCAAGACATCAGCCATCGTGCTCGCCACGATTTCAGGCCTCGCCGGCGCGAGCATGGTCGCGGCGCAAGCCGCCGAGGCCGTGCGCATTCGCGGCACGGTGACCGCCTTTGCCGGAGCGACGCTGACGGTGAAGACCCGCGAAGGCGCTACCGACGCCATCGCGCTGGCTGAAGGGTGGAAGATTTCCGGCGTCGCCAAGGCGGATGCCGGGGATATCAAGCAAGGCGATTTCCTCGGCATTGCCTCTGTTTCGAAGGCCGATGGCGGCAGCGGCGCGCTTGAGGTGGTGATCTTCCCGGCCGCGCTGAAGGGCGCCGGCGAAGGCGACCGCCCGTGGGATCTCGAGCCCAACAGCCGGATGACCAACGGCACGGTCGTCGATGTCACCGAGATTGCAGGTCGCACGGTGACGCTGACCTACGACAATGGCCAGAAAAAGCAGATCGCGATCCCGCAGACGACGCCGGTGGTGACCTTCGCGCCGGCGACGCCCGCCGACCTCAAGCCTGGCGCTGTGGTCTTCGTCAACGCCGAGCGCGGCAGCGACGGCAAGCTGACCGCGGGCCGGGTCGTTGTCGGCACCAACGGCGTCATTCCGCCGATGTAAGTTGCCGACGAAGCCGCCAGACACAATCCAGAAACAAAATTCTACAGTCCGGAAAAACTGTCGAAAAGTTCGGAGGCGATAGTCATGACTGCGGGGTTCACCGGGACCGATCTTGCTCGGTGACGGTCAAATTCAGCCCGCGCAGAAAAGGAAACGAAGTCATGAAGAAGTCCCTCCTGTCGGCTCTCGGGCTGGCTTTTGCCCTGGCTGTCTCTCTGCCCCTCATCGGCGCCAGCAGCGCCGACGCAGCATCGCTGCACAAGAAGCATCACCATCATCATCATCACAACAAGCATCACCGCCGTCACCATCACCACCACCACCACCACCACAACAAGGTGGAGGCCAAGAAGGCCTGACACGGCCGACTTGCCCAACGGGAAGGCTGGCCCTGGAGTCCTCGCCAGGGCCGCCTTCCCGTTGGTTTTTGCCAGGCGACACGTGGAAAAGCTGAAGGCAGGATTCGATGGCCCCCATGCGTCAGAATGCGAGCAACCACAGGTTGACAGCTGCAGGACACCACGGGTCTCTCAATGCTGCCGGAACCCGCTAGGACGGCGCCGCGAACGCGAGCACTATTGCGATCAAAATCAAAAGCGGTACCATCCATTTGAAATGCTTCGCGACCTGCAGCCACCATGGCTGCTGACCTTGCTGGGCCTGAAAAGGACTTTGGAGCAGCCCAAAACCAACGCCAGTCATCCACAGCCCAGCGCAGAACATGATGAACTCGTCGATGTAGTTTGCGACCACGCCCGTCTCCTCCGCCGGTACCTTTGGACTGGCGTTATAGTCGCAGCCGGGAGTGGCAGAAAGCGCGGTGCCAAGTGGCGGCAATGACTGCTGCCGCCACCTGACAAGAGCCGGGGGCGGACTAGGTCTTGGCTGGCCATTTGGGCACGCCACCGTGTGACCTTCGCATGGGATGCCGCGCTGCTACGTCAGCGCCCTTCACGCGAAATGCATGATCGATGCCCGCCCCGCCAGGCGCCGTCCGTTGGCGAAGGCTAAAAATCGACGTCGCGAAAAAACGCGAAGAAAATTCGAACCACGCATGAACCTTTGCTTTGGAGGCCGCACTAACCGGCATGGACGCCGAGAAGGCGATCCCAACACAGAAGGACGCCATGGTGGCGATCCTCGATCCAGAGAAGGAAATGCTCAAATGACCAACTTCAAGCGCATCACGCTCGCCGCGGCCCTCATCGTCTCGGCCTTCGGTTCGGCTTCCGTTCCGACCTCGGCTTTCGCCAACGGCACGCATCCCACGGGCGACGGCGGCGCGGTTTGCAAGGGCTCCGGTCATTGCCTGGTGCTCTCGATCGAGTGCAAAGGCACCTATACCGACGCCACGGACAAGAATGGCACTGTCTATGGCAAGTGCAGCCAGACCGCGCAGGTTTCGCCGCAGGCCAAGATCAAGCTCGCCAAGTAATCGGCCGCAGATCAGGGAAATGGCGGTCGTCCGCGGGACGGCCGCCATTTTCCTTTTTGTTTTCGTGAATTGTTTTAGCGCCGGCTGAGCAACAGGCTGGCGAGAAGGCCGACCACGACCAACCCAACAGCAGCGGCTGTTGCCGGACGATCGCGCGCCGTCATTTCGATCGCCCTGCCCTGCTTCCTGATCGCCGGCAGCGCATCGCTGACAAGGTCGGCAAGCTGCCCATAATAGTCCGAAGCGGCATCGCGCCCGTCCTCGTAGTAAGCACCGCCGCGTTTGGCCACGACTTTGCGCAACGCGGCGAGCTCTTTGGAAAGGGTCGCGACCTGCTTTTCGAGATCGAGATCGGAGAGGGTCGAAAGCGATACCATGATTGTTTTTCCTTCTTTTGAGAGAAGGCCAAACGCATGGCCGCAGAACCGGTTCCGGTCTGCTTGCCCGAGGGCAGCGGAAAGGTTAGCGCACCTGGTCGAGCAGGCGCTTGCACTCCAGGAGGTCAAACAGCGCCTCCTGCAGCAAGGCCCGGTTGTCGCGCGACAGTTTCGATGCGCCGGGCTGGACCGGACCTTCCTCCTCGGTCTTGCCCAGGCCGAAAAAGCGGCGGCTGGGTTTTACCTTGGGCTGGCCGACCAGCATCTCGTCATCCATGCCGCGCGGCTGGGCGGCTGGCGTCAGCGGCACCTGATCGGCCTGCCTGCGCTGCGAGATCGCTTCGACGGCAGCCATGTCGCCATTGCCGATGGCGACCAGGAAATGGTTGCCGTTCTCGCGCAGCAGTTTCTGCACGCCCTTGATCGTGTAACCCTGGTCGTAGAGCATGTGGCGGATGCCCTTGATCAGTTCGACATCCTGCGGCCGGTAGTAGCGGCGGCCGCCGCCGCGCTTCATCGGCTTGATCTGGTTGAAACGGGTTTCCCAGAAGCGCAGCACGTGCTGCGGCAGATCGAGATCCTCCGCGACCTCGCTGATGGTGCGGAAAGCGTCGGGGCTCTTGTCCATGGGCGAAATCCTCACGCTGGACGGCGATCCGGCCCAGTCTGCCGAATCGGGTATCATTTCAGCGGTTTATGAAACAATATTCAAGCCCGGCGTCAAAACGGCCTGGCGTTTTCAACCGAAGCCTGCGGCAGAACCTATTTGCCGCCCTTGGCCTTGCTGTTCTGGTGCGAGCGCAGGATACGGCTTTTCAGCACGTTCGACGACTTGAAGGTCATCACCCGGCGCGGCAGGATCGGCACTTCCTCGCCGGTCTTGGGATTGCGGCCGATGCGTTCGTTCTTGGAACGGACGTGGAAGGTGGCGAAGGACGACAGCTTCACCGTCTCGCCGCGTACGATGGCTTCGCAGATTTCGTCCAGCACCGCCTCGACGAGTTCTGCCGATTCAGTGCGTGACAAGCCGACCTTACGGTAAACAGCTTCGGCAAGGTCGGCGCGCGTAAGTGTCTTTCCCCCCATGCGACCGTCCCATCAGTTCAAAAAACATAAATCGATACAGGTAAAGGCAGAGCCTAAGTAATTGATCCGGCAAGGTCAAGGACCGAAACCGGACCGTTCGGCACTTACCAGCGAACGAGAACCGCGCCCCAGGTGAAGCCGCCGCCCATCGCTTCCAGGAGCACGAGATCACCCTTCTTGATGCGACCGTCGGCGACGGCCACCGAAAGCGCCAGCGGCACGGAAGCAGCCGAGGTGTTACCGTGCAAATCGACGGTGACCACCACCTTTTGCTCAGCAATCCCGAGCTTCTTGGCCGAAGCGTCAATAATGCGTTTATTGGCCTGATGCGGCACGAACCAGTCGAGGTCGTCGGCGGTTATGCCGGCCTGCGAAAACGTCGCCTCGATGACGTCGGTGATCATGCCGACGGCGTGCTTGAACACTTCGCGACCTTCCATCCTGAGATGGCCGACCGTGCCGGTGGTCGAGGGACCGCCATCGACGAAAAGCTTGTCCTTGTGGGCGCCGTCGGAGCGCAGGCTCATCGCCAGCACGCCACGGTCGGCAATGCCGCCGGTGCCCTCATCCGCTTCCAGCACCAGCGCGCCGGCGCCGTCGCCGAACAAGACGCAGGTCGAGCGGTCGCTCCAGTCGAGGATGCGGGAAAAGGTCTCCGCGCCGATCACCAGCACGCGCTTGGCGAGGCCGCCTCTGATGTAGAGGTCGGCGGTGGTCACCGCATAGACGAAGCCCGAGCACACCGCCTGCAGGTCGAAGGCAAAGCCGTGATGCATGCCGAGCCGGTTCTGGATCTCGACGGCGGTCGCCGGAAAGGTGTTGTTGGGCGTCGAGGTCGCCAGCACGATCAGGTCGATGTCGGCAGGCGTAAGACCAGCATTGTCGAGCGCTGCGCGCGCCGCCGCCTCGCCCAGCGACGCCGTCGTCTCGTCATCAGCGGAGATATGACGCTGGCGGATGCCGGTGCGCTGGGCGATCCACTCGTCCGAGGTCTCGACCATGCCTTCGAAATCGGCATTCTTCATGATGCGGCGGGGCAGCGCAGCACCGGTGCCGCGCACGACTGATCTGATCAAAGCTCTTTCCTATTCCTTTTCGTCGACGGTGGCGTCGGATTTCCTGTTTGCCTGGGCATGCGGGTTGCGCGCATGGAACAGGTCGAGATCGGCCTCGATGCGGTCGATCAGATTGTTGCGCACCATGTCGTAGCCAAGCTCGATGGCCGCCGCGAAACCGTCCGAATCGGCGCCGCCATGGCTCTTTACCACGATGCCGTTCAGACCCAGGAAAACGCCGCCATTGGAGCGGCCCGGATCGAGCTTTTCGCGCAGGCGGTCAAAAGCGCCCTTGGCGAAGACATAGCCGATCCTAGCCATCAGCGTGCGGTTCATCGCGGCGCGCAGATAGCCTGAGATCTGGCGCACAGTGCCTTCTGCCGTCTTGAGCGCGATGTTGCCGGCAAATCCTTCGGTGACGACCACGTCGACCGTGCCCTTGCCGATGTCGTCACCCTCGACGAAGCCATGATAATTCATCGAGGCCATGTTGGCCTCGCGCAGCATGCGCCCGGCTTCCTTGACCTCTTCCTGACCCTTGATCTCCTCGACGCCCACATTGAGCAGGCCGACTTTCGGCCGGTCGATGCCGAACACCGAGCGCGCCATGCCGGTGCCGAGAATGGCAAAGTCGATCAGCTGGTGCGCATCGGCGCCGATGGTGGCGCCGACATCCAGCACCACGCTCTCGCCGCGCATCGTGGGCCAGATCGCCGCGATCGCCGGACGATCGATGGTCGCCATCGTGCGCAGGCAGAATTTCGACATCGCCATCAGCGCGCCGGTATTGCCGGCCGAAATGCAGGCCTGCGCGCTGCCACTCTTGACTGCTTCGACAGCCTTCCACATCGACGACTTCCAGCGGCCGTGGCGCAGCGCCTGGCTCGGCTTGTCGTCCATCCTGACCGCGACTTCGCAATGGTGGAACTCGCTGACCTCGGCCAGTTTGGGAAATTTGGCGAGTTCGGGGCGCACCAATTCCTCGCGCCCATATATGACGAAGCGGATGTCGGGACGCCTGACGGCGACCGTCATGAGTGCCGGGATGACCACGTTTGGCCCGTGATCGCCACCCATGGCATCGATGGAAATCCTGATCACGCGGTCTTTATCTCACTAGCTTGGGCCAGGGCACATGGCCCGCGAAAGAAATACGAAACTCGCGAAATTCGGGGGCTCGCGAAGGTTCGGCGAAAATAGCGGTTTTGGGCAGCCGCACAACCGGCTTTTCTCCGATCTCTTCGTGTTTTAGGATTTTCCAAGCAAGGATCGCAGCTTTTGCTGGAATTCATTCTCGACGGGCTCGTCCGGGCCGGCGGCATCGAGAGAGGCGCCTGCCTTGCGCGGATAGGGATCGATCGCCAGCCCGAAGAACTGTTCGGCGAGCGCGCCGACGTCGATCGTGTCGCCGGAGAATGTTTCCGGGCCGTCTGGCCCGTCGGCGTCGAGCAGGATCTCGCCGCCGCCTTCGAAATCTTGCCGTCCGAGTTTGGATTGTTCGGGCAAGAACAGCGCCTCGACCTCCTCGTCGATATGGGCCGCGACCGGCTCAAGGGTGACGATGCAGGCCTGGGTGATATCAGCCTCGACGCGGCCGCTGACCTTGACGCCATTGCGCTTCCACGGCGCCACCAAAAGCTCAGCACGGTAGTTTTCGACCGAAAGCAGCTCGTGCTCGCGCGCAAGCATTGCGCGCTGCGCGGCGTCGGCGTCGATCACCACCTGCAAACCTTTGTGCGGCAGGCGGCCGACATTGGCCGCAAATGAGACCGGGCTAGGCGTGTCCACATGTTTCATCTTGGTCTCCCCTCCTCACTCCGCTTTCGCGACGGGAAACGCCACGGCACCGGAAACGATCGATTCGGACGGCTGTGCTTCAAGCTGCCTTGCGGCATCGATTACATAGGACGCCAGCGGCAAGGCTTGCGGCCAGGCGCCGGCATCGGGTCTGACATTGCGCGCCAGGGCGGCAGCAAGCGCGTCGCGGTCGCTGCGTTCCAGCGCGTCGTCATAGGCGGCGGTACGGCCGTAGAACATTTTGGCCAGCCTCTTCATGCGCTTGGGCACGCCGACATCGCCAACGCCCAGTTCCCGCAGCGAATGCTCGACATCGAGAAAGAACTCGTCGATCAGCACCTGCGCGACCTCATGCGCGACGCCCTCTTCGCCGCGGAGCCGGTGCTGAAACAGGAACATATGCAGCGACAGCATCTCGAAACGGCCGAGCGGCGTATCCGGCACATTCCAGTGGGAATAAAACACGGTCTGCCGCGCCGCCGCCACGATTTGTGCGTAAAGCGCCTCGGTGATAGCGCGGTTGGCGTTGCGTTCGCGGCCAAAAAGGCGCTGGAACATTGAGGGTGGTCTCCTGGGGACCGATTGTTTGAATGGGCCTTGTTGCATCGGCAAGCAAGCTGGTTTACCGGTTTTGCCGCCCAGCGCAAGTTGCGGCCAGCTAATGGAGTTGTTGTTGCGCGCGCTGAAATTCAAGTCGACTTTTCTGCCTGGGGCCACCGCCGCGGTTTCGCTGGTGCTGGTGGCTTCCGCGCTGTCGGGCTGCAATTCGTCCAAGATGTTCGGCGACCTTAACCCTAGCGAGACGCTGACGCAGGGCTATGTTATCGACCAGCAGGCGGTCGATTCGGTGCCGGTGGGCTCCAGCCGCGAACAGGTGCTTCTGGCGCTCGGCACGCCATCGACGAAAGCCACCTTCGACAATGAGGCGTTCTATTACATTTCGCAGACGCGCAAGCGCTATGTCGCTTTCGACAAGCCGCGCCTGGTCGACCAGAAAGTGCTCGCGGTCTATTTTGGCGAGGACGGGCGCGTCACCCAGATTGCCAATTACGGTCTGAAGGACGGCAAGATTTTCGACTTCATCTCGCGCACCACGCCGACCGGCGGCAAGGACCAGAACTTCCTCAGCCAGATCATCAAAGGCGCCAGCAAACTGGCGCCCCCCATTCCTGGCGGCGGCGCCTAAGAAGCGACCGCCTTCCTCAGATTTTTGCTTCCCCCGAAGCGACACCTTCTCAGGCGACCAAAAGCCCGCGGGAGCGATCCTGCGGGCTTTTGTTTTGAGGTCATGCGGCCGCAACACCCGTCGCGCTTTGCCGCGCGTGGCCTGTTCGGCCGCCGGGCTCCAGCGAGGCGCGGTGCACAGCCGCACTCTGCCGCGCTTCCGAAGGCGTCATGCCGAAATGCCGGCGGAAGGCGTGGTTGAAGGTCGAGAGATCGCCGAAGCCGGCGTCGAAGGCGATGGCGCCGATGGTGCGGTGTGCCAGGCGCAGGTCGGATAGCTTGCTGCAAACCAGCGCCAGCCGCCGGCCAAGCACGAACTGCGACAGCGAGGTACCCTCACCCTCGAACAGCTTTCTGATATAGCGCGCGCTGACGCGGTGGCGCCCGGCCAGCGCGTCGGACCCGACATCGCCGGAAGCCAGATTGCTTTCGATATCGGCTTTGATGGCGCGCAGCCGCGCGGCGCGTATGCCGCGGCCTGCGGCGATCTCGGTGGCGTCCTGCGTTGCCCCGACCACGACCGCGACAAGGTCCTGTATGTGCTTGGCGGCAAGCCAGCGCAATTCGGACGCGGCCAGGTTCGGCTCCTGCATCAGCAGACGGACATAGCTGGTCAGCAGCAAGAACTTTTCGCCCACGCATGACATCGGCGTCATCAGGGCGGCATCCGCATTCGCAGCCATGGGCCCGAACGCTGCCTTGGGGATGGTGATGAAGAGATGATGCGACATCGCCCGCTCGATCACATGCGGATCAGAGGAGGACAGAAGGATTGCCTGGCCGGCCTCGATGCTGGCCTCGCGGCCGAGATGCGAGAAGGTGGCAGCGCCCTCCAGACACATGAAGAAAATGTAATCATCGGTCCCCTTGGCCACGGCGCGGGAACGGATGGTGCGGAAGGCGGTGGTCCTCGAATCGGCAATGCCGACGCCCGGCAGCCGCAGGATGGTCGCGTCGACGGAGAGCTTTTCCTCCGCGACGTTAAAATCCATGTCGGTCACCATCCGGCGCAACAGGTCGCAATAGACGTTTCGCCATTCCGCTCGCGGCCACATGGCGGTCGAAAAGCGCGCATGCGCAAACTCGGGGGGTCGAATAGTCATGGGGTACTCCCAAGCGATTGTCTTCATTTCACTGTCGTTCGTAAGTCGAGGCTCGTTCCATGAACGGCCTCTCATCCGACGGCGGCAATCGGGGGGCAGTGGATGGCTACAATGATTTGCGCACTTGGACAAAAGACTATTTACGAAGCTATGGATGAGCTTTGTTCATTCATGCTAAGGAACCCATGGGCGGGATCGGGTAACGGCAAATGACAAGACGGCTTCCACAACTGGAATCCATTCGTGCTTTCGAGGTCATTGCCCGGCTGGGCAGCTTCAAGCGCGCCGGCGATGAGCTGAATGTTACCCCAAGCGCGCTCAGCCACCGCATCGCCGATCTCGAAGCCGATCTCGGCGTGCTTCTGTTCACCCGCCATGTCCGCCGCGTCGAACTAACGCTTGAAGGCGAAAGATTGTCCGCGGGCGTGCGACGCGCACTGCTGGAAATCCAGAGCACGATCGCGAGTGTCGCGCGCAACGAGCGCACGAGGCTGAGGGTCACCGCCATTCCTTCGCATGCCGTGCGCTGGCTGGCCCCGCGTCTGCACAGGTTTCGCAAAAAGCATCCCGAAACAGAGATCGACATCAATGCGGATCTTGCAGTCGTCGACCTTTCGCAGCGAACAGTCGACATCGCATTGCGTTTCGGCGGCGGACACTATCCGGCCGTCGAGACCGAATGGCTGATGGCAGATGCGATCTTTCCTGTCGTCAGTCCCGACTATCTCGCCGCCAACGGCCCGGTCAGAGACCAGCACGATGTGCTGCGACTGTTCCGCATCCTCGACACGACGGCCGAAAATGACGAGAGCGGCGCCAATTGGCGCCACTGGTTCGAGAGAAACAATCTGCCGCTGGATACGGTTGGCGACGGCATGAATCTGAATGGCACCTTGTTGGCGGTCGAAGCGGCGGCGAGCGGTCTGGGCGTCGCTATCGCGAGGAAGTCGCTGGTCGAGAGCGATTTGCGGACCGGCAGGCTCGTCCGCCTCCTGACGACGGACATACCGACGAACTGGAACCACTACGTCGTCGTCCACCCGTCCATCTCCGCCTGGGAGCCTGCCAGATCGTTCATCAACTGGCTGAAGGCGGAAGCCGGCGACAACACCGGCGCCGGTTGACCTCGGCGGCCGTCCAGGAGCTCTCATCGGAAGGCGTCGGGGCTCACGGACTCATCGTATCGGCCAGTTGCTCATCCTTGCGGCCCGACTGGTTCGCCGCCTTGGCGGCAAGCGCTGCCGCCATCTGGCTCTCCAGCTCGCGCAGCTTGGCGTCGAGTGTCGCCATGCCGCCCCAGGCGAATGTCGCGCGGTATAGCGGTGCGATCTCGGGCGTCAGGAATTCGACCAGGGTTTCGTCCTCGACCCAGACCTTGAGCACCTTGAACAGGCGGGCATCGATCAGCTCGCTATGCCAGCCCATGCGGGCGGCAATGCCCTGTATGGTTTCGGTCGAATTGGGCGTGCTGAGCAGCACATGCGAGCCGGAGCGCAGGCGCATGTTCGGGTCGAAGCCGATGCCGAGCGGCGCTTGCTGGTCCAGAACCGTGCCGCACGGCAGGATTTCGATCAGCGAGCCGAAATCGCCGCCGAGGCAGACAAACCATGCCCCCTCAGGAAATGGCGGCGACGGCGCACGAACCGCGGTGGCGACAAGCATTTCGGCAAGGACGCTGGCGACGGCCTGCGGATCGCGGGCGTTGAATGAAGCGTGATGCAGCATGGCAATACTCCTGTTTTCAACGGCGGCGGCCGGCAGAAGTGCCGACCCATGCCGCGGCGTTCCGTAAAAACTGAATCACCGGCTGAGCGTCAGGATGACCGCGGCAAACAGGCAGGCGTATTCGGCCAGTCCAAGCACTAGGCGCAAATTGTGGTTGGCCGCCCAGCTGTCGCGCGTCTGCGCCCAATCATCGGGGATGGTCACCGGCGTCCAGCTCTGCACCTGTTTGTTGAGCGGCACCTGACGGCTGACGGTGAAGCCAATGTCGATCACCACCAGCGCCGCGGCGACGATGGTCAGGATGCGCGGCAGGCCGGCATCGACCGCAAACATCGCCATCGCCGCGATCAGCACCAGCGTCGTCAGCCTGACGAACGGCATCACCCGGGTAAACGTCCGGTCGCGCATCTGATGCATGGCCATGTACTGGCCGGCGGTAAGATCATCGATGCGAAAATCGTGGATTACGCCCGAGACGTAGATGCCGGCAATAATTCCAGCCAGCGCAAGCGAAGCCGCCATCAAGAAAATGTCCATGTCTTTTCCCTGCCCGAATGTCGTTTCCCTGGCCAAAATCGCCGCAGAGGCGAGCCCGACACCGCGCCTATTGCAATGTCCTGGCCAATGGCCGGGGTATTAAAGCAGGCGGACGGTCCGGGCTTGGGTAGGATGGAACGATGTTTTGGGCAATGCGGCCCTCCGATTGCGTCGGAAACATCAAGTGCCGTGAGGTCGAAACCCATCAGCAATCTTGACGCGTACTTGCCAGCGACCGGTCAAATTCGTATCAGACCGTGCTGGCCAATGGCGCATCACGCTGAATTGGGAGGAGCATCCGTGCCGGAAAAAACCCGGACAAAACCGACAGGCTGGATGGCGACCGGAACGGCTGACAGCCAAGTGGTCACGCCTGACTGGATGCCCATCGAGCCGGTGACGATCGATGGCGTGAGGGTCAAGGAGATCAGGCCGGTCGCAACCTCCACCGGCTATCTGACCGAGATCTTTCGCCAGGAGTGGGAGCTCGATTCGGAGCCGGTCGGCCAGGTCTTCCAACGCACCTTGTATCCCGGCGCGGTGACGGGCTGGCATGCCCATGCGGTGACGACCGACCGGCTGTTCTGCTGCGTCGGCAGCGTTCGCATTTCGCTGTTTGACGGACGCAAGGCCTCGCCGACCTTCGGCGCCGTCTGGCACAAGATTATCGGCCCGTTGCGCCCGGCGGTCGTCATCATTCCACCCGGAATATGGCACGGTGTTGTTTCGCTCGGAGCGGAGACGGCGGTGCTGCTCAACCTCGTCGACAAGGCCTATGCCTACGATCAGCCCGACCATTGGCGCCTGCCGCCAGACACCGACCACATTCCCTACAGACTGGTGTAGCGTGGAAGCATCGGCGCAGCGCGATCAGGCCGGCGGCGAACCGCTGGTTTCGATCGTGATCGCGACGCACAACCGGCCGGCAGCACTGCGGCAGGCATTGACCAGCGTCATGCGCCAGACGTTGCAAGACTGGGAAGCCTTGGTCATTGGCGACGGTTGCAGGCCGGATACGGCGGCCGTTGTCGCTGAATTTGACGATGCCCGCATCGTCTACATCGATCTTCCTGTCAATTTCGGCGAACAGTCCGGTCCCAACAATATCGGCTTTGCCAGGGCGCGTGGCCGCTTCGTCGCCTTGCTCAACCACGACGATCTGTGGTTTCCCGACCATTTGGCGGCGATGACCGGCTGGATCGACGCCTCGGGCGCCGACGTGGTGCTGGCGCGCGGTGCCGTCATCCAGCCGCCGTCGGCGGCCGGCAATCCTGTCAATTCGATCTTCGGGATCGGCAAGGATGGTTTTTACGACCCCGTCACGACGGAAGGATTTGGCTCGGCACACATGTTTCGCCGCGCTTCGTTCAGCCTGCTCGGACCTTGGCGACCCGCCAGCCAGTGCTTTTGCGAAAGCTCGCAGGACTGGCTGTTTCGGGCATGGCGAAAGGGCGCGGTGATCGCGACGATGCCGCACCTCACCGTGATCAAGCTGCACTCCGGCATACGCAAGGGCTCCTATCTCGGCGACAATGCGCAGGAACAGAAGGATCTTCTGGACGCCATGCAGACGCCGGACGCCTTGCGCGTGAAAATCCTTGGCTGCGCGGGCGAACCCATTCGCCTGGCGGCATCGAGTTATCTCAGGCGCAGGCTGATGGCGGCTCTTGGCATCCATCCCCGCGCCCGCGCCTTCCGCCGCAAGTACAAGCGAGGCGCTTTCGTCGCCAAGCTGCGGCGCCTGCGTGGCCTGGCGCCGATGCCTGAGCGCGAGCCTGGCGTGAGCGAATTGCTCGATCGCTACAGCAAGCGTGGCGATGCCGGCAGCGAGCCGGGTGAGGTCTGAACAGACCCCCGCATGAATCTCAAACAAAAACCCGCGGGATCGCTCCGCGGGTTTTTTCTTGAATCAGTGGCTTTGCCTCAGCCGTGCGCGAGCACGGCCAGCAGCAGAAGCGCCACGATGTTGGTGATCTTGATTGCCGGGTTGACCGCCGGGCCGGCGGTGTCCTTGTAGGGATCGCCAACCGTGTCGCCGGTGACCGAAGCCTTGTGCGCTTCGGACCCCTTGAGGTGCTTGACGCCGTCCTTGTCGACAAAACCGTCCTCGAACGACTTCTTGGCATTGTCCCAGGCGCCGCCGCCCGAAGTCATCGAGATGGCGACGAACAGGCCGTTGACGATGACGCCGAGCAACGAGGCGCCGAGTGCCGCAAAGGCGGACGCCTTGGAGCCCGAGATCAGCTGCACGCCGAAATAGACGACGAGCGGCGCCAGCACCGGCAGCAGCGAGGGGATGATCATTTCCCGGATCGCCGCCTTGGTCAGAAGGTCGACGGCGCGCGCATAGTTTGGCTTGGAGGTGCCGGCCATGATGCCCGGATCCTCGCGGAACTGCTTGCGCACTTCCTCGACGATGGCGCCGGCCGCACGGCCGACGGCCGTCATGGCGATGCCGCCGAACAGATACGGGATCAGACCGCCGAAGATCAGGCCGGCGACGACGTAGGGATTGGAGAGGTCGAAGGAGACATCGCCCATGCCCTGGAAGTACGGATATTTGTCGCCATTGGCGGCAAAGAACTTCAAATCGTTCGAATAGGCCGCAAACAGCACCAGCGCGCCGAGGCCGGCCGAACCGATGGCATAGCCCTTGGTCACCGCCTTGGTGGTGTTGCCGACCGCGTCGAGCGCGTCGGTGGAGTGGCGCACTTCCTTGGGCAGGCCGGCCATTTCGGCAATGCCGCCGGCATTGTCGGTGACCGGGCCGAAGGCGTCGAGGGCGACGATCATGCCGGCAAGGCCGAGCATGGTGGTGACCGCGATCGCCGTCCCGAACAGGCCGGCGAGCTGGTAGGTCGAGATGATGCCGCCGACGATGACGATTGCCGGCAGTGCGGTCGATTCGAGCGACACCGCAAGTCCCTGGATGACGTTGGTGCCGTGACCGGTCACCGAGGCCTGGGCGATGGAGTTCACCGGGCGCTTGTTGGTGCCGGTATAGTATTCGGTGATCACCACGATGAGACCGGTCACAACGAGACCGATCAGGCCGCAGATGAACAGGTTCTTGCCGATGATGGTCATGCCGGCGACGGTGCCGACCTCGCCCCAGCCGACGGTTGCCGAGGTAGCGACACCGAGACCGACGATCGACAGCAGGCCGGTGACGATCAGGCCTTTGTAGAGGGCGCCCATGATCGAGCCGTTGGAACCGAGCTTGACGAAGAAGGTGCCGACGATCGAGGTCAGGATGCAGGCACCGCAGATAGCGAGCGGATAGAGCATCGCCGCACCCAGAGCGGCGGTTCCGCCGAAGAAGATGGCAGCCAGCACCATGGTGGCAACGACGGTCACCGCATAGGTCTCGAAGAGGTCGGCGGCCATGCCGGCGCAATCACCGACATTATCGCCGACATTGTCGGCGATGGTGGCCGGGTTGCGCGGATCGTCTTCGGGAATACCGGCTTCGACCTTGCCCACGAGATCGCCGCCGACGTCGGCGCCCTTGGTGAAGATGCCGCCGCCCAGACGGGCGAAGATCGAGATCAGCGAAGCGCCGAAGCCGAGCGAAACCAGCGCATCGATGACGATGCGGTCATTGGGCTGCAGGCCCATCGGGCCGGTCAGAATATAGTAGTAAATCGACACGCCGAGCAGCGCCAGGCCAGCCACCAGCATACCGGTGATGGCGCCCGACTTGAAGGCGATGTCGAGACCGGCGGCGAGGCTGTTGGACGCCGCCTGCGCGGTGCGCACATTGGCGCGCACCGAGACGTGCATGCCGATGAAACCGGCGGCGCCCGAAAGCACGGCGCCGATCAGGAAGCCGACCGCGGCGGTGATCGAAAGCAGCCACCAGGCGAGCACGAGCACGACCACGCCGACAATGGCGATGGTGGTGTACTGGCGCGCCAGATAGGCTTGCGCGCCTTCGCGGATGGCGGCGGAGATTTCCTGCATGCGTGCGTTGCCCTGATCGGCTGCAAGAACCGATCGTGTCGCCCAGATGGCGTAAAGGATTGAAAGCAAGCCGCAGGCGATGACGGCAGAAATGATGGTCATTGCCGAATTTTCCTCGATTGATGGCCCAAAAGAACCCCTCCCTGGGCCGTTGGTGCGGGGAGCGGATAAGCCTAGGCGGAATCCGTCCTTCGCAGCGGTGTATGCGAAACAGGGCTCGGAACGTCAAGATATTGTTCGGTTTTTGCCCCGCTTTCAGCCAAAAGGTTTAGGCCAGAACATTCCCGTGGCCGATGCCTTGCTATTAGATCGGTTGAAATGACGCTGCGTCAGTCAATGCTTTGCCCGCAGTCCAGCGAAGGTCAGTCGCCAGTCTCCTGCCCCATCTTGCGCGCCGTATAGCGCTCGATGGCGGACAGTCCGTCATAGATCAGCATCGCCAGCGCCGCGACGATCAGGCCGCCTTGCAGGACGAAGGCGAGATTGTTGGACAGCAGGCCGGCGATGATCACCTCGCCCAGCGTCTTGGCGGCAACCGTCGAGCCGATCGTCGCCGTGGCCAGGCTGATCACCACCGACAGCCTTATTCCTCCCAGAATGATCGGCGCGCTCAGCGGCAATTCGACCTTGACCAGTCTTTGCCAGCCCGTCATGCCGGCGCCGCGCGCGGCCTCCATGATGTTGCCGGGCAGCGTTGTGAGGCCGGTCAGCGCGTTCTCGAAGATCGGCAGCAGGCCGTAGAGAAACAGCGCAATCAGCGTCGGCTTCTCGCCGAAACCGACGGCGGGCACCGCCAGCGCCAGCACCGCCACCGGCGGAAAGGTCTGGCCGATATTGACCAGACTGCGCGACAGCGGCAGGAATTCGGCGCCCGCCGGCCTGGTCACCAGGATGGCAAGCGCCACGGCAACGATGGTTGCGGCGACGGTAGCGATCAGCACGGTCCTGAGATGCAGCAGGGTCAGCGTCAGCAGGCTGCCCTGATTGTAGATCGCCGGCGCATTGTTTTCGGTCAGCGGCTTCAACAGCGGCTCGAACCAGCCGGGATTGGTGACGAAGGCTATGAGAAGCACCACCAGTGCAAGCCTGAGCAGCGAAGGCAGCCAGGCTTTTAGACCGGCCCCTTTCATGCCGGCCTCGCCGCGCGCTTCACCAGCCCGTCGACGGTGACGCGGCCGAGCAGCTTGCCGTCTTCGCCCTTGACCGGCAGCGCCGGCCGGCCCGACCACAGAAGCTCGGCCAGCGCGTCGCGCTGGCTGGCGTCGCCTGGGATCGCCTCGCCTTCGGCAGTCCCCTTTTCCACGGCGTCGCGCACGCGGCCGAGCGACAAGAGCCGGAACGGCTTTTCGCTGGCGCCGACCAGGGTTTCGACGAAGGCGTTCGCTGGCCGCGCCAGGATCTCTTCCGGCTTGGCGTATTGCACCAGCTTTCCGGCATCCATGACGGCGATCTTGTCGCCCATATGGACCGCCTCCTCCATGTCGTGGGTGACGAGGATGATGGTGGTGCCGAAGCGCTTCTGGATCGCCAGCAGATCTTCCTGCGCCTTGGTGCGGATGATCGGGTCGAGTGCGCCGAACGGCTCGTCCATCAGAAGCACATTGGGCTCGGCGGCGAGCGCGCGCGCGACGCCGACACGCTGCTGTTGCCCGCCGGACAGTTCGTGCGGGTAGCGCGGGCCATAGGCCTCGGGGTCGAGCTGGTAGAGTGTCATCAACTCATCGACGCGGGCCTTGATGCGGTCCTTGTCCCAGCCCAGCAGGACCGGCACGGTGGCGATGTTCTGCGCAACGGTGCGGTGCGGGAACAGGCCGTGGCCCTGGATAGCGTAGCCGATGCTGCGGCGCAGCTCGTAGCCGGGCAGCGTGCGGTTGTCGTTGCCGTCGAGCTTGATGACGCCGGCGGTCGGCTCGACCAGCCGGTTGATCATTCGCAGCAGCGTCGTCTTGCCGGAACCGGAGGTACCGACAATGACGCAAACCGTACGCGGCTCGACGACCATGGACACGTCGTCGACCACGGTCGTCGCGTCATAGCGCTTGGTAATGCCTTCGATCTCGATCATGCCGTTTCAACCCTGCGCCTGGTGGCGGTCATCTCGATTACTGCGTCGAGGATGATGGCCGCGGCGAAGGCCAGCGCCACCGTCGGCACGGCGCCGAGCAGCACCAGGTCCATTGCGGTCTGGCCGACGCCCTGGAAGACGAAGACGCCAAAGCCGCCGCCGCCGATCAGTGCGGCGATGGTGGCCAGGCCGATGTTCTGCACCAGCACGATGCGGATGCCGGTGAGGATCACCGGAAAGGCCAACGGAAACTCGACGCCGAACAGGCGCTGGCCATCGGTCATGCCCATGCCGCGCGCTGCATCATTGGCCGCGCGGGGTACGCCGGCAAGCCCGACCACGGTGTTGGCCACCACCGGCAGCAGCGAATAGAGGAACAAAGCCACGAAGGCGGGCGCGGTGCCGATGCCTCTGATACCGAGCGCTGCGGCACCCGGAACATGCGCGGCGACCCAGCCCAGCGGCGCGATCAGCAGGCCGAACAGCGCGATCGAGGGTATGGTCTGGACGATGTTGAGCACATTGAGCACGCCGGCCCGCAACCGTTCGACGCGGTGGCACAGGATGCCGAGCGGCAGGCCGACGATCACCGCCGCCGCCAGCGACCCCAGCGCCAGCGTGATGTGCTTGGAGCCTTCGGCCCAGAAACTATCGGCGCGGTTTGCATATTCCTTGAGGATCGACAGGCTGTCCCACTGCCCCGATATCAGCAACAAGCCGATGGCCAGCGCCGCGAGGACGAGCACGCCGACGCGGGCCGGTGGCGACAGATTGAGCCTGGTCAGCACGTCGGCGAGCAACAATGTGAAGGCAAAGATCAACAGCCAGAACCCGGAAGCCGGCGAGATGCGGGCGAAGGTGTTGCCGGCCGGCGTCAGGAAGGTGCCGGCGACACCGATCAGGATGGCAAGGGCGGCGAGCGCCACGACGCTTGCGGCCAGGCGCAGGACAAGCGGGGTTTTCAGCAAGGCAACAATTGCGGCCACGACGACGATCGCCAGCAGTAGCGGCCCGACTGTGGCCGGCAGCGCCTCCAGGATCGAGCGCGCCTGACCGGGAACGATACGATTGGCGCGGAAGGTGGCGAACGGAGCCAGAAACGCCGCATAGGCAACGATCGCCGCGATAACCATGCCGAGCTTGTCGAAACGCAGGGTCATGGATGCCCCTCATGAGGAGCGATTTTCCACGTTGCGCAGACTACGCTGGTGATCGGTGCAAGCCGACGCGAAGTCCGATCTCCCCCCTTGCGGGGGAGATGGCCGGCAGGCCAGAGGGGGGTGTGAAGGATCGTCAGCTCTCGAGCGTCGGCCTGTTCGGAAGCAACCCTGTCGAGGCACGCACCTGCTACCGGTTGTGAGGTCGGCGGGACAGCACCCCCCTCTGTCCTGCCGGACATCTCCCCCGCAAGGGGGGAGATCAGCAGCTTCCAGAGAGGGGTGTCTCGCACCAGCGTCACGATCAGCTATGCGCTGACTACTTCAAAAACCCGTTCTTCTTCAAAAAGTCCTCGGCGACACCCTTGACCGGCTCGCCGCCGACCTGGACGCGGCCGTTGAGTTCCTGCAGCGTGACGAGGTCGAGCTTGGCGAACACCGGCTTCAACAGCGTCTCGATCTCCGGATGCTCTTTCAGCACCGCTTCGCGGATGATCGGCGCCGGCTGGTAGACCGGCTGCACGCCCTTGTCGTCGGCGAGCACGACCAGGCCGGACGGCGCGATGCCGCCGTCGGTGCCGTAGACCATGGCGGCGTTGGCGCCGTTGGTCTGGTTGGCGGCAGCACCGATTGTCGCGGCGGTGTCGCCGCCCGAAAGCGTGATCAACTGCTCCGGCTTCAGCGTGAAGCCGTAAGTGGTCTGGAACGCCGGCAGGGCTGCCGCCGAATTGACGAACTCAGCCGACGCCGCCAAAACCACCGTGCCGCCGCCGGCGACGTATTTGCCGAAGTCGGTCAGGGTCGCCAGCTTGTTGGTCTCGGCAACCTCCTTGCGCAGCGCGATCGCCCAGGTGTTGTTGGCCGGTGACGGCGACAGCCAGACGATCTTGTTGGCGTCATAGTCGAGCTTCTTGGCGGTCTCATAGGCCTTGGCGGCATCCTTCCAGACCGGATCGTCGGCCTTCTCGAAGAAGAAAGCGGCATTGCCGGTGTACTCGGGATAGATGTCGATCTCGCCGGCGGTGATCGCCTTGCGTACCACCGGCGTGCCGCCGAGCTGGATGCGGTCGGTGGTCTTGATGTTGTTGGCGTTGAGCACAAGCTGGATGATGTTGCCGAGCACGCCGCCCTCGGTGTCGATCTTCGAGGAGACGACCACCTGGGCATTGGCGGAGGCGGCCGTGATGCCGAGCGCCAACGCCGCGCCGGCCAGAATCTTGACTGAAAACATTGTGAAAACCCCTTGCTTTGGACCGAAATGCGGTGGCCGCATATGAGCATGGCTTCAACGCCCCGTCGGGGCACACGGTTTCATAACAATGGGTACAGACGCAATAATTTTGTGCGGTCGCCGCGATTCGGTCGGCGCCATGCTGACAGGTCGTGCCAAGCCAAAGATAGAACCGGATCAGGCGCGGGCTTTGCGCGATCCGGTCAGTTTGAGCGCGCCAAGGGCGACGAAACACAGGGCGACGACCGGGAAAACCAGCCAGTTCAGCATCTCCCAGCCCCAGGCATTGTAGATGGCGCCCGACATTAGCGAGGCGAAGGCGACGGAGCCGAACAGGACGAAGTCGTGGAAGCCCTGCACCTTGCTCTTTTCGGACGGATGGTAGCTGTCGGCGACCATGGAGGTGGCGCCGATGAAGGCGAAATTCCAGCCGAGGCCAAGCAGGATCAGCGCCGTCCAGAACTGCCACAAATGCAGGCCGGACAATGCCACCGCGGCGCAGCCGATGAGCAGGACCAGGCCGGTGGCGACGATGCGTTCGGCGCCGAAGCGATGGATCAGCGATCCGGTGAAGAAGCTCGGCGCAAACATCGCCATCACATGCCAGGAAATGCCGAGCGTGGCGTCGTCTGTCGACAGGCCGCAGCCGACCATGGCCAGCGGCGCGCCGGTCATGACGAAACTCATCAGCGCATAGCTGCCGACGGCGCAAAACAGCGCCGCGACAAAACGCGGCCGGGTGACGATATCGGACAGCGGCCGGGCGTCGCTTGACGCGACTTCCGCGTGGCCGGGAGCCTTGGCCGGGATGCGCAGGAATGACAGGATGATGGCGCCGGCCGCCGCCAGAACCGGAATGGCCACGAACGAGCCGGCAAACATCACCGGCGCCAGCAATTCGCGGGTGAAGATGACGATCTGCGGCCCGAGGATCGCGGTGATGACGCCGCCGGCCAGCACGAAGGAAATGGCGCGCGCCTTGAATTCGGGCGGAGCATTATCGGCGGCGGCGAAGCGGAACTGCTGGACGAAGGCGCCGCCGACGCCGATCACCAGCAGCGCGAAAGCGAACAGCCAGAAGCTGGCGTGGAACAGTGCCAGCGTGGAGATGACGCCGCCAAGCGCGGTCACGATGGTGCCGGTCATGAAGCCGCCGCGCTGGCCGAGCCAGCGGATGATGGCCGCGGCCGGCAACGCGCCGAGCGCCACGCCGATGTTGAAGCCGGTGATTGGCGCCGTTGCCAGCGACTTATCGGGGCCAAGCAGATATTGCCCGGCCAGCCCGCCCATGGAAATGGCAATCGGCGCGGCCGAACCGATAATCGCCTGCGACGTCGCCAGGATGATCGCCGTGCGGCGCGCTTCCCTTGCTGCGCCGGGGACGGTGCCGGTCACAATGCGTCCTTGCCGCGCCCCTCGCCCCGCACCCGGCGCGACACACGGTCGAGCACGGCGTTGGTCAGCTTCGGCTCGTCTTCCTCGTAGAAGGCCTTGGCGATGTCGACATATTCCGAAACGATGACGGCCACCGGCACGTCGTCGCGCTTCATCAGTTCGTAGACGCCAGCCCGCAGGATGGCGCGCAACGTCGAATCGAGTCTGGACAGCGGCCAGTCTTCCGTCAGCGCCTGGCGTATAATCGGATCGATGGTCGTCTGGTTCTCGACGACGCCGGCCAGGATGGCGCGGAACCACTGCGCGTCGGCCTCGCGATAAAGCGCGCCGTCGACTTCCTTGCCGAGCCGGAACGCCTCGTATTCGGCGGTGATCTCGAAGACGCCGCTGCCGGCCACGTCCATCTGGTAAAGCGCCTGCACGGCGGCCAGACGGGCGGCGCCACGCTTGTTGGCGTGGCGTATCGCGGGCTGGCCGGGCGAAGCGGGTTCGCTCACGATTGCGCTCCCAGCTTCTCTTTGAGCGCGATCATGGTCAGCGCCGCGCGCGCGGCAAAGCCGCCCTTGTCACCCTCCGAGCGCTTGGCGCGCGTCCAGGCCTGCGCGTCGTTCTCGGTGGTCAGGATGCCGTTGCCGATCGCAATCGCTTCCTGGACCGAGAGATCCATCAGCGCGCGACTCGATTCATTGGCGACGATGTCGAAATGATAAGTGTCGCCGCGGATGATGGTGCCGAGCGCGACAAAACCATCATAGTCCTTGCCGCCCTCGCCCATGCCGTCGAGCGCAAAAGTGATCACGGCTGGAATTTCCAGCGAACCGGGAACGGTGACGACGTCATAGGTCGCGCTAGCTTCGTCGAGCGCGCTCGTCGCGCCGTCGAGCAGCGCGTCGGCAAGATCGTCATGAAAGCGCGCCTCGATGATCAGAAGGTGGGCCTTCTTCTTCGGGCGAATGAACGCTTTGCCGTGTTGGGATGTGCCAGCCATAAATGTCTCCGGGGGTAGCCGGTGACTTAGGCTGAAGCCGGTTTGATCGCAAGCGGAAGATTGCTGGAGGCGAAGCCTGGCCTAGCGCGTCTTTGGGCTGGGCGTCGGTAGCGGGCACTCGCTGCAGAGGCTTTCAGCCCAGACGAGAACAGCTTCGTGATCCACTACACGACCCCCGACTACATCGGCCATTGCTTCGCGCGTAAGCCGCTTTTTCTGTTCGATTGTGAGTCTTGCGGCCATCAAAGCCCCTCTTTCGCCGCCTCGACTAGGCGCGCGGCGTAGCGGGCCATGGTGTCGATCTCGAGGTTGACCTTGTCGCCGACCTTGCGCTCGCCCCAAGTGGTCACGGTCAGCGAATGATGGATCAAAAGCACGTCGAAACGGGTGCCTTCGACCTTGTTGACGGTAAGCGAGGTGCCATCAAGTGCGACCGAGCCTTTTGGCGCGATGAATCTCGCCAGTTCGCGCGGCGCCTCCAGCGTAAAGCGCACCGCATCGCCCTCGTCCTTGCGTTCGACGATTTCGGCCATGCCATCGACATGGCCGGAGACGATGTGGCCGCCGAGCTCGTCGCCGATCTTCAGCGCCCGCTCCAGATTGACCCTGGTGCCTGATTTCCAGCCCGACGCCGTGGTCAACCTGAGTGCCTCTTCCCAGGCTTCGACCTCGAACCAGCGGGCGTTCGAGCCATCGTCGGGCAAAGCCGTGACCGTCAGGCAGACGCCGCCGCAAGAGATCGAGGCGCCAATGGCGATGGTCGCGGGATCATAGGCAGTGTCGATGCGCAGGCCGACACCTTCGCTCAGCGGCTTGACGGCCGCGACGGTGCCGACATCGGTGACAATTCCGGTAAACATCGATGCTGATCCCTAGAGGTCCCTTATCCATTCCGCATAGACATCTTCCCCGAAGCGCATCTCGCGCAATTTGCGGAAGCCTGCCGGGATATGGTTGGCGTCGACGGGCGATACAATGCCGCCCTCGCCGATCGCTTCCGGCCCCTGGAACAGCACGATGCGGTCGATCAGTCCTTCGGCGAGGAAGGCGCTGGCCACCTTGGCGCCGCCTTCGACCAGAACGCTGGCCATGCCGAGCGCGCCGAGATCCTCGAGCAGTTCCGGCAAGGCCACGCCGCCTTCATGGGTTTCGGTGCCGATGAAGCGCACACCGGCACGCTCCAGCACCGACCGCCGTAGCGGATCGGCCCCCAGGCTCGCGGCGACATAGAGCGGCACTCGGTCGGTGCCGGAGACCAGCTTCGAGGCTTCCGGCAGCCTGATCTGGCGATCGAGCACGATGCGCGCCGGCGAGCGGTTCTCCAGCCCCGGCAGCCGCACGGTGAGCGCCGGATCATCCTCCAGCGCCGTGCCGATGCCGACCAGTATGCCATCGGCTTCGGCGCGCATCAGATAGACTTCGCGGCGGGCGATATCGCCGGTGATCGCGACCTGGCCGGCGCCGTGCCTGCCGATCTTGCCGTCGCTGGAAAGCGCAAGCTTCAGAATCACTTCCGGGCGCTTTTTCAGGGACCGAATCAAATAGCCGGCCATCTGCTCGGCGGCTTTCTCGGCCAGCACCTTTTCGACCACTTCGATGCCGGCGGCGCGCAGGATGGCATAGCCTTTGCCGGAGACGCGCGGATCGGGATCGCTGGCGGCGCCGACGACCCGCGCCACTCCGGCATTGACCAGCGCGTTGGCGCAAGGCGGGGTGCGGCCATGGTGGGCGCAGGGCTCCAGCGTGACATAGGCGGTGGCACCGCGGGCCAACTCGCCGGCTTCAGCCAGCGCCTCGGTCTCGGCATGCGGCCGGCCGCCAACAGCGGTGACGCCGGTGCCGACGATCATCGGCCCGGCGCCATCGTCGCGAACGATGATGGTGCCGACCGAAGGGTTGGTCGAGGTGCGGCCGGCATTTCGGCGCGAGAGTCTCAGCGCTGCCGCCATGAAACCGCGATCGAGAGCCTGCTGATCGGCCTTCCCTGACGTTTGGGTTGCCATGCTCAGCCGGCGTCCTCTTCGCTCTTCAGCTCGTCGCCCTTGAGCTCGTCGCCTTTGAGCTCACCCAGCACATCGTGGAAATCCTTGGCCTCACGGAAATTGCGATAGACAGAGGCGAAGCGGACATAGGCGACGTCGTCGAGCGACTTCAGCGCTTCCATGACGAGCCGGCCGACCTCGCCCGAGGCGATTTCAGTCTCGCCGGAGCTTTCGAGCTGGCGCACGATGCCGGTGACGGCGCGGTCGATGCGCTCGGGATCGACATTGCGCTTGCGCACCGCGATCTCCACCGAACGCAAGAGCTTGTCGCGGTCGAACGGCACCTTTCTGCCGGACTTCTTGACCACCACGAGGTCGCGCAACTGGACGCGCTCGAAGGTGGTGAAACGGCCACCGCAATCGGGGCAAACGCGCCGCCGGCGGATCGCGGCGCCATCCTCGGCGGGGCGCGAATCCTTCACCTGCGTATCTTCGGACTGGCAATAGGGACAGCGCATGGAGAGCCTTCGGGTTGGCGATTCTGGCGGAACGATAGGCTTAGAGGTTTTTGCCGGGACGGCAAAGGTTCGGCAACGGCCGCTCGCGCCCTCAGAGATAGCGAGGCGGGAGGAAAATTGCCAGCCGCGCCAGATATGTCAGGGGGCGACGTCCTTGGTCGGGAAGCCGCAGGACGTTCCGAGGTTGCGGTAGGCCTTGGTGAAGCCATCCATCGGGATGCTGGCGACAGCCTGCTTGCCGAACGTCACATCGAGCGAGATGACCTGGCGCATGGCCCGCAACAAAGCGAGACTGGTCTTGGCCTGGTTGTCGACGGTCCAGCTCGGGCGGCCGGCATCATTGGAATAGACGGTCGCGGAAACCTTGACGCCGGGGTCGCCAAAGGTCGCGGCGATCTTCTTGCCGGTCGGCAGCTCCTTGTTGGCGATGGTGAACATGATCGCCGGATAGGCATCGGGCGGCAGGGCGTCGCCAGTCGAGATCGAAAGCGTCAGCGTGCCGGCATTGCCGTTGCCGTCGACAAAGGCTGTCGAGGCCGCACAGGTCTTGTGCGAATCCTGGCCGGTGTCGAGCGCATCGATGATGGTGGTCCACCTGCCAAAGGTGTTGGTGGCCGGGATATCCGTGCCCGGCTGCGTCTGCTCCTGGGCTATCGCGCCTGACGCGGTGAAAGCGGCAAGCGAGCCGATGAAGGCCAGAACGGCAGGACGGAACATGCGCATCGTCAGATCTCCAACAGGCCGCGCCGCCCGGACAGCAAGCGGCGCAGAGCGCGGGATAAAAGACGAAGCGCCGCTGGTGGTCAACCGAGATAGGGATAGAGCGGGAAACGATCGGTCAGCGCCACGACCTTTGCCTTCACCGCCGCCTCGACCGCCGCATTGCCTTCGTCGGAATTGGCGACCTTCAGCCCGTCCAGCACTTCGGCGATCAGCTTGCCGATCTCGCGGAACTCGGCCTGGCCGAAGCCGCGCGTGGTGCCGGCCGGCGTGCCCAGACGCACGCCAGAGGTGACGAAAGGCTTTTCCGGATCGAACGGGATGCCGTTCTTGTTGCAGGTGATGTTGGCGCGCCCGAGCGCTGCCTCGGCGCGCTTGCCGGTGGCGTTCTTGGGCCTGAGATCGACCAGCATCAGATGGTTGTCTGTGCCGCCGGAGACGATGTCGAGGCCGGTTTCCTTGAGGCTCGACGCCAGCGCCTTCGCGTTGGCGGCGACACTCTCGGCATAGAGTTTGAAGCTCGGCTTCAGCGCCTCGCCGAAGGCGACCGCCTTGGCGGCGATGACATGCATCAGCGGCCCGCCCTGCAGGCCGGGGAAAACCGCCGAGTTCATCTTCTTGGCGATGTCCTCGTCATTGCACAGGATCATGCCGCCGCGCGGGCCGCGCAACGATTTGTGCGTGGTCGTGGTCACGACATGGGCGTGCGGCAGCGGTGACGGATGCACGCCGCCGGCAACCAGGCCGGCGATGTGGGCCATGTCGACCATCAGATAGGCGCCGACCGCATCGGCGATCTCGCGAAAGCGCTTCCAGTCCCAGATGCGCGAATAGGCGGTGCCGCCGGCCAGGATCAGCTTCGGCTTGGTCTCATGCGCGGTCTTTTCGATCGCGTCCATGTCGAGCAGATGGTCGTCCTTGCGCACGCCGTAGGAAACGACCTTGAACCATTTGCCGCTCATGTTGACGGGCGAGCCGTGCGTCAGGTGGCCGCCGGAATTCAGGTCGAGGCCCATGAAGGTGTCGCCGGGCTGCAAGAGCGCCAGGAAGACCGCCTGGTTCATCTGGCTGCCGGAATTCGGCTGGACATTGGCGAAGTTGCAGCCGAACAGCTTTTTGGCGCGCTCGATGGCGAGTTCCTCGGCGACGTCGACGAACTGGCAGCCGCCATAATAGCGCTTGCCCGGATAACCCTCGGCGTATTTGTTGGTCATGATCGAGCCCTGCGCCTCGAGCACGGCGCGCGAAACGATGTTTTCCGAGGCGATCAGCTCGATCTCGTGACGCTGGCGGCCAAGCTCGTTGCGGATCGAGCCGAAGATCTCCGGATCGGCATCTTCCAGCGTGGTTTCGAAGAAGGATTCGAACTTGTTCGACGCTGCCGCTGCAGTTGCCATGGCCTGAAATCCTTCGGTTCGGGGCATTTATCTATGCATATCGTTGCCCCGAAACCGCTGCACGGTTGCGGGCGACATGCATTGCCGCGCCATTAACACAGTTGTTTTCGCCTCGCCACGTTTGCAGCGCGAAATTTGCTGGCCGGATTGCGCCAGAGCGGCCCTGTACCGCTATTTTCGCTCCTGCCGCCCCTGCAGCAAGGCTTCGGTGAGCGTGATCTCGGTAAACAGCGCCCGCGCCGTATGGTCGTTGATCGCGCCGCTGCTTAACATGTCGCGCACGGCGATGCGCTCGGCCTCGATGCCGGCAGGCCGCATTTCGAGCTCCAGCAGCCCGGCTTCGCGGGCCTCTGCCCGGCCGTCGTCGGCCTCGTCCGAAGTGGCGATCGGGCGCCGGTAGCCGGCGACGATGTTTTCGGCGGCGGCAAGCCTGGCGCATGGCCGGCGCCACCAGCCCCGCCTCGTGGGACTTCGAACGGAAAGGCCACTTGCGGTGGCCTTTCTTGACTGAGATCAGCAGCTTAGAGCGAAGAGGTGATCTGCAGTTCGCTGGCGCCATCGAGCGCGTAGACGTCGTCGCGGAACTGCACGACGCCCGGACCCGTCGACCAAGCCGACACATAGAGGAAGTGGACCGGAACCGGGTTGACGACCTGCACCGGCGTGTTCTCGCCGGTCTTGATGGTCGCCTCGAAATGCTGGCGGTCCCAGCCGGGTGTGTCGCGCAGGACCCATGTGACGAGGTCGCGCACGTTCTGGACACGCACGCAGCCCGAGGAATCGAAGCGCATCATCTTGCCGAACAGGCTTTGCTGCGGCGTATCGTGCATGTAGACGCCGTCGGGGCTGGGGAAGTTGATCTTCACCGAGGCCATGGCGTTGCCGGAACCCGGATCCTGGCGGAAGCGGTATTTTGCGGCATCATCCGTCGACCAGTCGACAGTCATCGGATCGACTTCGCTGCCATCAGGCGCAAACAGCCGGATGTGGCTGTCCTTGAGATAGTCGGGGTTCTTCCGCATCAGCGGAATGATGTCCTTGCGCACGATCGAGACCGGCGCGTTCCAGTAAGGATTGACGATGATCTCGTTGATCTTGGAATTGACCACCGGGGTCTGGCGGTCGATCTTGCCGACGATTGCGGTGTGGCGCAGCACGACGCGATCGTTCTCGACCGCCTCGATCTGTGCCGCCGGGATATCGACCAGCACATAACGGCTGCCCAGCGTGCCGGCCTTTTCGCGCAGGCGCTCCAGGTTGGTCTGCAGCTGACCGAGGCGGATCTGCGCCGAAACGTTCATCGCCGCATAAGTGTATTTGCCCATGGCGCCGTCGGCCGGCAGGCCATGGCGCGCCTGGAAGCGCTTGACCGCGGCGTCGACATAGGAATCGAACGACGTCGAAATGCCGGCGCTCTGCGCCAGGTCGCCCGAAATCATCAGCCGCTTGCGCAGCGGCACCACGTCCGGATCGTCGACGCCAAGCTGCAGCTTCTTGGTCGCCGGCACCTCGCCCCAGCCGCCCTGGGCGACGATGTTCTGATACTGCGCCACCGCCTGTTCGGTGAAGGCGACCGTCTGCAGGCTGAAGATCGGCAGCGTCGAGGCGACCTTGCCGCCTTCCGAGGCGCGGGCGTCGAACTGGTCGTCCCAATTGCCGCGGGCCGAAGATTTCAGGATATCGTCGATGACATCCTGCGCGCTGGCGGCATTGGCAACCATGGCGACGGCGAGCGCGGAGGCTCCAGAAAGGAAAAAGCGGCGGCTGGTTCTCATGGACGTTCCAGACATTCTTGTCGTGTTTGGCTTGTAGCGTTTGGCTGTTGCAGCGTTCGGCTACGTGCTCGATGTTGGGCGATATCGCCCGCACTTTAAAGTTGGCACTGTTAACAATTAGCCAACATGACCTGCGTCACCTGGCCGTCAAAAGCGGACGGCGATGCGACCTTACAGGCGCGCGAACAGCTTTCGCCGCCGCATACCCACACCCCTCGCTTCCACCGCGAATATGGCGGCAACGTGGCTTTGCGCCGAATTGGAAGCGCAGGCGGCTCGAAAAAGAAAAGGCCGGTGCTTTTCGGCACCGGCCTGTTGGCTGAGACTTGCCTCCGGCCGCGCTTCTTCCGGCGCAGCTGCTATTCAATGGCCCGCTGATTACATCCTGTAGGCAATCGTGTCGTTCCAGAAGCGGTCGAGGCGCTGCAGCGCGCGGTTCATCTGCTTGAACTCTTCGCTGTTGATGCCGCCGACCTGTTCGATCGAGCCGACATGGCGCTCATAGAGACCGGCGACGACTTCCGCCACTTCATTGCCCTTCGGCGTCAGCGAAACGCGGACCGAACGGCGGTCGATGCGCGAGCGCTGGTGGTTGATGAAGCCGAGATCGACCAGCTTCTTCAGATTGTAGGAGACGTTCGAGCCGAGATAGTAGCCACGCGAGCGCAGCTCGCCGGCGGTCAGTTCGGAATTGCCGATATTGAACAGAAGCAGCGCCTGGATGGCATTGATGTCGGAACGGCCGTTGCGGTCGAACTCGTCCTTGATCACGTCAAGCAGACGGCGATGCAGACGCTCCACCAGCTGCAGCGATTCCATGTAAAGCGAACGGATAGCCTCGCGGCGATCGTCGGATACGTTGGCGGTCTTCGCCGCCGGACGCGAATTGATCATTGTCTTTGCCTCTCGTTTGTCGCCCTGGTGATTTTTTGTTTTTCACCTTGATTGCGACACTATCGAATACTCATAAAATTCGACTTAAACGCTAGGGCTAACAAGAGCTTACCGGTAATAGGTTTCGCAAGACGCTTAACGAACGGTCACCCGAGCAAGGATAATTAACCTAAAGATTTACCCAATGGCTGCGGGGCGGCGTTTCAGGCGCGCGCGGGGCGCTTGCGCATCCAGATAACGGCGCGGAAGGCGATGTAGAGCAGCGCCACCGCGGCATGCGAGAAGACGATCAGCGGCCGGTGGCCGTACAGATCGGGGAAGCCGGCATACATGATGGTCTCGGTCACCGCGCAGATGAACCAGATCACCGGGCCCCACGACGCCAGCATCCAGAGGCCGGCGGCGGCGAAGGGGAAGAACACGGCCAGCATCACCGCCACGACCTGCCAGTGCACCGGCATCAGGTCGAAGCGCCACAGCGGGCCGGGATAAAAGCCGATCAGCCGGATCCAGTACAGGATGCCGAACAGCAGGCAATAGCCCGCTATGACGCGCTGGAACCAGGCGAAGATGATCTCGACACCCGAGGGCTGCAGCACGATGCGCCGCGACGTGACCTCGCTCACAGTTCGAGCTCCCGTTCGAGCGGCGCGAAATAGGCGTCCACCGAAGCAGCGTCGACCTCGGCCAGGCTTGCCGGCCGCCACTGCGGCGTCGAACCCTTGTCGACGAGGACGGCGCGGATGCCTTCATAGAAGTCGTGCCCGGCCAGCATGCGGTTGAGGATGCGGAACTCCATCTTCATGCAGGCTTCCATCGACAGCGTCAGCCCGGCGCTGATCTGGCGCCACGCGACATTGAGGCTGGTCGGCGAGCGGGTGCGGATGGTGGCCAGCGTCTTGGCGGCAAACTCGTCGGCGCCTGCCGCCCGCTCCAGGCTATCGAGGATTTCGGCGAGCGAGGGTTGGGAAAAATGCCGGGCAATGGCTTCCAGCACCGGCTGGCCGGTCTCCCGCCTGGCCGGCACGAAAAAGCCGCGCAGCACCGATTCCGGATCGCCATTGGCGCAGAGCCGATCGAGAAAGGCAGCCTGGTCGGCGGCCTTGATGGTGTGGGTGGCCAGGCCAGACCACAGCGCATCGCCATAGCGAATGCGGTTGCCGGTCAGCGCCAGATACATGCCGAAGCTGCCGCCAAGGTCGGGCAGAAGATGGCTGCCGCCGACATCGGGGAAGAAACCGATGCCGACTTCGGGCATGGCGAACTGGGCGTTCTCGGTCAGCACACGCTGCGAACCGTGGAAAGAGATGCCGACGCCGCCGCCCATAACGATCCCGTCGATCAGCGCGACATAGGGCTTTTTGTAACTGTTGATGCGGGCGTTGAGCCGGTATTCGTCGGCGAAGAACTCGACCGGCGGCTTTCCGGCGCGGGCCTCGTAGACGTGCATGATGTCGCCGCCGGCGCAAAACGCCCTGCCCTCGGCCTTGACGATGACGACATCGACGCCGGTATCGCGCTCAAAAGCGTCGAGCGCCTTGTCCAGCGCCTTGATCATGCGATGTGTCAGCGCATTGAGCGCCTGCGGCCGCGTCAGCGTGACGACGCCCGCCTTGCCCAACCGTTCGAAGCGGATCTCGTCGCCGCCGCCAAAAACCATCGTCAGAGAATCCCTCCCCGCGCCTGCGGGACTGAAGTGCTAAAGGTGGCGCATGGGTGCGTCAACCGGCGGGCGCGGTTTGGATTTTCGCAAGGGAACGCGACCGTGCTTTGCCCCCGACAGAAATGCGCGCAAAATTGCCGGGCAAAACAGCCTTTCTTCTGATGCAGGGACAAACGCATGACGCTTGAAACCGCAGCGCCGAGCCATGGCTGGGAGATGCCGAAAAAGTTCGACCCGGATGATGTTCTCAGCCGCCCGCTGATGGCCAATCTGGCGACCGTGACGCCTGACGGCGCGCCGCGCAACGCGCCGATGTGGTTCATCTGGGAGGACGCTGCGATCTGGCTGCTCGGCTCGACCGGGGCAAGTGCTGTCAAACACCTCGAACGTGACCCGCTGCGCCGTGGAGATCGTCCATTTCGACAATGAGGCCGGCATCCTGCTGCATCTCGGCCTGCGCGGCGTCGCCACCATCGAAGCGATGGCGCCGAACCGCTTCAAACGGCTGCTGCACAAATATCTCGGCCCGGAGGCGACCTGGAACCGCTGGTTCATCGACAATGTGGCCGACATCGACCATCCGGACGGGCGCCTGATCCGGCTCGCCCCGGAGAGCATCTTCACCAACAATGTGTCGTTCTTCAAAACCGGCCCCGAGCTGGCGTGGCCGCCGAAGCCGTAAGCAGCGCGTTATCGACTGGCACAATCGTGTCGCATTGGTCAGAGGCAAGGCCTCGTGGTAAAAGCCGCCTCGACCCGGAGTTTTTGCGATGAACAAATTCACCCCCGCGACGAGCAACAAATTCGCACCGGCAAAGCCCGCCGGTGCGCGCAGCGTCGACGAGATCACCGGCAGCCGCCGCTTGCGGCGCATGCGCAAGGCCGACTGGTCGCGCCGCCTGGTGCAGGAAAACCGGCTTACCGTGGACGATCTGATCTGGCCGATCTTCGTGATCGACGGCAAGAACACGCGCGAGCCGATCGCCGCCATGCCCGGCGTCTTCCGCCTGTCGCTGGACCTCGCCGTCAAGGAGGCCGAGCGGGCCGCTAAGCTCGGCATTCCGGCGATCGCCACCTTCCCCAATGTTGAACTCAGCCTGCGCGACCAGACGGGATCGCACATCCTCGACCCGGAAAACATCATCAACCGCGCCACCCGCGCCATCAAGGACGCGGTGCCGGAGATCGGCATCATCACCGATGCGGCGCTCGACCCGTTCACCTCGCACGGCCATGACGGCATCTTGCGCGACGGCATCATCGTCAATGACGAGACAGTGGAACAGGTGACCGCCGCGGCCGTCATCCAGGCAGCGGCCGGCGCCGACATCATCGCGCCGTCCGACATGATGGACGGCCGCATCGGCGCCATCCGCGACGCACTCGACGCCAATGGTTTTCAGGATGTGGCGATCATGTCCTATGCGACGAAATTCGCCTCCGCCTTCTACGGCCCCTACCGCGAGGCGGTCGGCACCGCCGGCCTGCTCAAGGGCGACAAGAAGACCTACTATCTCGACCACGCCAATTCCGACGAAGCGGTGCGCGAGGCCGAGCAGGATATCGCCGAGGGCGCCGACATGCTGATGGTCAAGCCCGGCCTGCCCTATCTCGACATCATCCGCCGGCTGAAGGACGAGTTCCAGATGCCGACCTTCGCCTACCAGGTGTCAGGCGAATATTCGATGATCAAGGCGGCGGCCGCCAATGGCTGGATCGACGGCGAAAAGGCGATGCTGGAATCGCTGCTCGCCTTCAAGCGCGCCGGCTGTGACGGCATCCTGACTTACTTCGCGCCGGAAGTGGCGCAACTGCTGAAGGGTTAGCCGGAACCTGGATGCTCCGGGTTCCGGCTTTTCCTCACGCCTTTGGCAAATAAGGAATCGTTCCGGCGAGATCGGTATCGTCGATCAGTTGGAAGCGGCTGTCGCTGCCCTTCTGACGCTCCGCCACAAACGGAGCGTATTGCGGATCGTTGGTGAAGGCTTCGGCTGCCTTTGCCGACGGAAACGCCATGATGGCGATCAGGCTGGTGTCGAGCGGCTTGCCCTCCAGCGTCTTCACATTGCCGCTGCGGGCGAGATACTTGCCGCCATGCTTGTGGACGAGGTCATGCACCGAAGCGGCATAGGCCGGCACCCATTTGTCGTCCTTCACCTTGATGTCTGCGATCACGTAAGCGGTCATTGTCCAACTCCTCATGGATCGGCACCGGACTGCCCGGTGACGTGACCGCTGCCTCGCATGGCGGCGCCGGACCGCTCCAGTCACAGAACTGTACCGGGGGTGCCAGTACAGCTTCTGTACTGGCTGAACTCAGGTTTTCTGAATAAGGTCCGGCAACATCTTTTGGAGCTCACCACATGACACAAGCCGGTTACAAGCAATTCTGCCCGCTCTCCATGGCCGCCGAGCTGCTCTGCACACGCTGGACCATGGTGCTGCTGCGCGAACTGGTGGCGGGGTCGACCCGCTTCAACGATTTGCGCCGCGGCGTGCCGAAAATGTCGCCAACCCTTCTGTCGCAACGGCTCAAGGACCTCGAGGCCGGCGGCATCGTCGAGCGGACCGAGATCGCGACCGAGAAGGGCGTGTTCGAATACCGGCTGACCGAGGCGGGCCGGGATTTGCGCCCGGTTGTCGAGGCGATGGGGTTTTGGGGCCAGAAATGGGTCGAGGCCAGGCTGTCGCTCAAAAACCTCGATCCGTCGCTGCTGATGTGGGACATGCGGCGCAATCTGAACCCCAGTCCGCTGCCGGACGGGCGCACCGTGATACAATTCCTGTACCATGACCTGCCGGCGTCAAAACGATCGTGGTGGCTGATCGTCGAAAAGCAGGGCGAGGTCGATCTTTGCTGGTACGATCCGGGCTTCGACGTCGATCTCTACGTCTCGACCGATCTGTGCACCATGACCTCGATCTGGATGGGGCTGACGACAGTTCACAAGGAACGCGACAAGATCAGCCTGACCGGCGATCTCGACGTCGCCGGCAAGATGCAGATCTGGCTTGGGCTCAGCCCGTTTGCGGTGATGCCGAAGCGCGTGGCGGCTTGAGGTCCCTGCGCATTCCACAGATCGGCTTGCCTCTAAAATACTAGTTGCAAAATGCAATCAGTTTGAATACTGATTGCAAATCACAACTGGTCACCGAAAGGGAGTCTCCATGTCCAAACTTCGCGTCAATGCCTTCACCTTGTCGCTCGACGGTTTCGGCGCCGGTCCTGACCAGGACCTGCAAAATCCGCTCGGCGTTGGTGGCGAATATCTGCACAAATGGATGACCGGCACCCGCACCTTCCATGAGATGGTCGGCAAGGATGGCGGCACCACCGATGTGGACGACCGGTTCACTGTCCGCAGCTTCGACAATGTCGGGGCCTGGATCCTCGGCCGCAACATGTTCGGCCCGATCCGTGGCGAATGGCCAGACGAGAGCTGGAAAGGCTGGTGGGGCGACAACCCGCCCTATCACGTGCCGACCTTCGTGCTGACCCACTACAAGCGCGACCCCATTGTGATGGAAGGCGGCACCGTTTTCCACTTCGTTGCCGGCGGCATCCACGCCGCGCTCGAACAAGCAAAGGCCGCGGCCGGCGGCAAGGATGTCCGCGTCGGCGGCGGCGTTTCCACCATCCGGCAATATCTGCAAGAGAAGCTCATCGACGAGTTGCATCTGGCGGTGTCGCCGGTGTTGCTCGGGAGGGGCGAGAGCCTGTTTGCCGGGCTGGATATGCTGAAGCTGGGTTACCAGTGCACCGAGCAGGTGGCGACAGCGCTCGCCACGCATGTGACGATCAAGCGGGTGTAAGCCTCATTTGGGAAAATTGCGATCCGTCGCGCCCCCTCTGTCCTTCCGGACATCTCCCCCACGCCGGGGGAGATCGGATGTCGCGCCGGCTTTCGCCACTCATCAACGTAGCAAGAAGGGCGCCATCGGCGAAGCTGCCAATCTCCCCCCTTGTGGGGGAGATGTCCGGCAGGACAGAGGGGGGCGCGAAAGAATGCCGTCCTCTCGTGTCTTCAATTGCGAAGACGCTCAATACTTCTCCGGCACGTAAAGCTCGCGCGGCAGGACCTGGCGCTCGTACTCCGGGTTGAACACCCGCTCGGGCAGCGTGATTTCTTCGTGCGGCACGTCCTCATAGGGCAGCTGTTTGAGGAGATGGTCGATGCAGTTCAGCCGCGCCCGCTTCTTGTCGTTGCCTTCGACGATGTACCACGGTGCCTCTGGGATGTTGGTGCGGGCAAACGTCTCTTCCTTGGCCTTGGTGTACTGCTCCCAGCGCACGCGCGACTGCAGGTCCATCGGCGACAGCTTCCACTGCTTCATCGGGTCGTGGATGCGCATCATGAAGCGCATCTGCTGTTCCTCGTCGGTGATCGAGAACCAGTATTTGACCAGCGTGACGCCGGAGCGGACCAGCATGCGCTCGAACTCCGGCACGTCGCGGAAGAACTCTTCGACCTGATCGGGTTCGGCAAAGCCCATCACCCGCTCGACGCCGGAGCGGTTGTACCAGGAGCGGTCGAACAGCACGATCTCGCCGCCGGCCGGCAGATGCGGCACGTAGCGCTGGAAATACCACTGCGATTTTTCGCGCTCGGTCGGCGCCGGCAGCGCCACGACGCGGCAGATGCGCGGGTTGAGGCGCTGGGTGATGCGCTTGATGACGCCGCCCTTGCCGGCGGAATCGCGTCCTTCGAAAACCACCACCAGCTTCTTCTTGTGGTAGGCGACCCAGGACTGCAGCTTGATTAGTTCCGACTGCAAGCCGATCAGGTCGCGGAAATACTGCATGCGGTCGATCGACGGCGGATGCGCGTTCTTGTAGATCTTGGAGATCTCCAGCGACAGCGCCGGCTCCGACATTTCAAGCTCATAGTCCTCGTCGAGCATGTCGGCGAGTTCGGCTTCCAGCCAATCCCTGGCCGGAGAATTCTGCTTCAACTCGGTCATTTCCACTGCTCCGCTTGCCGGCTGACATGAAACCCTGAGCCGACTTGATATAGGCCGGCAATGACGGTTTTATTGCAACCCGCCAGCCAGCCGATCATCGCTGCAAATCGGCGAGGCATGGCTGATCCATCGCCGTGGCATGGCGACAAGCCGCTCAAATTGTCCTACAAATGGCCGACCCGTTCGGGCTGCCCGCCCTTCTCCAGTAAATCCCCACCCACCAAAATTGCGAGGACCGACATGGAATACCGCACGCTTGGCCGTTCCGGCTTGAAAGTTTCGACGCTGACCTTGGGAACCATGACCTTCGGCGGCAGCGGGCCGTTCGCTGCCGTCGGCAATTCCGATCTCGCGGAGGCCTCGCGCATCATCGACACTTGCATCGATGCCGGCATCAATCTCATCGACACCGCCAATGTCTATTCGAACGGATTGTCGGAAGAGATCATCGGCGAGGCGCTCGGCGGCAAGCGCAAGAACGACGTGCTGATCGCCTCCAAGGCGCGCATGCGGATCGGCAAGGGCCCCAATGACGAGGGCCTGTCGCGCCATCATCTGATCCGCGAATGCGAGAAGAGCCTGAAGCGCCTCAGGACAGATGTCATCGACATCTATTTCCTGCACGAATGGGATGGCGCGACGCCGCTCGAGGAAACCATCGCCGCGCTCGACACGCTGGTTGCCCAGGGCAAGATCCGCTATGTCGGCTGCTCCAACTATTCCGGCTGGCAGGTCATGAAGGCGCTCGGCATCAGCGACAGCCAGCACCAGCCGCGCTTCGTCACCCAGCAGATCCACTACACGCTGGAAGCACGCGAGGCCGAGTATGAGCTCTTGCCGATCTCGGTCGACCAGGGCCTTGGCGTGCTGGTGTGGAGCCCGCTCGCCGGCGGCCTGATGTCGGGAAAATACCGCCGCGACAGTCCGACGGCGCGCCAGATCGGCGGCTGGTCGGAACCACCGATCCGCGACGAGGACCGGCTGTGGCGGATCGTCGACGTGCTGGTCGACATCGGCGCCACTCGCGGCGTCTCGGCGGCCCAGGTGGCGCTGGCCTGGCTGCTTGGCCGGCCGGCCGTCAGTTCGCTGGTGATTGGCGCACGCAACGAGGCCCAGTTGAAAGACAATCTCGCCGCGGCAAGCCTGACGCTGTCCTTTGATGAACGCCAGCGCCTCGATGCCGTCAGCCGGCCGCCGGTGCTCTATCCCTACTGGCACCAGCAGTTTACGGCGAAGGACCGCTTCGGCCCGGCCGATCTGGTTATGGACCGCAGCGTTATCTGACTTAAGGGCGCCGGAAGCGGCTAGCCCGCGATAAACCGCCAGACCTGCGGATCGGGCTCGATCTGGCCGCTGAGCACGAAATATTTGTAGAGCACGAGCAGGCAGATCGCCTGCTCGGCCCGCTCGTCGGCGAATTTGCGGCAATAGGCGTTGGCCGCCGCAACGATGCGCTGGGCCTCGGCCGGATGCTGCTCGAGATGATGCACCCGCTCGGCCAGATCGCTGAAGTCGGGCGCCAGCGGCACATAATGGACATCGGGCTCGAGTTGCCCCTCGGCGAACCAGGTCTCGTAAGTCGGCGGCGGCATCAGGCAGAGCGAGTTCGAGCTCATGATCCATTTCAGATTGGTCGCGACATCATTGCCTTCGAGCGAGATGATGTAGCGATAGCGGCGCTGCTGATCGATGCTGAGATAGGGCTTGCGGTATTCCGCAAGTGCTGTCGCCCTCGGCGTGCCGACATCGCAGAACGGCAGATTGCGGGCTGCATCCAGCAACAAGGTGCGGATCGGATTGTTGAGTTCGCCGCGCCAAACGACGAGCGGATGCTTGTCGGCGAAGGCGACATCGTCGGCCGGCATGTAGAAATGACGGAACTTGTTCAGCTTGAACAGGACGCCGTTGCCGTTGTCGCCCGCTATCGGCCGGTCCTTGACGATCGACGGCATCTTCGGCACTTCGATGACGTCGCCGAATTCCAGGTCGATGCGCAGATCTGGGTCGAAATAACGGGTGAACTCCTTCAGATCGTAATAGTACATGCTGCGGTCCGACGGCAGCCGGCTGACCGGCACGGCCTCGGGGCTGGGGCTAAAAGGCTCCCGCAGCGTGTTGTAGTAATTGAGCCGCTGGCGGACCGATGCGTCGGAAAGCCTGGCCTGATCGAGCAGCCGGCCGAGCCGGCGCCGGAAAAGAACCGGCGGCGCGATGTCGCGCATGGCGTTGCGCGCATAGTAGATCAGCTTCTGTGCGTTTCTTTGAAGCGTGGCCATCGGTCGTTTTGATTCGAAATCGGTCGGCGGCGGCTCCAGCAACTGTCCCGCAGCCTTTTCTAAACCATTGTGTTCGCCATCACGCAAGTCCAGAACCGCTGGCATCTGCCCTCGCGGCGCTGTTGTGTTTGCCGGCCAATGCTTCTAGGCAGGATCAGGCACAGCGAAAGGAAACGATATGGCTCGACCACCGAATTACGGTCAGGAACGCAAAGAGCGCGACCGGCAGAAGGCCGCCAAGAAGGCGGAGAAGCTCGCCGCCAAGGTCGCGGCCAAGGAGCGCGCCGAGCCTGAGAACGAGGCAAGTTCCAAAACCGACACCGAGACAGAAAAATAGGCAAGACAGGATCACCGGCCCGCGAAACGGGCCGGATCCTGGCAAAATGCCGGTGTGATCAGGCCGATGTGATCAGGCCGGGGCCTTGTCGCTGACGAAGACGTTGACCTCGCGCGCGGCGGCGATGAAGGCGCGTCTTGCAATCATCGCCGGCTTGTCGCCGGCCAGCGCGTCATGGCAGGCCTGCAGCGCTTCGCGGTGCTTGGGGCTGCGCTTGCCGGGCCAGCTGTTGAGCAGGTAATCGGAAGCCTCGCGCACCGTACGCAAGAGCTGAGTGCTTCCCTCCGTGCCCGACTTAACGGTCACGGGTGTTTCAAATCGGTTGTTTTCCATGGCCGCCTCTTACGCCATCGGCGTCCGCGAAGCGAGGCCGAAAGCGGATGGCGTCGGCGTTCTTTCGTTTTCGTGACCGGTATCAAGCGGCGACGACGGCAAAACCCCTGGCGCGCAGGCCGCGCCGGTCATTGTGCAACGACGTCACCAGGCGGGCGCGGCTGCCGGCGATATGGGCGGAAAGTCGCGCCGCCGCCGCATCGGCATCGCCGGCCCGCACCGCTGCCAGAATGGCGTGATGCTCGCTCCAGGCGCGGCCAAGCGCCGCCTCGTCGCGCACCTCCAGCCAGCGCGCCCGCGACAGGCGCGTCATGGCATCGCGCACGGCCCGAAACAGGAACTCGTTGCCGGAGAGCCGCGCCAGTTCGATATGGAAATCCATGCCGACGCGGTGCCATTCCTCGCGCGGCGTGGCAGTGTCGCAGGAGTCCAGCATCGCCTCGATGACATCGGCTGCGCTCCTGTCGGCCAGCGCCGAAGTCAGCCTGACCGCCGCGACCTCGACCGCTTCGCGGTACACAGCGATCTGTTCCAATTCGGCAAGGTTGATCGGCGACACGGTCCAACCGCGCCCGTCGCGGCAGATCAGCCCTTCCGTCTCCAGCCGCAGCAGGGCTGCCCTGACCGGCGTGCGCGAGGCGCCGAAGCGGCTCTCGATCCAGCGCTCCGTCAGCCGCTCGCCAGGACCGATCTCGAGGCCAAGGATCATCTCGCGAAGCGCTTTTTCGACGATCTGCATCTGCGACATAGTTGCTTCCATTGCTGGCGATCGGCCGTTGGTCTTGCCGATCACTTTGAGAGCGCCTGATTGACAGCAGCCGGGCTTTGCGTCCATGAGGTACCAAGTTGGTATCCCAAAATGGTATCCGCAGCAAGCGGACAGGACAGGACATGCCGCAGGACAGTGCAGCGCAGGCCGCCGAAGCGCCTTCCACCTACAACATTCATTGGCGGCGCAACCTGTTCGTGTGCTTTGCCGGATCATTCAGCACGCTTGTGGCGATGACGTTGCTGCTGCCGTTCCTGCCGCTCTATGTCGAACAGCTGGGCGCCGTGGGCCACGCGGCGATCGTGCAATGGTCCGGCATTGCTTTCGGCGCCACCTTCCTTGCCGCCGCCCTTGTCGCGCCACTGTGGGGACGGCTGGGTGACCGTTATGGCCGCAAGGTGATGCTGGTGCGCGCCAGTTTCGGCATGGCGATCTGCATGTCGCTGACCGGCATGGTGCAGACCGTCTGGCAATTGGTGCTTTTGCGCCTGTTGATCGGCTTTGCCGGCGGTTATTCCTCAGGCTCGACGATCCTTGTCGCCATGCAGACGCCGAAGGAGCGCTCCGGCTGGGCGCTTGGCGTGCTGTCGGCCGGCATCACCGCAGGCTCCCTGGTCGGCCCGTTGCTTGGCGGCGCGCTGCCGCCATTGATCGGTATTCGCGCCACCTTCCTCATCGCGGGCGGCGTCATTTTCCTGGCGGCGCTGGCGACGACGTTCCTGATCAAGGAGATGCCTCGCCCGCCAATGCAGGCACAACCCAAGGAGAAACCAAAGGGCGGTTGGGCGCAGATCCCCGACAAACGCCCTGTCGTGGCGATGCTGGCAACCGGCATGCTGTTCACCTTCGCCAACATGTCGATCGAGCCGATCATCACCGTCTACGTCCAGCAACTGGTCGCGGACGCAAGCCGGGTGACGCTGGTCTCCGGTGTCGTCATGTCGGCGGCGGCGCTGGGCGCCATCCTGTCGGCGTCACGGCTGGGTAAGCTCGCCGACCGCATCGGCCACTGGAACGTCATCGTCGCATCGCTGGCCGTCTCGGCGCTGCTGTTGATACCGCAGGCCTTCGTCACCGAGAGCTGGCAGTTGGTCGGGCTGCGGTTCCTTATGGGTCTGGTGCTGGGCGGGCTGTTGCCCTGCATCACCAGCGTCATCCGCCACAATGTTCCCGATGGGGTCGGCGGCAATGTGCTGGGCCTGGCAATCTCGGCGCAATATGTCGGCCAGGTCGCGGGGCCGCTGCTGGGCGGCTTCGTCGGCGGCCATTTCGGCATGCGCGCGGTGTTTCTCGGCACGTCGGTGCTGATGGCGGGCGGTGCCGCGTATAATTGGCTGGCCCAGGCGCGCCGCACGCGCGACATGCTGGCGATATCGGAAAAATCCTGACAGACAGGTCGCGCCGCCTATCGTCAATCACGGAGCCCGAGACATGAGCATCGCCGAGTCAGCACCAGCAAACAGCGCGCGCATCCTCGTTTTCGCCGGCGGCATTGCCGGCGCGGCGGGCGTGGCGCTGTCGGCGGCTTCAGCGCATCTCGGCGGCGCGTTCGTCGGCACGGCCGCATCCTTCCTGCTCATGCATGCGCCGGTGTTTTTGGCCGTCGGCCTCGCCGGCGCAAACCGGATCTTGCGGATCGGCAGCCTGGTGCTGCTCGTCGGGCTTGTTCTGTTCTGCGGCGATCTGCTGGCACGGGATTTCGTGGGATCGCGGCTGTTCCCGATGTCGGCGCCGATCGGCGGCACCTTGCTCATCGCGGGCTGGCTGGTGATCGCGGCCTCGGCGCTCGTGCGGCAACGGTCCTGACGAGCCAAGAACCCTGCCCCATCAGATATCACACGAGGCTTAATCCTGCCGGTTTTGCGGCAGCAGGTCGCGGTTGCGCTTGGCAGACTTGGTCGGCCGCCGCCTTTCCGGCTGCTCCGTGGCAGGCGAGATACCCCAGTAGTTGCGATAAATGTCTTCGAACAGATGCTTCACGGGATGCATGTTCGTTCTCCTCTTCAAGAACTTGAATCGATCCAATCAGCTGGCACGAAAATGCCGGGGCCGATCAGTTGCGCTTGCGTTTCACAAGGTATTGCAGGTCACGCCTCCACGGCCCGACCTTGTCGCGGCGCTTGCGGGTGGCGGCGTCGGAGACTATGCCCCAATCATTGCCATAGATGTCTTCGAACAGATAATTCACGGGATGCATGGCACCCTCCTCTTGAATCGATCCATGTTGTACTTGGTGAATCCCTTGGATCGATTCAAATATAGACTCTCTCCGCCGTCCGATCAAGGGAAAATTTGAACCGATCCAACGAAAGTGCTAAACAGGCTCCGGTTCAGGAGACGAAAATGACGGCATTGACCTCCGGCAAGACGAGACCAGTGCGGCTTGCCGACATCGCCAAGGCGGCCGGGGTCTCGCACGGTACCGCGTCCAACGTGTTCGCTCGCCCGGAAATCGTGCGCGAAGAGGTCCGCGAGCGGGTCAAGGCGGCGGCGGAAGCGATGGGCTATGCCGGCCCGGATCCCAAGGGCCGGCTGCTGCGCGCCGGCAAGGTCAACGCCATCGGCGTGGCAACGGCAGAACCATTGTCCTATTTCTTCGACGATCCCTTTGCCCGCGTCATGATGGCCAGCATTTCGCAGGCCTGCGACGCCACCGGCGCCGGAATTTCGCTGGTCTCGGCCGCCAACAGCGAGCAGCTCGCCTGGAACATCCAGAGCGCCCTGGTCGACGGCTTCATCGTGTTCTGCATCGAGGGTGGGTCGCGGCTGGTCGAACTGGCGCGCGAACGCAAACTGCCTTTCGTGGCGCTTGATCTCGATTCGGAAAATGAGGCGGTCGCTGCGATCGGCGTCGACAACGTCGCCGGCGCGGGTCTGGCGGCGCGCCATCTGGCCGAGTTCGGCCATCGCAGCTTTGCCGTACTCGCCCTGGAATCTGCCGACGCTGGCTTTGGTCCCGTCACGCAGGAGCAAGTCGAGACGACATCCCTCTACTCGGGCACACGCGACCGTCTGCGTGGCTATTTCGGCGAGCTCTCCCGCTTCGGCATCGACGTCTCGCAAGTGCCAATCTACGAAACCCTCAATGACGAGGCGAGCGTTCGGGCCGGCCTCGATCATATTTTCGCGCTGCCGCAGACGCCGACGGCAATCCTGGCCATGTCGGACAAGATCGCGCTGCATGCGCTCGACTGGCTGCGCGAGCGTAACATTGCCGTGCCGGGCGATGTGTCAATCGTCGGCTTCGACGGCGTGCCGGAAGGCGCCGACTCCGAGCCGCCACTAACCACTGTCGCCCAGCCGATCGCCGAGATGGGCCGGCTGGCCGTCAAGGCGATCCTCGAAAATGACGGCTCGCAGCACCGGCAATTGCTGCCGGTCGATCTTGTGGTGCGGGGGTCGTCCGGCCCCTCGCCTGCTAGCTAGGCGGCTGATGTGGGATCATCGGCTTAGCCTTGGCATCGCGGGCATGCCGAAGGTCTGGTGAACGGCTGGCGCTTCTTTGCGAACCGGCTTTTTGCCCAAGCCGATGCCGGACAGCCACTCAAGATAGAAGGCGAGCGCGAATTGCATGGCGATGCCGGCCGAAATCAGCAAGACGTCATAGGCAAAGCCGCCCGGATTGATCAGCTTCATCACCTGCGCCGCCATGGCGATCAGCGTGCCGGCGAGGAACACCGGCAAGGAGCGCTTGCCGAGCAGGGCAAGCGGATGGTCCGGGCTGAGACGGAACAGGTTCGAGAAAGCCGGCAGGGCGACGATCAGATAGCTCACCGCCAATATGTGCAGGAGCCGCGGCAGCGACAGGAACGTCTTGTCGAAGCCGCCGATCACCACGGGCAGGTTAAACCACGTTATCTCGCCCCAGAGCGGGCTGTGCACCCAGACCGCCGCTGCCGCGACATAGGTCGCCGCGGCGCCCACCAGCCAACGATTGACGGGAATTGTGCCGCCGCGCCTGACATGCAGCATGCCGGCAAGGCCGATGTTGAACAGGAATTGCCAGGACAGCGGGTTGAGGAACCAGAAGCCGGGCTCGGGATAGTTCGGCGGCGCGATCTGCCAGAGGCCGGCGACGAGCCACAGCGCGCCGGAAAAGACCAGCGCCGGCAGCGGCCGGTAGCTGACGAAGAGCAGGAAGAGCGGCGCCATCAACAGCAGCGCCGCATAGACCGGCAGGATGTTGTTGTAGCCAAGCTGGTGGCCGAGCGTGACAATGCCGATCATGACCTCCGGCGTGTTCTTCATCAGCGGCTCGATGTTGATCAGCTTGAGCAGTTCCGGCCGCCGGCCGAACACCGCCGCGGCGCAGAACAACGCCATCACAACCATGGTGGTGACGATGTGGGCGCTGTAAAGCACGCCGGCCCGGCGCCACATCTTCAACATCGCCAGCAGCCGGCCGCCCGGCTGGAACTTGGTGCCATATGCGAGTGCGACCGACATGCCGGAAATCAGCACGAAGGCTTCCGCCGCGTCCGAGAATCCGAAATTCTTGTAGGTCAGCGTTTCGAAGACGGTGCCCGGCACGTGGTCGATATAGATGGTCAGGAGTGCGAGCGCACGGAACACGTCAATGCGCGTGTCGCGATCGGGGATACGCGGAGCGCGATCGGCGATACGCGGAGCGCGATCGGCGATACGCGGGGCGCGATCGGGCGGAACTGGCAGGGTCATCGACAAAAGGCCTCAAAGGAGAGCAAGGGTGCTCGCGTTGTTCATGCCGGGATGCGACCATCGGCGCACACCGCTTCGATTCCTCCCGCAGGGAGCATATCGGCGCAGAAACGGTCTGAAATGAGCCTGTTGCAATCACATTTCGCGGAGCGTGAAAATATTCCGTTTTGAAGCTGGCAAAGGACCAATGTCTCCGTGAAATCAATGAGATATGAGCGTGCATCGATATAGCGACGAGAACGCCTTTCTGCATCAGGATCTGGCGTTTCCCTACCGCCTCCTCAAGCCGGAGAATGCCGGCGGCGAGAGCCTGTTTTTACTGCACGGATCGGGTGTCGACGAAACGACGATGGTGCCGATTGCGAGGCAGATCGCCCCCAACGCCACGCTGGTCGCGGTGCGTGGCCGCATCCGCCAAGAAGACGGCTTCCGCTGGTTCGAGCGGATCACGCCGACCAGTTTCGAACAGGCGAGCATCCGTGCCGAAACATTGGCCTTTGCCGCCTTCGCAAGCGAGGCCGCAAAGCGCCACGGGCTCGACCTCGCCCGGGCGACTTTCCTCGGCTATTCCAACGGCGCCAATCTGGTTTCCAGCCTGATGCTGCTCAACTCCGGCCTCGTCCGAAAAGCGGCGTTGCTGAGAGCAATGCCCGTGCTTGACGATGCGCCGGCAACCAATCTGACCGGAACGCGCGTCCTGATTGTCGCCGGTGCCGCCGATGAGACCTACGGGCCGTTTGCGCCGCCACTGGTGAGGCTGCTCAACAAACATGGCGCCGAGGTCGATGCGCGCATCGTGCCTTCAGGTCACGAAATCGGCGACCCGGATGCCGCCATCGTCCGGCAATGGCTGGCGGGACCAGCATTGGTCGCACGCCAGGCAGGCTAAGAGACCTTGGTAGACCGCATCGGCGCCCGGCGGAACGGCTGAGCAGATGCTCGTCGCCTAGCCCTGTCCCATCCGGTTCCAGGCATCGAGCCCGGCGATCTTGTAGGCTTCGGCCAGCGTCGGATAGTTGAAGGTGTTGTTGACGAAGAAATCAACCGTGCCGCCGAGGTTGATCACCGCCTGGCCGATATGGATCAGTTCGGTGGCGCCTTCGCCGACGATGTGGGCGCCGAGCAGGCGGCGCGTTTCGACCGAGAACAGCAGTTTCAGAAAGCCGGAGTTGACGCCCATTATGTGGCCGCGCGAGGTTTCGCGGAACCGCGCCAGACCGACTTCATAAGCAGCGCCGCTCTCGCGCACCTGCTCCTCCGACTGACCAACGGTGGAGATTTCCGGCACGGCGTAGATGCCATAGGGGAAGGTTTCCGGCGGCGGTGGCAGTTGCACGCCGAAGGCGTGGCAGGCGGCCACCCTGCCCTGCTCCATCGATGTCGAGGCAAGGCTGGGGAAACCGATGACGTCGCCGGTGGCATAGATGTTGGGCGCACTGGTCTGGAAGGTCTGCGGATCGACCTTGATGCGGCCCCGGGAATCGGCCTCGATGCCGACCACGTCGAGGCCGAGGCTGCCGAGATTGCCGCTGCGGCCGGCGGCGTAAAGCACGATCTCGGAGCGGATGGTGCGGCCATCGGCGAGCGTCACTTCGGCATAGTCGGGTTTTGAGACGATTTCCTTGACCGTACTGCCGAGGCGAATGGTCATGCCGCGGTCGCGCATCTGGTGGATGAAGTCGTCGACGATCTCGCGGTCGACGAAATCGAGGATGGTGTTGCGCGGCTCCACCAGCGTCACCGGCACGTCGAGCGCCGAAAAGATCGTCGCATATTCAACGCCGATGACGCCGGCGCCGATCACCGTCAGCGTGCGCGGCAGATGGTCGAGTTCCAGCATCTCATCGCTGTCGAAGACGCGGATCTTGTCGAAAGGCACGTCGCGCGGCCGGTGCGGCCTGGTGCCGACCGCGATCAGCGCATTGGTGAAACCAACCTCCGAGTAGTCGCCATTGTCTGCCGTCAGGCTGACCTTGTTTGGGCCGACGAATTTCGCCATGGCGCGCACGCTTTTGACGGCGTTGCGCATAAACTGGTGCTGCAGCACCTCGACCTCGTGGTCGAGCGTCTTGTGCAGCCGCTCGACCAGGTCGGCGATGGAGATGTCCTGCTTGACCCGGTAGCCGCGGCCGTAAAAGCCCCGCTCGCGCCAGCCGGACAGGTTCAGCACCGTCTCGCGCAGCGTCTTCGACGGGATGGTGCCGGTGTGCACCGAGACGCCGCCGAGGCGCCGGCCCCTGTCGACCACCAGCACCGATTTGCCGAGCTTGGCCGATTGCACCGCGGCGCGGCGCCCGGAAGGGCCGCTGCCGATGACCAGCATGTCGTAATCCATGTAACCCCGTCCCCTCGGCGTCTTGTTGCGCCGCAGCAAGCTAACGCCATCCGTCCACCAAATTCAATCGGCTCAACCGCGTCACACTGCCGAGCCGGACCGATGGACGAACCGATCTTGATTCCGCCCGCGGTCTTCACCATTTCAGTGGCGGCGCACCCTAGCGTGGCGCCTGTTATGAGGACATGACATGAACGCGCGCGTACTTGACGGCGAAATCATCACCAGCAGGCTCGACGACGTCAGGGCCTATGACGGTGTGCGCACGCGGCGCATCCTGGCCTTCATCATCGACTATTGCATCGTGGCGCTGCTCACCATTCCGTTCGCGATCCTGGTGGCCGTGCTTGGCCTTTTGACATTCGGTCTTGGCTGGGCGCTGTATTCCATCCTCGTGCCGGCGGTCGCCATTCTCTACATCTGGAACACGCTGGGCGGTCGCAACCAGGCCACATCAGGCATGAAGATGATGGGCATTCGGCTCGATCGTCTCGACGGCAGCCGTATCGACGGCCTCACCGCCGTTGTCCATTCGGTGCTGTTCTGGGCGAGCACGGTCATCCTGACGCCGCTCGTCCTCCTGGTGACGCTGTTTTCCGATCGCAAGCGCACACTGCACGACCTGCTGCTTGGCACCGTCGTCAGCCGCAGCGACCGTTGAACCGGCGTTCAACCGACGCCAACAGGCATTTGTGCGCAAATGTGAAGGGGTCCGTTCAACCCCGCCTTCACAATCCTGTTGAATTTTTCGCCAGCCAAGCCAAAGGTAGAGCGATTCGCAGGAGTGTTCCCAAGGTTCGATGACGCACCATCCGACCCAGTCGCCGCAGTTCTTCCTGACCGCGCCATCGCCGTGTCCGTATCTTGAGGGCCAGTTCGAACGCAAGGTGTTCACGCATCTGGTCGGCGACAAGGCGCCGGAGATGAACGACCTGTTGACGCAAGGCGGTTTCCGGCGCTCGCAGAACATCGCTTACCGTCCCGCCTGCGAGACCTGCCGCGCCTGCGTCTCGGTGCGCATCCTGGCGCAGGAGTTCACCGCCAGCCGCAACATGAAGCGGGTGATCCAGCGCAATTCCGATCTCATCGGCGCCATGCACGACGCGCAGCCGTCGACCGAGCAGTATTCGCTGTTTCGCGGCTATCTCGACGCCCGCCACCGCCGCGGCGGCATGTCCGACATGACGGTGCTCGATTACGCCATGATGGTCGAGGATACCCATGTTGACACCAAGGTGATCGAATACCGGCGCCGCGGCCCCGACACATTTATCACCGGCAAGGGCCAGGGCGAGCTGATCGCCGTGGCGCTGACCGACAAGATGGCCGATGGCCTGTCGATGGTCTATTCCTACTTCAATCCCGAGTTCGAGGACCGCTCGCTCGGCACCTTCATGATCCTCGACCATATCGCCCGCGCCCGGGCCATGGGCTTGCCCCATGTCTATCTCGGCTACTGGGTCAACGGCTCGCGCAAGATGAACTATAAAATGCGCTTCATGCCGCAGGAGCATCTCGGCCCGAAGGGCTGGGAACGCTACGACCACGAAGCGGTCACGCGCTGATTTTTCTTCTTACCAGATCCTGATCTAAACATTTTCAGCCGAGACGATGCTGGTCTTCCGCCCGTTGGCGGGCGATTGCGCCGACCGGCATCTGCTCAACTCATTGCGAAAGCCGTTGCATGTCCTCTCACAATGCCCACACCAAAGGACTTCTGCTCACCGCGCTTGGCGGGCTGGCGCTGACCATCGACATTCCCCTGATCCGGCTCGCCCATGGCGAAGCCTGGACGATCCTTTTGCTGCGCACCGGCTGCACCTTCGTGGCAGGGCTGATCGTATGGGCCATCTGGCGCTCGTTCAGCAAGAATGCTCCGCAGCTGATACCCGGCTGGTCGGGGCTCGTGGTCGCCACACTCTACGGGCTCGGCGCAATCGCCTTCATCACCGCCGTCTACAACACCTCGACCGCCAATCTGGTTTTCATCCTGGCCTTCTCCACCATGTTCTCGGCGCTGCTGTCGTGGCTGTTTCTGAAGGAGCGACCGCAGCCGCTGACGGTTGCGGCAATGGCGCTGATGATCGTCGGCATCGCGATCATCGTCGGCGATTCCGTCGGCACGGGAAATCTGTTCGGCGATGTGATGGCGCTGTGTTCGGCCTTGGCGATTGCCTGCGCCATCACCGTTTCACGCGCCAGCGGCAGGGATATGGGATTCACCGCGCTGACCGGCGTCCTGCTGCCGTTCTGGCTGGCGGCGCTCATGGTCTCCAGGACCGGTTTCCAGGTGGAAGCGCCATGGTGGATCATTTTCAACGGCGCCGTCATCATGCCGTTCGCCTTCTTCTGCCTGGCCAACGGGCCGAAATACATTTCCGGCCCGGAAGTGGCGATGTTCTATCTCCTGGAAACGGTTTTGGCGCCGGTCTGGATATGGATGATCTTTGCCGAGACGCCGTCGCGCAACAGCTTGATCGGCGGCGTGATCCTGATCGTCACGCTGGTTGCCCATTCCCTGTGGCAGTTGCATGAAGGGCGCAAGCGCCGGGCAGCGCTCGCCGTCGCTTACCCAGCCTGACTTTTCTTCGCCGGGCCGGCGACAATCTCGATCTGCGGCGGCCCGCCTTCGAGCTCGGCCGCCGCGTCGGGAACGGTGTCTTCGGCCAGTTCCACCTCGCGCAGCCATTCGCGCCAGATCGCGACGAGCAGCGCCATCAGCACCGGGCCGATGAACAGGCCGAGAAAGCCCATTGTCTTTACGCCGCCGATCAGGCCGAAAAAGGTCGGCAGGAAGGGCAGCTTGATCGGCCCGCCGACCAGCTTCGGGCGCAAGGTCTTGTCGACGATGAACAGTTCCACTGCGCCCCAGATGAACAGCGCCAGACCCGCCATCGGCGAGCCGCTGGCGGCGAGGTAGATCGACACAAGCGTAAACGACAGCGGCGCGCCACCGGGGATCAGCGCCATCACGCCGGTCAATGCGCCCAGCGTCACCGGCGACGGCACCCCGGCCAGCCAGTAGGCGATGCCGAGCACCAGCCCCTCGCCGATGGCGATCACGGTCATGCCGGTAACGGTCGAGGAAATGGTCGCCGGCACGACGCGCGAAATCCGCTCCCAGCGCGTCGGCAGGATGCGTTCGCCGAGCCGGTCGATCTGGCTGGCAAAGTGTTCGCCGTCGCGGTAGGCGAAGAACAGCGCGATCATCATGAACAGCAGCGTCAGCAACAGGCCGAAGGCGCTGCCGCCGGCAGCCAGCACGCCGCGATAGATGCTGCCGATATTAGCGCCGCTGACCAGCTGGATCAGCTCGCCGATGCCGCCGGGATGGCCGAAATTGTCGATCCACTGTTCGTTCAGCCACTCGCCGACGACAGGCAGCGAGGTGATCCAGTGCGGTGTGACCGCGCCGTGCCTGTTGGTCTCGATCGCCCAGCCGACCCATTCGCGGACCTCGTTGATGGCGTAGGTGCCGGCGAGCGCTATCGGCACCACCAGGAAGGCGAGGATGAATAGGATGGCGAGCGTCGCGGCGACGGTGCGGTTACCGCCGACACCGGCAAGCAGCCGGCGGTAGAGCGGCCAGCTGGCAAAAGCAATGACGAGGGCTGCCAGCACGGGAAACAGGAACCCGTGGAAGAAATAAACGCCGGCGGCGACGATCAGCACCAACAGCCAGCGCGCCGCCGACAGCGGAGGAATGACAGCTGATCGCAACGGAGTCGACAGGCCGAACAGGCGCTGCTGACGCTCAGGCTTCTGGATCTTCGCTTCCTTCAAACGGTCAATTCTCCCCGGCCTAACAGCGTTTATGCACTGTTATAGTGCCGCAATCGTGACGATAGTCCAAATGGTTGGTGAAGCTGCCAATCTCCCCCCTTGTGGGGGAGATGTCCGGCAGGCCAGAGGGGGTCGCGAAGGATCGCCAGCCTGGCACCCGACATTGAAGACCCAAGAGTTGCGACCGAGTGGCGAGCCATGACCATTTGATGCGCTGGCGGGACAGCGCCCCCCTCTGGCCTGCCGGCCATCTCCCCCACTTGGGGGGAGATCAGCAGCTTCAACCAAATTTCCCGGTCCGCGGGAATCCCTTCGGCACCATGCGACCGGCCGACGCTCTCGCGCCGATCCATTCCGCCAGCTCCTCGCGCGACCTGACGAAGGTGCGGTCTGCGGAATCCTGCCACGACAGGCCGCTCGCCAGCGTGAAGGGTTTCAGGTCGAGCAGACCGCCATCCTTGTATTTCTGCAGGCGAACGCCCTTGCCGCGGCCCATCTCCGGAATTTCGGAGAGCGCAAACACCAGCATCTTGCGGTTCTCGCCGACAATGGCGAGATGATCGCCTGACACGGGGACGCAGGCCTTGGCCTCGTCGGGCGCCTTGACGTTCATCACCTGCTTGCCCTTTCGGGTGTTGGCGACGACCTCCTCCTCCGGCACGACGAAACCATTGGCATCGTAGGAGACGAGCAGCAGCTTGCGCTTCGGGTCGTGGACGAAAGCGGTGACGATGTCCTGGTCGTTGTCCATGTCGACGATGATGCGGATCGGTTCACCATGGCCGCGGCCGCCTGGCAGCCGGTCAGCGCCGATGGTGTAGAATTTGCCGCCGGTGGTGAAGACCAGGATCTTGTCGGTGGTCTGGGCATGGAAGGCGAGCTTGAGGCTGTCGCCTTCCTTGAAGGTGAGCGTGGAATGGTCGGCCAGATGGCCTTTCATCGCTCGCAGCCAGCCTTTTTCCGAGACCACCACGGTGACCGGCTCGCGCTCGATCATGGCGTGCGCAATGTCGGTCAGGTCATGCTCCGGCGCGTCGGCGAACTGGGTACGGCGCTTGCCGAGTTCGGTCTCGGGGCCGAACTTGTCGCGAACCTGCGTGACTTCCCATTTGATCGTCGACCATTGCTTGGCGTCGGATGCCAGCAATGCCTCGATCTGCTTCTTTTCGGTGGTGAGACCGTCGAACTCCTTGCGGATCTCGAACTCTTCCAGCTTGCGCAAGGCGCGCAGCCGCATGTTGAGGATGGCTTCGGCCTGGGTGTCGGTGAGCGACCAGCGGGCCATCATCACCTGCTTGGGCTCATCCTCCTCGCGGATGATCCTGATGACCTCGTCGATGTTCAAATAGGCGATCAGGTAGCCGGCAAGGATTTCCAGCCGCTTCTCGATCTCGCCAAGCCGATGCTTCGAGCGGCGGATCAGCACATCGCGGCGATGGTCGAGCCACTCCTTCAGCACGCCCTTCAGCGACAGGACGTTAGGCACCTTGCCCCGCGACAAAACGTTCATGTTGAGGGGAAAGCGGCTTTCAAGCTCGGTCAGCTTGAACAGCGATTCCATCAGAATGCCGGGATCTACTGAACGGCTCTTCGGCACCAGCACAATGCGGACGTCCTCGGCGCTTTCATCCCTGACATCCTCGAGCAGCGGCAATTTGCGCGCGATCAAAAGCTCGGCGATCTTTTCGATCAGCCTGGCCTTCTGGATGCCGTAGGGGATTTCGGTGACGACGATGCTCCAGGTGCCCCTGCCCTGGTCCTCCTGGCCCCATTTGGCGCGCACGCGAAAACCGCCGCGGCCGGTCTCATAGGCCTCCAGGATGGAAGCGCGGCTGTCGACGATGATGCCGCCGGTCGGGAAATCCGGTCCCTGGACGAACTCCATCAGCTTTGTCACCGGCGCGTCCGGTTGCTCGATCAGCTGCAGCGCTGCGTTGCAAAGCTCGGCGGCATTGTGCGGCGGGATGGACGTCGCCATGCCGACCGCAATGCCGGAGGAGCCGTTGGCGAGCAGATTCGGGAAGGCGCCGGGGAGCACCACTGGCTCCTCATCCTCCTCATTGTAGGTCGGCCGGAAATCGACGGCGTCCTCGGTGATGCCGGCAAGCAAATCGCTCGCCACCTCGGTCATGCGCGCCTCGGTATAGCGCATGGCGGCGGCGTTATCGCCGTCGATATTGCCGAAATTGCCCTGCCCGTCGACGAGGGGATAGCGCATGGAGAAATCCTGCGCCAGGCGCACCAGCGCGTCGTAGATCGACTGGTCGCCGTGCGGATGGAACTTGCCCATCACGTCGCCGACGATGCGGGCGCATTTGGCAAAGCCCTGGTCGGGGTTGAGCCTGAGCAGCCGCATGGCATGCATGATGCGGCGATGCACAGGCTTCAGCCCGTCTCGCACGTCAGGCAGCGCCCGGTGCATGATGGTCGAGAGCGCATAGGCGAGATAGCGCTCTTCCAGCGCCTTCTTCAGATCGACCGGTTCGATGTGGTCACCGCCGCCATTTTCAGGCGGCAAAATCCTTTTTCCCATGCGGCTGGACTAGCCGAGCGGGTGATTCGCGGCAAGGCGGGGCTGCGGAAATCCGCACTTTGCAGCCTTTGGGCTTACGAGGGCGGCTCAAGGTCCGACAATGGATGTGACGGACTTCATGTTCCCCCTTGCCGTCCCTGTGCAACAGCAACGGTAGCAGTGCTGTTGCCAACCAACATCAATCTGTTACACGCCCTCTCTAAGGCAGGAGACGGTACGCAGGGGAGCCCGACCTTCATGACATATTCACCGCATCGGGCGAAGGCTCCCGCTCCGATTTGCCTTTCGCCGTGATTTTCGACAAATCTGCGGGAAGGCGCCTTTTTCCCGTCCAGTTCGTCACGGAATGGTGATGGCGTAGAATTGAGAAAACACTTTTTTCAGGACTCTCTCAGGGAACTCGCGATGACAATCCAACGTTCGACACTCAAGAAACTTGCTTTTTCGACCTTTTTGCTGACGCTGCCGCTGAATGCCGCCTTTGCGCAAGACACGGCGGTTGCCGACCGACTGAAGGCCGCACTTGCCGTCCAGGGCGTCGATATCACCTGGACCGGCGTTACCGGCGACAATTCCAGCATGGTGCTGCAGGGCGTGTCGGTCAAACCGGCGGCCGAAAAGGAGGCGCTGCCGATCGGCGACGTCAAGCTCGAGGGCGTGACCGAAGCCAATGGCGGCTTCGATGTCGCGACCATCACGACTTCGGCCTTCGAGCACAGCAAGGACGGCGTCACGCTCAACCTCACCCCCTTCGTCATCCACGACGCCAACATCCCGGCTGAGGGCGCTACAGGCCCGCTCGGCTCGATGATGATCTACAAGTCGGCCGAACTCGAAAACCTGACGGTCAAGGTTGCCGACAAGACCGCCTTCTCGGTGGATGGGCTTGCTGTCCAGATCACGCCGCCGGCCGACGGCAAGGCGATGGAGTTTTCCGCCACCACGGAAAAGTTCAACGCCGACCTGACCCTGGTCGACGATGCGAAATCCAAGGAAGCCATCGAGGCCCTCGGCTACCAGAACATCTCGGGCAATATCGAAATCGGCGGCACCTGGCAGCCGAGCGACGGCAAGATGGACCTGTCGAAATACGACATCTCGGTCGAGAATGCCGGCACGCTCGGCATGACCTTCGGCCTCGGCGGCTACACGGTCGACTTCGTCAAGTCGCTGCAGGAGATGCAGAAGAAGATGGCGGCGCAGCCGGAAGGCGCCGACAATTCGGCGCAAGGCATGGCCCTGCTCGGACTATTGCAGCAGCTCTCCTTCAACAGCGCATCGATCCGCTTCGACGACGATTCGCTCACCGGCAAAGTGCTTGAGTATGTCGGCAAGCAGCAGGGCATGTCGGGCAAGGACATCGCCAACCAGGCCAAGGCGATCGTGCCGTTCGGCATGGCGCAGCTCAACAATCCCGAACTGACCGCCGAAGTGACGGCCGCGGTGAGCAAGTATCTCGACGATCCGAAGAGCCTCGAGATTTCGGCCGAGCCGCCCGCAGCGGTGCCGTTCGCGCTGATCATGGCCGGCGCCATGTCCAACCCGGCCGACCTGACCAAGACGCTGGGCGTCCACGTCAAGGCCAACGAAGACTGATCGAAGTTCGCCCCCTTCTCCCCGTCACTATACGGGGAGAAGGTGCCGGCAGGCGGATGAGGGGCGGCGCCAACGCCTGCAAATTGTAGTTCGATGCTGAACCGATTGTCAGAAGGCGCCAACTGCTAAGGCCGTTCGCCAATCGCCTGCATGCGTGCTGCCCCTCATTGTCCTGCCGATGTCCAGCCGATAGATGGGTAACACTTTGAACCGGATACATAGGTGACACTTCTCTCCCCCTATGTGTCCGCCGCAGCGCCAAGCGGATTGGTTGGCGCGGCGCTGCGGCGGACAAGCTTCATGTGCCGTGTGTCGATGATGCCGAGCGGGTGGGCATGGA